>CAZHUE010000037.1:0-18185 GCA_964535875.1 uncultured Methylomarinum sp.
ATTCAATTATATTCCCAGGCTAGACCTCTTGGGGAATAGTTGGAGCCCAGTCCCGTTAATGTAAAAAATTTAGATGATGACATAGTATTATGAAAATCTACATATTCTACAGTATGTCAATTAGTTTTTTTATGAGAAAGCTGTGCCCTATGCCCCTAGATTCATTGCCTTGCTTTCGACAAAAATCAACTCGACATATATTCCGCATCCGTGACTGAATAAAGTATATCCTTGAAAAAGATAAAAATAAGGGAAGAAAAACTACTTTAAAAAAGTATAACGTAGTGTAAGCATATAACTTACATTCTTTTTTTCCTGTTATTCAACCAATGCAAACAATATATCCTTTTCCACCCACATATCAACTTTCATTCCCTTTACATAAATAGTTATTGGTTTACTGCCTTTTGCAACCACAGGAAAGTCCCTAAATATTCGTCGGTCATATTGGGTTTTATAAAGTGATTGCACTTTATTTGTTTTATTATTCATCAATCTTAATTGCAACGCTGTCACTCCTTGAATTGAGCAGTATCGCCCTCCAAGTAAAGTCTGCCCTGACAGTATGAGCTTAACAGGGGAAAACCCTAATTCTTTAAAATAGTTTTTAACCCCTTGCATCGAATTAAAACTGGCTTCCAGTGGTTTTAATTTAAGATGATTAGTTGCAACTTCTTCAGCAATAAGTTGTTCTATTGTTTGAGGTGAAAAAATAGCTGCACTGACAAAATAGAAACTCAGCCCAATAGAAAAAATTAAAACAGAGGCTAACGTAGCCATTCTGTACCAAGAAACAAAAGGTGTTTCTATCAACTTATCGTATTTTGCTTGTAATTCCCTTAATTGCTTGAGTTGTTTGGTGGATAGGTTTTTATTACTCAAGTGTTGTTGTACACTGTTTTTAAACATTTGTTTCATTTTTTAAACACCTCTTTTTGTAACGAGGGTTGCAAATCCAGCTCATCATTAAACTGCTGTTTTATCCGTAATCTCATACGGTGAATTTTTGACAACACCGTTCCTTTTGGCATTCTTAACATATCTGCAACTTCTTGGGTTGTATAGCCTTCAACAGCCCAATAAAAAATAATTTCTCTCTCCAACGGCTCCAGACTTTCCAAAATTTGCTCGATTAAATCGCCATCAATACTAATACTCTCTAAAGTTTTAACATCAAAATCAATATGATCCTGTTCTTCAAAAGGAATGGATTGGTACTTACTCTGTTTTCTATAATCATCAATAAATTGATGACGAATAATCCTGTACATAAACGCTAGGTTGTTTTCTTTTTTTGTCTGATTTTTTAAAAACTTTTCCAATGAATTCTGCAATAAGTCGTAAGCATCCGTTTCATCAACTGTTAAGCTGTAGCAAAAGCGATATAAACGGTTCAAATAATTCTGGCTAAACATGCTTTACTTTAAAACTATCAACCCAGCCTTGCTTTATCAACTCAGACAAACGGCTGTCAACATCTTTTTTAACTAGCTCTGCTAAAGTACTTCCTCCGTTGATAAGCGATAACAATGTATACACTTTAGTATCGATAAGAATTAGCTTAATATGATTATTATTTCTAAAAACACAACATCTTTCCAAGCCTGAACTCAACGTTTGTTGGGTATCCGTCTGTTCCTGATTTAACTGCCAAATTGATACTATTGGGTAGTCTGAACTGATAAATTTCAAACAAGGAGACAGTTGAAAAACACTTCCTGCTTGTTCCTGCTCTGATAATTGTGAATAGGCAAAAAAATCAAAGACTGAGCCTTGCGCGGCAAAATAAACTTGGTGATAAAACCACTCAAGCTGCACTAAATCACTTAAATATGGAAAGTCTTTCAATTCTTCTCGTTGAATAAATTGCAAGTTCATAAAGTCAAAAAAATATTCACCATATAGATTCAAATCATAGTGCTTAGAGGGGTAATTTCTAATATAAATATTTGCTATTTGTTTAAAGTATTTTTCACCTAATACTTTTTTACACACCGGATAGATTTGCGACAAGCTTTTCTGTAGTGCACCTTGAACATTATTTTTGTAAATGGCTAATTGTTGTTCAGGCAACAAGTTTCCGCAAGGTTTTAAATAACTTAAAAAGTCATCTTCGGGGAGAGTCTCTGTAATTTGTTGAATAAAACTATCTTGCACTAATTTAAGACTCATTTACAGCACATTGTTTAGCCAAAATCTTTGCTTTTTCTGCTTCATTCAATAATGTTTGTAATGGTGGAATATCATTATCCCATTCAATCAAAGTAGGAATATCAACCTTACGTTGCAGAAGACGTTGATATAGTTTCCAAACTGGTTCTGACACTGGGTTATTATGTGCATCAAGCAAATAATTTTCATTTTTCTGATAGCCTGCCAAATGAATTTCCTTTACGCGGTCTATAGGTAACTGATCAATGTAATACTCACCATCTATATTTTGGTTTTCTTGATTAACATAAATATTATTGACATCAACTAATAAGTAACAATCTGTTTTTTTTGTCAATTCTATTATGAAATCCAGCTCAGACATTTCGCTATTTTTAAAAACCATATAACTGGAGACATTCTCAATCAACAATGGCTCGCCTAATAAATCTTGAATTTGTAAAATACGATCAGAGCAATGGTTTAACGATTCCTGGTTATAAGGCATTGGAAGCAGATCATGACTATGAACACCCATAGCCGAAGTAAAACATAAGTGTTCTGAGACCCAAGCCGCGTTAACATGTATTGCTAATTCTTTGATGCGTTGACAATATACTTTATCTAATGGTTCAACGGAAGCCAAAGACATACCAACACAATGCAGTGTTAATGGATAATGTTCGGCAATAGCGTCCAATTGATCCGAGACTAAACCACCTTCTGCAAGGTGGTTATCCGCAAGTAACTCTAACCAGGGAATATTTGGTAATGTCGTTATAATCTCATTAATATGCCGAGAACGAAGACCAATACCAGCACCTGATATTGGTCTTCTATCTGTAGACAAAACGGACATTATTTCTTGGCTGGTTTAACCATGGCAACTTTACCCCCAGTAATTTTAGTACACGTTCCTTCTGGTACATAAACCCATTCGTTGGTATCGTCATCTACTGTTGATTGTCCAGAACAGCTATGTTTTTCATCCAGTGAACCACAATCATTCATTCCCGCTTTTGCTATACCTGTACATTTTTCCCAATTTTTGGGTTGATCAGGCACGGCAAAAGCTGAAGTTGATGTTGCTGCAGCACCTAACGCCAGAATTCCTGCCACTGCAGAGTTTATCGCTTTATTATTTTTCATTATATTTTCTCAATCAGTAAAGTTAAAAAAATGGAACATTTACTAGAAAAAAGCTTATTTATCCTAGAAAGATCAGTTGGACGCGGAATTATAGGTAAGCTATTGGTTTCACAGTGCTTTGAAAAATCCTTAGTTTCACCCATTCGGTTAAGCAAGTGTTTTTTTGAAGTGCTGTGGATCCAGTAGCTTGTGCTAGAATCTGTGATCCAACTGATTTTTCTAGGTTTATGGAAAACAACTGGTTTTTCTAATTTTATGTTCACATATAGATAAACGATAATGAGAGCGATTTGATTGCAAAAAAGTGTCTACCCAAAAGTAAAACTTTCTACTTTCGGGGAAACATTGATACTTCGCGCGGTCACAGATGCGGTTTTCTATTGGTTGATTTTTGCCAATAGTCAGCGTTACTAAAATAGTTGCGTAACCTACTATTCGCCCATTTTATCGCTTGCTATCGGCAAAATGAAATCGTTATAAATCCGCATCCGTAACCGCGAAAAATATAGCTCTTAGAACCTGAATCATTTTTGATACAATAATAAAAATCGTTTATATTCATCGATAACTTGATGCGTATAATCCAGACTCCAGACATTATCTATTGCTGTCCGCACAGAAAATGGAACTTTTTCTTTTGGGTTATCAAGTGGGAAATCGACTATTTTTTGGTATAAATCAGCTTGTTTTTTATTGTTGCCACATAACCCTGTCAATGTCTTCATATCACTCTCCTTTTTTCGTTGCCTTATTCAATCATAAGTCAATGTCCAAGGTATACCGGTATTCTGGAAGTGGTATTATTTACAAAGAAACAGGTCAGTATTAAATGATAAGAGGAAAATCAAGAAACTTACGACTATCTGAACCAGCCCTATTTTTTAATTACAGGAGTTTCACATGAAAGTTATTGGTTGGGGTATTATCGGCTGTGGTCAAGTGACTGAGGTCAAAAGCGGCCCCGGATTTCAGAAAGCCAGCCATTCTGAACTGGTTGCTGTTATGCGGCGTGATGCGGACAAAGCAAAAGACTATGCACAACGCCATCATGTGTCAAAACACTATCAAGACAGTCAAGAACTTATCCATGATAAAAATGTTGATGCTGTCTATATTGCAACACCACCAAATTTGCATCATGACTATGTTTTAGACATCGCTTCCGCGGGTAAACCTGTCTATGTTGAAAAGCCCATGGCACTTAATTTAAAACAATGTCAGGCAATGATTACTGCATGCAACCAAGCGAATGTACCTTTATATGTTGCTTATTATCGGCGCGCATTGCCTCGCTTCTTAGCCATTAAATCGTTATTGGAAACCGGTGCTATTGGTAAAGTTCGTGCTGTAACTATCACCTATACTCGCCCCTTCAATCGTAATCCGGACCAACCACTCAACTGGCGGGTTATTCCCGAGATCTCTGGTGGTGGTTTTTTTATGGATTTAGCTTGCCATACACTAGATTATCTAGACTTTATGCTCGGCCCCATCGTCAAAGTAAATGGACACAGTGGAAACCAGACTAATGAATATCCAGCAGAAGATACCGTTAGTGCCAGTTTTGTGTTTGCCAGTGGTATACACGGTACGGGGCTATGGAGTTTTAACAGTTTTGACCGACAAGACCGAACAGAAATTATTGGTAATAAAGGAAAGCTGGTTTTTTCGTCATTTGGTACCGAGCCAGTTCAATTAATCACTAAAGGTAGAGAAGAAAAATTTCCTATAGATAACCCAGAACACGTACAACAACCGTTGATTCAAACTATTGTTAATCAACTGAATGGTATTGGACAATGCCCTAGTACTGGTGTTAGTGCGGCAAGAACTGCCTGGGTAATGGAGAAAATATTACAGGATTATAAATTACCAAACTGATTTTGGACTATAAAAATAAGTAGAAAAAACACTTAATATTTTTCAAACTATAATAATTAAGACAGTATAATTAATTAAACAAAGAAAAGCCTGAATAAACGAGAACAATATGAAAAAAAGACTTCAAATCAACGTAATAATTTCAGCGATGCTACTTGCAGGGGCTATTAGTTCCAGTCAGGTATGGGCATCTTCTAATGTACTATTTATTTTTGACGTTTCAGAACAAATGTCAGGAAAATTCTCTAAACATACAAAGCTAAATGATTTAAGTAAAATGGAAAGTACATTGGAAACATTTGAAGCCATGGTAGAAACCTTACCAAAGGACATAAATGTTGGCGTAGAGGTATACGGTCATCAGGGAGATAGAGACTGCTCTGCTATCGAAATAATAAACCCGTTGGCACCGTTAAATATCGAAGCTATTGTCGAAAATGTACAAATGCTGGAACCAGACCAAGGGGCTACGCCGATTGCAAAAGCACTGGAACAAGGTGGTGATGCATTAAACACAGTTAAAGGAAATAAAACTATTGTCCTCTTCTCAAATACTCAAGATACTTGTGGTGGTGATATTAATGAAGTTGTTAGCACGCTTAAAGAGCTGGGAATTATAGTGAATGTTATTGGTATTGATGTAAATGAAGATGAAACGATAGAACTTTCCAGTATTGCTGAAGGCAGTGGTGGAGAATATTTTTTCGCCAATAATTTTGAAGAATTAGAAAAAATATTAGAAAGAATCAAAGAAAACATTGAAGAAAAAGCGCATAAAGGTAAAGTTGTCTTTAGGGATGATTTTATTGAAAAATCATTATCCAGCCAATGGTCAGTTATAGATCCTGATGCCAATCTTTTGAAAGTAGATAAAGGTGCCGTAACGATTACCACAGCAAAGCACGCCAAAAATATTTTACATCTTGATGTGCCAGAAGCAAAAAATGATTGGATTTTTACTGCAAACATTAATGTAACACCACAGTCAATGCAGGAAGTGTTTGAACTGGGTATAGCAGAGAAAAACCGGACACAATCAATTTTAGCCCAACTCAATATTAATATTGATGGAGATCTTGTTTTGAAGGCTGTCAAAAATACCAAAAAATCTACCTCTCATTTTCAGAAAAAACTAATAACCTATCAATCTAAAGCAATTAAGGGACAGTTGGATTTTTTAAAAAAACACATTCAGTCAATAACTGTAAAGCTTGAAAAAGTGGGGAATGAGTATCTCGTATCTGCCAAGCTTGAACACTTAAATAATGATAACACTCCACCTTCAAGCTGGGTGGCATTACAAAAGATAAAATCAGTTGAATTTCCTAATGATGTGTTTTTTATTAAAACATATACAAAAGGTTCAAAAGGATCATCAGGCGAGATAAATTTAAAATGGGTTGAAGTAGAAACTCTGGATTAACACTACCCAGGTTCGTCTAGAGACTAATGAATAGATGACCTTTGTGCCACAAAAAACAAAACCACTGTGCCTTAAAAAAGAGATTATTTTTTTCTATCATCAGCAGTCATTAATTGTGCTGATAACTCATGATTAGAGAATTTTTTTACAATTTGGCCTATTGTTTCGCACTTTCCACCCTGTGCAATATAGTCCCGGCTAAAATTATCTATAAATTTCATCACTGAATGGTCAATCAAATAGCCATCCGAAAAATCCAAAAGAATCGATTTACCCGGTTCAAGTTCTGACAATACATTTTTTAGTGGCAGAAAATTAGAAAAAAGTGCAGAACCGGTTAATACGATTCTAATTGTTTTATCATCAGGACGTTGAACTTCAAAGTGGATTTTGAAAATATTCTCTGGCCAGACCCCCCGTATTAACTCTATAGCTAATTTAGCGATGACACCCATAATGATGCCTATCAATATGTCAGTTGCCAATACTCCAATGATCGTAATAACAAATAAAATTAGTTGATCTATGCCAATATCCAGAACTTCTCTAAATTTTTTGGGTTCTGCCAAGCGATAGCCGGTATAAACTAATAAAGCCGCCAAAGTTGCCAGAGGGATATTATGAATAAGATGTGGGAACAGTATGACAAAAACTAAAAAAATTAATCCATGAAAGAAATTTGCCCAGCCAGTTTTCGCTCCATTTTCAATATTGGCAGAGCTTCTGATAATTTCAGTCATCAAAGGCAGTCCACCTAAAAAACCACAGACTATATTGCCCACCCCCATTGCAGTCAGATCTTTATCTAGGTTTGATTGACGTTTATATGGATCTAACTTATCTATGGCAGCAGCACCAACCAAAGACTCAAGACTACCAATTAAAAAAAGACTCGTGACTGCGGCTAAGAATTTCAGACTCATGACTTTGGAAAAATCAGGAAAATAAAAGAAAGAAGATAGCTCGTCGGGAATGTCGACTAAATATTCCGGGGCAACCAAATGGTCGTGTTCTTCAAGGTAAACTTGATCCAGAAAAAAAAGGTGAATGTGATCATGTTGAATGCCATATATCTGCCCTAACCCCATACCTACAACTAGTACAACTAAAGGTGAGGGTATTTTTTTTAATACTGGATGTTTTACATAAGGCCAAAAAATTAAAATTGCTAAGCCAATAATACCAATAGTGGCAATTCCTGGTGTTGGATGTAAAATGCTGTTTGGAATTTGGCTAATCGTTAAAAAAATACTGTCATAAATCGTTGTAATACCCAGCATAATATGAATCTGCTTAGCTATGATAATAATACCAATTGCAGCTAACATTCCATGTACGACAGTAGATGGAAATAATGTGCCTAACTTGCCTACTTTTAAATAGCCAGAAATAATTTGTAAAACACCAGAAATTACAATTGCCGCCAAAGTCAATTGGTAACCAGCCATCATATCGCCTTGCCCCAAAGACTCTACTGCTGCCAAAATGACAACGATTAATCCTGCTGAAGGCCCTGTAATAGTGATATAAGTGCCATTAATTCGAGAAACCAGCAAACCTCCAATAACTGCGGAAATAATACCTGCCGCAGTGGGAAATCCAGAAGCTAAAGCAACACCTAAACATAAGGGTAAGGCTAGTAAAAAAACAAGAAAGCCAGACTGCAAATCCTTACGCCAGTTTTGTTTTAATCCAAGAATTCCCGTTTTAGGTATATTCTGATTTGGATTACTCATATCCTATTTCCTCTATGGTTTATATTTCATCGTAAGGACTTGCTCAATATCTTTTTAGAAACAATAACTTCTATAGAAACAAGTTTACACAGTGATTATAAAAAGCATAGAACATTTTTTGGATTATGCGGGCTATTTACTAAAAAATTTAGAACAATCAACTAAACACTTAGTGATTTAAAGCTATCTAGTCTAATAGATGGCGTTTATCCGTACAATAAAACTAATTGACCCTTTTTCTAGCATAAAAAATATACCCCAAACCAGCTAAAAGTAATAAACTAACAAGCTTTATTACATTATTTTCAAAACTGTCTTCTGGCTTATTTATGGAAGGGAATCTAAATTTTGTTAGCACACCCAAAGCAGAATCATTTACATCTATTATGATAGATCTTGCATTTAAATTAAAAAGCTGGAGTTCACCTCCATCAAAAGGTTTATAGTTTCTTGAATTTAACTCCACAATATTTGGATAAATAGGCTCTGATGAAAAACGTGCAAATTTTCCTAAAGCTATGTCTAGTTCAGATTCCAATTGCTTTATATTTTTACCTTTAGTCTGTATTTCTATCGGCAAATCATCATCAATAGTCACTGTAATAGTACCTCCAGCTGTTTTCGGCACAAACTTTGAGGAAAACTTATCAATGCGTTCAACTACTGCCGAATAAACGAGATCAATCGCTATATCTACACCTGCCTCACTAAATTTCTTCCCAGGAACATTGTACTGTAACTTTTGATTTGTATAATCACCGATAAGCACTCTGTTTAAATCGAAACCTGTGGCATTAGTAATAACAAACTCGGCTTTATTGGCAGAATATTCCACCCTAGCACCACGTGAATGAGGTGCTTCATAATTGATTCCTGCATTCAATGATTTTGCGATTATTTTTGCCGTTTCAATCTCTGTTATCTTTTTTTTTGTATTAGAACCCTTAATGAATGCTAATCCCTTTGCTTTATTTTTTACGCCATCTTCTTGACTCCAAGCTACCAAAGAGGAAAAAATAGTTTCATTTGTTCTTTTTGGCACTCCTGTTTGTACACGAAGCTGATCGCTTCCTTCTTGTGCTGCAAAGCTTATCGTTGGCAAACTCGCTGTAATAGTTAGGATTAATAATACCGAAATTTCCAAATTTTTTTTTATCATCAGATTGCCTTATTCTAAAAATCAATGTTAATTCAAAAGGTGGAGCTATGTTTATTAGGCTAAAATTTTATTTTGTTAGGGCATTCCCTGCATGCAACCCACATTCTTTTTTGGTTGCTTCTTCCCACCACCAGCGTCCCGCACGTTCATGTTGATTTGGTAATATGGGTCGAGTACAAGGCTCACACCCTATACTAATAAACCCTTTGTGATGCAGTTCATTATAGGGAACTTGATAAGCTTCTATATGATCCCATACTTGTGCTGAACTCCAATTTAGCAAAGGGTTAAATTTTATTAATTGTTTTTTGTCGGTGGAGAAGGCAGTGTCAATTTGTACTTCTGGAATGTCTTGCCGAGTATCCAGACTTTGATCTTTTCGTTGACCGGTTATCCAGGCATCGAGTTGTGAAAGCTTTCGTTTAAGCGGTTCTACTTTTCGTATACCGCAACATTGTTGATGCCCTTCTTCATAAAAACTAAATAGACCTTTCTCTTTTACAAAAGGCTCTAATAACTCTCTATCCGGGGTAAGAATTTCTATCTCTATTTTGTAATGTTTTCTTACTTTTTCTATAAACTGGTATGTTTCCGAGTGTAAACGTCCTGTATCCAAAGAAAAGACCTGAATATCTTTTCTAATATTTAATGCCATATCTATCAGCACTACATCTTCTGCACCACTAAACGAAATAGCAATATTGTCAAAATTTTCCAGTGCTGCTTTTAAAATACTGCGCGGCTTTTTACTTTGCAGTTCAGCTTGAATCCTTTGAATATCAAGTACAGTCATAATTTATTTTTGAGAAAAATAATTACTTAAGAACTCATCAAAAGAAATACTGTCGTTTGCTTCTATTTCTTTTAGTTTTTTAAAAGAGATCTCTGTCATCTCATCAAACTGTTGAGTCCTAGTTTCATCTAACTTATTTTGTGCAAAATATTGTTTATAACATTTAGATGTCTTTAAGCCAAAACTGCCAAAAGGTTGCTTATTTTCACGCATCCCTTTAAGAATTTTTGCAGAAGGGGTTAACTCTGCATCTTGTACTACTGACAATTGCTGTTTTACTGCTTTACTATAAGGGTTATCAGTCTTCCCTTCGTCCAAAATCTCACAAAGAGGCTCAATTGATTTTATTATTTCAGTTGCCCAGTCTTTTAGTCTAACTTGCTGACCATACCGATTAAGTTTCAACTCTGGTTTACGTCCGTTGTGCGCAACATCCAATTGATTAATATTGTTAATATGCTCTTCATTTTCCTTGTGTTTTGGGCTTTCTTGCAATAAACAATTCAATAAAAATGCTTCAATAAATCGTGCATTTCCTTCATCAATTCCGATAGGGTTAAAAAGATCAAGATCCAGTGAGCGCATTTCTATGTATTCAACACCTCGATGTTTTAATGCGAGTGTTGGCTTCTCTCCTGATTCTGCTATCTGCTTTGGCCGCATAGTGCTGTAAAATTCATTTTCAATCTGTAGAATATTGGCATTCAACTGTTTATATTCCCCATCCACTTTAACACCGATTTTTTCATACTCTGGATAAGGTGTTTCTATCGCCAACCCTAAGCTATCAACATATCCAGCTAAAGAATTATAATCAATTGAAAGATTGGCCTGATTTTTACTTTTATAGCCAATATCACTCATTCGTAGTGAAGTGGCATAGGGATGGTAGAGTGTATATTGATCAAACTCATCAAACTCTGCCATTAAATGTGGACGACTTTTGAAAAAACTCTTACAAATAGCTGGAGAGGCGCCAAATAAATAGAGAATAATCCAGCCTTGCCGTTGAAAATTTCTAATCAAGCCAAAATAAGATTCCGAAATAAAGTCCTTTAGTTCAAGTTTACTTTGGCTTTGTTCATGCAATACCGGCCACAAAGCGGCTGGGACTGAATAATTAAAATGCACGCCCGCAATCGCTTGCATGGTTCGACCATATCGATGCCATAACCCATGTCTGTACGCATGTTTCATTTTACCAATATTTGACTTGCCATAATTAGCAATGGGTACACTTTTATCACCATCTACACCGCAAGGCATACTGGCAGAAAGAAGCATCTCTTCCTCATCAAGATGACTGTATACATATTGATGAATAGTCTGCATAAAATCTAACGTTTGAGTTATATCTGAAAACGGTGGGGTAATAAATTCAAGTAATGCTTCTGAATAATCAGTAGTGATATGAGGATGTGTTAGAGCCGCACCTAATGTTTTCGGGTGCGCTGTTTGTGAAACACAGCCTTCTTTACAAATACGCAGACTTTCTTTTTCAATTCCTTTAAGCCCTCCAATCAATAAATGTTGTTGGTTATGTTCTATTAAATAATTAAGTTGTGCTGAATTCTGTGTATTTAAAATAGCCATAAAGGGGTATTTTGATCTTTATATAATCTAACTATTATACTCTGTGCCGTCCTGTTTTTAGTTTTTAAATCAAATTTGGGGATAATTAAAAGGGATAAAAGTATATCAAATTTACCTTACTATTAGGTATGTGCATGTATGAAATAGTATTTAAAATAATGAAATTTTACTAACTTGATTTGATTTGTATCATTTTAAACCGTCCCATCAAGTTACTTTATTTTGATAAAATTTATAACTCGTATTCAGTAAGAAAGTGCAATATTTATCATGAATCAAAAAAAGTATAAATATATACAAATGTTGGCATATACAATATTCCTTTCTGGTTGTGTGTCTTCTTACCCATATAACCAAGTAGAAATGGTGTCCATGACAGCTGAAAAACCTTGTACAGGAAGTATATAACTGTATATTTTAATACGTTATACCTGATTTTTAAAAAACAAAAGGACAGCCTTGATAACCCACATAAAATGGCATAGACCCATAAAAGGTAAGCTAAAAGGATAAACACCAAAACGATCTACTTTATCCCGCTTAAGACTAATACTGTGAAAAAATTGATCTGAAATCATTCTGATAAACTAAAAAATAAAGAAGTGATTATAGGATAAGCTGAAGTTTCCCAATTATTTTCGCCCTGACGTATAAGAGGAACCAATTAAATTCGGGTTTGCTGCATTCAGAGCAACGCAGGTTAAAATAAAAACCGCTATATACATAGCAGGTTCCGTCGTTTTAAAAACTGGGAAACTTCAGTAGGATAAGTACTCGCCCATAAATATTTTTTAAAAGAAGCATTAATCTAATTGATCTTGATATAATCGACATAAATAAAAAAGACAGTACCTCATTAAAGAGTAATTTACCAACTTGGAACAACATACGAACATAAATCATCAATCAAAAGACATCCTTAAATCTGTTTTCGGATACGATGATTTTAGAGGGCAACAGAAGGATATTATTGACCAAGTCATTGCAGGTCAAGATGCCTTAGTATTAATGCCTACGGGTGGTGGTAAATCCTTGTGCTATCAAATTCCTGCAATCATCAGAACCGGGGTTGGTATTGTTATATCTCCGTTAATTGCTTTAATGCAAGATCAAGTTAGTGCCTTACATTTATTAGGTGTAAAAGCTGCATTTCTTAACTCAACCTTATCTATGGATGAAGTAAGATTGGTTGAACATCAATTAGAAGCAGGTGAACTTGACTTACTTTATCTTGCGCCAGAAAGACTCACGTCCCAATGGACACAATCTTTATTCCAGCGGATAAACATTGCTTTATTTGCCATTGATGAAGCCCATTGCGTCTCCCAATGGGGGCATGATTTTCGTGCAGATTATTTACAATTATCCCTATTACACGAAAACTTTCCCGACATTCCTAGAATTGCATTAACCGCCACAGCTGATAAAAAAACCCGTGAAGAAATAATTAAGCGACTTGCTTTAGATCAAGCAGGTTCATTTATTAGTGGATTTGATCGACCAAACATTCGGTATCGAATCGTACAAAAACAAAATGCAAAACAACAATTACTCCATTTTATCAGAGCAGAACATTCAGGTGATGCTGGGATTGTTTATTGCTTGTCACGGAAAAAAGTAGAGGCTACTGCAAAATGGCTAGCAGAAAAAGGGGTCAATGCCCTGCCCTATCACGCCCGTCTGGCTAATGATGTTAAACAACAAAACCAACATCGTTTTTTGATGGAAGAAGGTATCGTTATTGTTGCCACTATTGCCTTTGGCATGGGAATAGACAAACCTAATGTTCGTTTTGTAGCCCACCTGGATTTACCCAAAAGTATAGAGGGCTATTATCAAGAAACAGGGCGTGCCGGGCGTGATGGAGAACCTGCCAATGCATGGATGGCTTATGGTTTACAAGATGTTATCACTTTACGTCAAATGTTAACCAGCTCGACTGCTGATGAATCTCACAAACGGGTGGAGTTTCATAAACTGGAATCCATGCTTGCCTTATGTGAACTCGTCAGTTGTCGTAGACAAGCCTTATTAGCTTATTTTGGTGATGAACTAAATCAAGGCTGTGGTAATTGTGATACCTGTTTAGAACCAGTAGAAACCTGGGATGGAACTATACCAGCACAACAAGCCTTATCCTGCATTTATCGGACTGAACAACGCTTTGGTGTTAATTATTTAATTGATGTATTACTGGGTAAGTCCAGTGAAAGAATCATAAATTTTGGTCATGACAAACAATCTACTTTTGGCATTGGTAAAGACATTGACGAAACACAATGGCGCTCTATTTTCCGTCAATTAGTGGCAAAAAACTTTGTAGAAATTGATTATGAAGGCTACGGCGCATTTAAACTAACAGAAAAATGCAGACCAATATTACGAGGAGAACAAATACTCACTTTACGCAAAGATATTGCCCCTGAAAAAGGCCGACGCAAAAAAGGTGAAAAACGAGTGATTAAACAAAGCGAAAACAATCTGCTTTGGAATGCTTTAAAAGCAAAACGGCGCGAGCTGGCTGATGCCCAGGATGTACCCTCATTTGTTATTTTCCATGATGCAACCTTAATGGCCATGATGGATGAACATCCCACTAATTTACAGCAAATGAATGCCATTTCAGGTATCGGAGAAAAGAAGCTTGAATTATATGGCGAAGAATTTTTACAAATTCTACAACAATTTACTGATCTGGAATTAACAGATACAGTTGGAGAAACTGTCGCACTGTTTAGATTAGGCAATACAGTAGAACAAGTTTCAAAACAGCGACAATTAAAAGAAGGGACTATTTATAATCATTTAGCCCAAGCAATAGAAGAAGGCGGTGTACAGTTAAATGATGTGATTGATTTAGATAAAAAAGAAATTGACCAAATAGAAGAGGCTATTATCAATTTACCAGAAGATCAAAAAAACGCACTAAAACCGCTGTTTGAATTATTTGATGAAACATATAGTTATGATATTTTGAGATGTGTCCGTGCAGCTTTCCAGCTTAAAATAGAGTAAAGGCCACCGCTAAGGTAACTCGCAATAAATAACCCACCCATATCGCACAGAATTTTTGTTTGTCTTTTTCTGTTGTAGTAACGCGCGCATAGTTGAGTACGTGTTAGAACATTCCTGAGCTTCGAAACTTATAGTCTGTTTGTAAACAGTGGTCTAACCATTTTTGCAGGAAATAATTTAATCGCCATTTGTAATTCATTATTTCTCTACTTTGCCGTGGGTCTTTATAAACTATTGATACTAATGGTCTTGCATGATCTTTTAATACTTCAACCAAGTTTGCATCTAAATAAATTCTTATTTTTACAGCAGGTTCCATAAAAGTATCCAAGTTTTTTTTAAAACGATGGCTCAGTTCAACAGTTAAGGTATGATTTGAACGATCAATTATTTTTAAATATAAGGTGGGCTTATTGGTAGTTTTACCTGTAGCCTGATTTTGAAAAGAACATAAATCAGGAATCAAGCAGAAGAGTTTTTGATAGTTTGATTCACATAGTTGTTCCAGACAAAGCGATGTATTTACAGGATGAACCAGACTCATAACGCTATCTCTTTTAGTTTTCCTGATAACATGCATTGGCACTCGCTGTTTCCCAAAGGACAACTTTATCAACATTTAATCCTTGTTGTTTTAAATGCTGATAAATCATCTTACTTAAAACCTCTGCCGTAGGATGCTCGTCAATAGCCATGAATCGTTCATTTTGTTGCGTTAATAAAGGAATAAGGGGATCATCTTTGTGTAATAAAAAATTATGATCCAGATGCTTATCAATATAGGACTCGACAACTTCCTTTATATCAGAAAAATCACAAACCATCCCTTGTTCATTCAACTGTTCCTGTTTAATTGAGATAGAAGCTTTAACGCTATGTCCATGAAGGTTTTTACATTTTCCTTTATGGTTCATTAGTCGATGACCATAACAAAAATAAACTTCTTTTGTGATTGTATACATGGTTATTTCTATTCTCTTAAAAAATAAGTTTTAAATTTAAGAGAGATTATAAATTACTTAAGGCTTTTGATTATCCCCGCAATTTCAAACGTTCCCTCTTCTTGGGCAATACTTCTAACCACCGCTATAAAAGCAGTCATAGGGGGTGTCACTGGATTTTCTGGTAACACATTCACTTCCATCGCCAATCCAACATCATAAGGTTTATCAGAAACAAAAGAAACTCCCGATCCGCTTAATGATAAGCAACGTCCTGTTTTTACTTCATCAGAATCAATCAACTTATAAGTCACCTTACAATCCACATCCATTCGAATATAGTCACGTTTTTCATCATATTCCAACATATATACCCCTTCTTTAAAGTAGCAAATAAAAAAATAATTTTCACCTTAATTTTAAAGTTTACTATAAAACAAAAAAATTGCTTGGCATTTTTATCTTTTAGAGACATTAACAAAACAATACGTTGATTCCAAGTCTTATAATATACCTTTAACTTATTACCCTATCTAACTGCCCTCCTCTCACTTTGTTCTAGTAAAAAACGACTAGAACTGACTATTGCCAATTTTTTGTGTAAAATTTACCAATTTTTAGCAATACACAGCCGTTATATTGAATAATAATTATGAGCAAACAAATTATCCTAACTGGTATTACAACGACAGGAACCCCTCATTTAGGCAATTATGCTGGGGCAATTCGCCCTGCAATTGCAGCAAGTAAGGATGAGAATGTCCGACCTTTTTATTTTCTTGCCGATTACCATGCACTTATTAAGTGCCAAGAACCAGAAAGAGTTAAACAATCCAGTCTGGAAATTGCGGCAACATGGTTAGCTTTAGGCTTGGATACCTCTAATGCCGTTTTTTATCGCCAATCTGGTATACCAGAAATACCAGAACTTTGCTGGATCCTGTCGTGCGTTACTGCAAAGGGTCTGATGAATAGATCCCATGCCTATAAAGCCTCTGTTGCAGAGAATGTAGAGTCTGGTGATAATGACCCGGATAAGGGCATTAATATGGGCTTGTTTAGCTACCCGATATTAATGGCAGCTGATATGTTAATGTTTAAAGCAAATAAAGTCCCCGTGGGTAAAGATCAAATTCAACATATTGAAATGGCACGAGATATTGCTTCTCGTTTTAATCATATTTATGGTGAACATTTTGCTATACCTGAAGCCGTGGTCGAAGATAATTCAGCCACGATACTAGGGCTTGATGGCCGAAAAATGAGTAAAAGTTATAACAACACCATTCCATTATTTGAGCCTGAGAAAAAATTTAAGAAATTAATTAATAAAATCAAAACGAATTCCCTAGAGCCAGGTGAGTCTAAAGACCCAGCAGGCTGCACCCTGTTTGGTATTTATCAAGCCTTTGCTAATAAAACAGAAGTGACTGAAATTCGCCAGCGTTATGCTGAAGGCATTGCCTGGGGCGAAATGAAAAAAGTTCTATTTGAAAAAATCAATGAAGAAATAGCGCCTGCTCGAGAACGATATCAAGCATTACTGGGAGTCCCTGATCATATTGAAGAACAGTTACAGGAAGGGGCTAAAAAAGCTCGCGAAATTAGTATACCTTTTATACAATCAATTCGTGAATCTATTGGTATATCTCGTATTAGTAAGTAAAATTATTTTCCGAAAAAAAGGGCAGTATATTAAAACTGCCCCCTATCAGGCAACTCGTAATAAATAACCTAACTAAAGGTATTACAACCTTGCATAGTCCCATCAAGCAAACCTTTTTTAAACCATTTAACACGTTGTTTTGAAGTCCCGTGAGTAAAAGACTCCGGCGAGGCATAACCTCTGGCTTGTTTCTGCAAACGATCATCACCAATTGCACTCGCAGCGTTTAAAGCTTCTTCAATATCACCTTGCTCAAGAATACCCTTAGCTTTTTCTGTATGATGCGCCCAAATACCTGCGAAACAATCTGCTTGTAATTCTAATCTGACAGATAATTGATTTCCCTCCGCTTGACCCAATCCTTGTTGCGCTTTACGCACTTTTCCTGAAATACCGAGTAATGTTTGTACATGGTGTCCCACTTCGTGAGCAATCACATAAGCCTGAGCAAAATCACCAGGCGCATTGTGATTATTCTTTAATTGACGGTAAAACCCAAGATCAATATAGATCTTATTATCGCCAGGACAATAAAAAGGTCCCATTGCTGCCTCTGCATGGCCACATGCCGAACGAATAGAGTCAGTAAATAACACAAGATTAGGTTCTTGATACGTTAAACCCTGTTGTTTAAACAAAGCATTCCATGTATCTTCTGTATCAGCTAGAACAACACCC
>CAZHUE010000038.1:0-17820 GCA_964535875.1 uncultured Methylomarinum sp.
TTTGATGCTTGCAAATGACAATGTTTTTAACAGGTCAGGTAACTGCTCAGGTTTGAGTGTGGGTAGGTGTTGTTTGATTGGTGTCTGAAACGCTTTACCTATACCTGCTAGTGAGTTGCTCTCTATCAAGCCTGAATTGACGGCATAGACCATTATTTCATTAAGTCGTTGGCATAGAACGCTTAACCGTTTCTAAACTGCCTCTAGCGGCTATAGGTTCAATTATTTCTATCGTTTTAGCTGCAGTAATTTTATGAAGAGGTACTTTCCCTAAACTTGGAAATATATGTAATTTGAGTGATCGCCATGTATCAATAGCATGATCTGGGGATACAGTTGTTTTCTTCACCTCTAACCATTTTGCGGCTATATATTCTAAAGTATTGTTATGCGCTATATCATTTAGGCGTGATTGTTCATCACGGTATTTTTTTGGATCAATATCTTTGGCTAATAATTCTCGTGCCACCTTCCGTTTGTCTCTCGCTTACGCTAAAGAAACTTCAGGAAAAGAGCCAAAACTTAAAGATGTGCGCTTTTTTGTATAGGGTCTAACATAATTGAATAACCATAGTTTTGATCCACTAGGCTTTATTCTCAGTGCTAATCCACTGCCATCAACTAAGTTAAACTCTTTGTCTTTAGGCTTTGCCTGTTTTACTTCTGTATTGATAAGAGGTTTAGTAATTCTAGCCATTTTAGTAACACTAAGGCGATGTTACTATCAGTGTTACTAAAACACTAGTGTTTTATAGGAATGCTTAGGATGTTACAGGCAATAAAAAACCCGTAAAATCATTTATTATCATGACTTTACGGGTTATTTTGGTCTCTTATAAGACCGTGAATTGGTGGAGGCGGCGGGAATTGAACCCGCGTCCGCAAGCACTCCGCCTAAAGGTCTACATGCTTATCTCGCGCTTTGATTTAACTAATACCTACCCGTCGAGCCAAGAAAAGTATCAGCGATTTCGATTGGGTTTAACGCTTCAAGCTCCGAACTAAGCTTTGGCGCGATCTTATGTGAGATGACTTCTGAATGTCCCGAAGAACTCTACACGCATAAGCACATATAGTCAGAAGAGTGGTGCAGGGTTTAAGCTGCTAAAGCCACTGAGTAGTTTTCGTCATTTGCGAATACTTTAAGTTCAGTAGGTTTTATGTGGTGTACTGTCCACAGCATGCACTCAAGGTTTTGCTACCCACGTCGAAGCCAAGTCGCCCCCTTAAGTTATTAAGTATACTAGAAGGTTTGCTAAAAGTCATTTTTTGCAAATTATCGAGCATAATTAAAAATATAGCTAAAAATAATTAATTTCCTATTTCTGCACTTAAAGCTAACAGTTCTTTCGTTAACCTAGCGTTTTTTCTTAAGTTTGGTAGGTTGCCAAAAGGACAGCAACCCAACATGAAAAGTAATTTTTTAACATACGGTCATCTGACTAACATTCTGCTCAATTGTTCATTTTTTATTTCACTACGCTGTCCATCACAAGAATCTATTATTTCTTTAAGAGAGCTTGTCAGTTCTTTATGCTGATTTTCTTGGGTATTAACGGCACCTTTTACATCAACATCAATTCTTGCCATTGCAGAACCCAGTCCTTTATTTAGACCTTTTAACGCTGCTTTTTCTAATGATGGCTGCATTTTCTTTAAGATAAAATAAGGGAGTAACCAACTTAAACCTATCATAATCCCGCTATGTACAGCAAAATCAACACCTAAAAATTCTTCTTCTGTCATTGCACTATCGTAAAAACCATAAAACACTTGAAAGCCTACAAAACCCATCGCTAATAATGGTAATAAAATCTCACAGATTGCTACAAATTTTAAAAAAATCCTTTGTATTAAATTGCCAGGGTTTATTAATGCCTGCCTGCAACCAAGTTCTGTTTGTGTATGAATAATCTTTTCTGCATTATTGCGTATTTCAACTAGGTTTTTTCGTAATGGTGCACTGGGTAGTCCTTTTTGATCTGCTGTTAAAACCAAATCATCCAAATAATCATTTAATCGACTTTGTGCCCATTCATCCCATAACTTCATTTTTTCCTTTTTTAAGGATAGAGCTTTAGTTTTGGAATAGGTCATTGATGCTTGCTTTAGAGGCCATTCAAAGCCTTTTTTTAGCACATCTTGAGTTTGACTCCAGCGTTTTTCCTGATGACCCAGTAATTCAGCAAAAACCTCTTTATTTCCCAATGATTGTAGGCAATTCTGTAAATTTGATTTTACACTGTCCTTTCGTTGTTGAATGCCTCGCAATTCAAGATATTCAACTGTTTTTTCTGTCGCGATTTCTTGAATAGTTGATTTCAATTGGGGAAGCTCATCAACTGCCTGATCAATACTGATCGTTTTAAAAATCAAGGGATCGTCAAATCCAGCTTTAGCCAGTTGTTGTTTAAAATCATCATATTGTGCAGACACCCCCCTATCCCACTGATTCATGACAAATATCCAAGCATGACTTGCACCTTCTGAGAGCAACAGTTGCCAGGCTTTATTGTCTTTATAGCGTTCCGGGCTTACAACATAGACTAGCACGTCAACAAAAGGCAGCCATTGCATGACTATATTTTTGTTTTTTTCTTCTGTGCTATCAAAGTCTGGCATATCAATCCAAAGCACATTTTTATTAGATTCTTCGGAATGCTGTGCAATTTGAATTTGTTGTAAGGGAAATTTTTCTTCTAACTGCTGAATTGAAACAGATTGGTGGTGAAACAAAGTTACTTCACGTGAGGTAGGTCTTTCCACACCTGTTTTTGCAATTGATTGACCTGCTAATTTATTCAATAAGGAACTTTTCCCTACCCCTGTTCCACCCATAAATGCAACAACTAAAGGTCTTGCATTTTTCTCTATAAATAATGAACTTGCTGAGCCTTTGTTCTCATCATACAAACTTGAGGCGAGCTGTTTATCTATCCACTCTTTTTCAATAGCTTTTTGCGCCCAAGCCTCTATTTTAGAGATTAAATCAGAGTATTCGTATGCCATTTCTTTTCTCACTTCGTTGTTGTTCAGCTTCTTCTAATTGCTCTGATGAAATATTAAATCTACTTTTTTCTGAAAGCTGTTCGGGTAATGCGTATAAAAATTTTTGTAAATTTGCGATAAATAATTCTTCTTTTACCGTTTTAAATTGATGCTGTTTTAATTCAATTTCTACTCTATTGATATAACTTCCAATTGCACTTTCTGCAAGTAATGATGTCACCGCTATCATCGCAGGCGTTATAATCAAATCGTGTACACCTATGCCCCCCGTTTCCAGAATTAATGCAATAGCGGCTACATCTGTAGTCACTCTTGTTGCTCTTAAACTGTTTAACAAAACGGGCCTCTCTGATAGTTTATTGTAAAGTCTACTTGCAGCCTCACGAACATCATTCTGAAAAGAGACAATATAATCATCAACCGCCATTTCATAATTGTTTAACAGCTCTTCACGTTGCTCTCTTACTAAACAATAGCTATCTTTCCACCATTTGCTTTGATTAATATCAGAATCTATTCTTTCCAGTAATTTATCAGAAAACGAGATTAACAAATGTTCTCCAACTTGATTTAATATCTCCTCTTCTTGACTCTCATGAGAGACTACTTTTTTACCTAAAGACATTAATTTTCTTAGTGGCCAAGTTAAAGCTCGTCTAGTTTTAGTCAGCACACTGGCAAAACCTGGCACCTCCAATAAGCTAAGTAATTCTACAATTGTATTCTGAAATGTTTCATAATGTTGAGGATGATCCAGATAATCTCTTTTATATTCAGATAAAGCTTCCTTAATACTACTATCAACCAGTACTTGCCATATTTTAACTGCTTCATGCTCTGCAACAACCGGTTCTAACCAGCTATGCCAATATTTATTTAATAAATCATTCTGATATTCAAAATGGTTTTTCTGAGAAACCAGTCTCTCTAACCGAACAAATTGATTTTTTTCAGTTGCCGGCCATTCTGGCATACTTGTTTGTTTTTGATAAAACATTGGGATAACATCAGGAAACTCATCTTTCCTGGCGTGCTGCCATTTTTCTTTTAATGATCGTACGATTAAGTCTTCTGTTCCTTCGACCAATTTGTTGACACATATTAATGTAGGTTGATGAAAGACTTCAATTGCCGCCATCATTTCCCAAACAGACTGGTCTGCATACTTCTCTTTACTAACCACCAATACTACAATATCTGCAAGAGCAATGGCTCTAATGACTCCTTCCCTATAATCAACAGAGTCAATGGAATCAAAATCCGGTGTATCCCAAAATACGGAGTCGGGTAATAATGAAGAATCAATATTACTGTCTGTCAACGAATAGCAATCATGCCTTTCAACATTTAATTCATCAATCCGTAGCTGCTGAAAACGACCAAAATAGCTTTGTAACCCCACACAATCATCCAGCGTTACATGATTACAAAACCCTTGAGGATGAACCGTATAGCCGGCAAGCGGACTTGATTTTGCAAGATTCGAATTAAGTATTAAGTTAGAAATTGAGCTTTTCCCTGCCTGAGTCGGGCCAATAACGACAATTTGTAATGGCGTCTTTGGGTGAGTTTCTAATAACATGCCTTTTCTGATAAAAGCTTCAGCGTAATAAAGCTGCTCAACTCTTTGTTGATATAAAGCGGCTTTCGAATCGTCTTTTTTTAGAGTAGCGATAATAGTTTGATATCGCTGATTTAATAACTGGATAAATTTCAGCATAAAAAGTGAGCTTGGGTTTATAATAACCGATTATTTTTCTTTGTTTAAAACCTGATGCAGTACAATAATAAAAATTCAGGTTTGTTAATTATGGATTGTACATTTTAGTACGATACTAAATGCTATTGAGGTTTATTTTTATGAGGATTATATCAACAGTTTGTGTTTTTATCATCTGCTTATCGTTATTCGGTTGTAGCAAAGGTAATCAAATTAATGGGCGGAGTCTTAAAACTGCAAATAGGTCTGTCAGTCGAATTAAAGACCGTTTACCGACGGAAAAACGTATCCAGTTTGAAGTTTCTTTCTGGACGATGCGAGATGCAATAAAGGACAGGGGGGATTTTTTGGATGCTGTTGACGGTAAAAGCCCCGATGAACTTATTGAGCTGGGAAAGGAAGTATTTCAACAACGAAAAAATGCTGGTTTTGAAAAATATAATGAATATACCAGTTGGGATCAAATGATTGCCAAATTTACTCAAGAAAGAATCGACCAAGGTAAAAAGCACAAAAAAAAATCACCCGATAGAGAGGGATCTAGCCCAAGTATAATCTATAAACTATAATCAGTAACCTATTGATTGCATTCATCGCATAATAGTTTTTTATTAGGTGAATGCAATATAGGGCACCTCTATTAATTCTGCCTGAGTAGGTATGCATCTAAAATATTTGAGAACAAGGTGAAGATTACAGTTAATAGCTGGCTATTAACAAGATTTTCAACGAAGTTATCGAATATTTTAGGTGTATAGATGCCAGTCATGAATTAATAGAGGTGTCCTTTAGTAATGCTTATCCTCTAGTCTTCAACAATCCAACCTTGTAAAGCCTCTATAATCTCTTTAGCTTGTTTCTCGCTGGAAATATTAAATTTCGATTTCTGCGAATATTCACCATTCCTTTTTTGATAACGACGAATTGTAAATTTATCAGCACCGTATTCTTCTTTTGTTCGGTTCCAATCTTGATACTTATAGATAACAGTAGCCCAAGCACCTTTACTTAACACTTTTTTATCCAGTTCTTTAACAGTTTCTATGCCACCATCTTCATAAGTTACCGTTAATTCTTCTACAGTTTCTGCCATCATTTTCTCACATTAAATTAATATATATTTAGTCTTTTTTGTTACTCAGAAATAAACAACCCAAACGCCCGACTACCTTCTCCGGTTAGAATAGTATCAACTACTTTTAAAGTAGTTGCATCAATTACTGAAACTGTACTGTCAAACCAGTTAGCCACATAAACATGTTTGCCATCAGGAGCTGTACTAATACCCTCAGGTTTTTCCCCTACCTCTATGACAGAGACGATTTTTAATGAATCTGTATCTATTACAGATACAGTACTGTCATCTTGATTGGTTACAAACAGTAAACTGTCATTTAAGGCTAAAGCGGTTGCATAAGGCCTGTCTCCTACTTTAACCGTTGCAAGTCGTTTTAAACCCCTACTTTGTAATACGGTAACATCATTACTCTCGACATTAGCGGTATAGATTCGGTTTCCTTTATTATCAACCGTCAAACCAAAAGGATGCGTTCCAACTTTTGTAGTGTTTTTAATTTTTAAAGTTTTGAGTTCTATTTGAGAAATGCTGTCATCCACTCGATTGGCCACATACAACCATTGGTTATCTTTGCTAACCATCATTCCAGAAGGTGAATTGCCAACCTGAATCATTTTAATTAGCTGAAATTTGTGACTATCAAAAACAGACACAGTATTTTCATACCAATCTGCTACAAATATACGCTCACCTTTTGCATCAACAGCGATGCCTAAAGACGCCCCTCCCACTTTTACAACTTTAGTTTGTTGAAGTTTTTTTGTATCTAAAACAACAAAACCACCACCATCAGGCGTACTTATGTAAACTTGCGATTTATCATTATTGACAGCTACACCGACTGGTTTTCCAACAACTGAAATCGTTTTAATCACTTTATTATTCTGAGTTTCTATCACAGAAACAGAATTATCTAATTGATTAGTAATAAATGCGTATGGCTCTGCAATAATGTCAAAGCTAAGTAGAAAAATAGCTAAGGAAAACAGAGCAGAATACTTTTTTTTACAGCGATAAATAATCAAAAAAACCACCTTTTTTAAAATAAAAAACGGGAGAATAATCGCAATTGATGATCAATCTAATAAATATGGCGGGTTTAAGCCCACCATATAAGGATAGTCGCCGCGCGCCTAGAATAAGGATGGCGACAACATTATCTTTTCATTGTAACCTTAACAGCGGAGGAATCTGCACTTGAATCAAATTTTTTCGCTAAATTAACCAATCCCTCTGTAAAGATGCCCGTTACAGCTTCATCCGCCGCTGCTTCATTTAACTCTTTAGGTGGGTTATTATTTACATATCCGCGATAGTAAGTCGCTACCCAGGTTACATCCGATTTACCACCTTTTTCTTTAACGGTAATAGTTGCCTGATAATTTTCTACAGGAACAACAGGAATATCTTCATCTTTGCCAGCGTGCTGAATAGTTTTAACTGTACTCATATCAGTAATTTTATATTTATATGACATTTTATCAGCATCATACTTTTTCAACTCTTCAGTAATTGTTCCGCCTTCTTTTAGCGTTAATACACGGATTGAACCCTTCTCATTTCCTTTATCAGCTTTAGTGCTTTCAACTGCGGGTAGCCAAGACATATCTTCATAATCTTTAATAACATCCCACACTTTTTCAGCAGGTGCATCAATAGAAATTGATACCGTTAATTTCCCTCTTACTGGCCCATGAGCCGCTGAAACACCCGTAAAAAACAATAAAGCCAACGAAACAAATATTGATATTTTTTTCATATTACTTCCTAAATATATTTATAAGTTAAAATTTTAGAGCCCTTTACATTTAAGAATACTTCTAAATAGATAACAATTCATTTGCGATAAAAACCAACTTTTATCAACTATTCTTGAACACAAAGCTAGGGCTAATTATAAGGTAATTTAACAGACTAGAATACATTTTTACTTTTTTAGGTATTTTATGATTTACAGAGCAATCTAAAACATACTCCATTCGAAGCCACTTAATTTATTTTTCGCAACTAACAACTATCTGTGTATCAGATAAAGAAAGCCCTTCTTTAAAATCTTTATCCATGGTCGAAATATTTGAATAGAGTGTTGTTTCTGTTTTGTAGATAGGTATTATTTCGGATTCAATCTTTAGCTTGGCATACTTTTCTATCAACTGTTGTGCAGGTTCTTTCTTATCGTACAAGCCCAAAGAAATACCGCCTTTATACTTGCCTGACTTAAACAGCCAGATATCAGCTACATCTAACTTTTTAATTTTGTTAAAGTTTACTTTTGATATTTCAATAGTCTTAGCCTTAGGAAAATAAACCATGTAGTGCCTAAAAATTTCAACATTTTTATTTAAAAACTTTGTTAAGGCTGAATCGATATTATTCAACTCCGCCCATTTTCCAAACGAATCTTTACTTTCAAATGGGCCTACTTGAAAACAAAAAGGTTCTTTGAGTAATGCCTGTCTGGTATTTAACCCTGATTCTTCTGCCTTTGTATTTAACTCTACACCTTTTGTCTTCGCATTTATTTTTGTACTATTTAACTTTGGCTTTGCTATGTCCTTTGAGGGAGTAGCAGAAGACAAAACCTTAGCTGATTTTTTATTCTCATTCTTTTTATGTACTTCCTTTTTATGTACTTCTTTCTTTTTACCCACTTTCTTTGTATTTAACTCTACGCCTTTTGTCTTTACTATGTCCTTTGAAGAAGTAGCTGAAGACAAGACTGTAGATGATTTTTTATCCTCATTTTTTTTAACTTTTGCCTTTTTATTCACATCTTTCTTTTGGTCCTCTTTCTTTTTGTCTTCCGTCTTTTTATTCACTTCCTTTTTAGCATTGACTATGCTTGTTTTGCTCTCTTCTTTAGAAAATTCACCTTGCAAAAAAATCTGTTTAGGTGCATTTGGGTCAATTTTATTGTTTGATGATGAGCGTTCCGAATTGCATTCCCATAAAAAGAAAATAATATTTACCAATAGAGCAAGTAAAACAAGGGTTTTCATGCTACATTTTCTCCTCTACAATACAAAGATAAGCCTTTAAGGACAAAATCAGGTTCAATGATTGATTTAAAATCAAGATGTTTGGCAAGCAACTCTGCATCACCGCCAGTCAAAACAAGTGTGTCACACATACAAAGATTTTTTATAGATTTTTCGATTAACCCTGCTGCGGCATATAATATACCAGAAAAGACAGCGGGTTCTGTTGCATTGGAAAGTCCAGCGGGGTAATTCTGTTCAAAAAAAGACAAGTTTTCCGTCCCTTGAAATAAAGATTGCTTCATTAGTTGTACCCCAGGACTAATTAAACCACCTAAATGGCGCCCTTTTTTATCCAGGCTATCAATTGTTATTGCAGTTCCGCAGCCAACTATACAGCTATTTCCGGGATAATAATACTGTAACGCAATGAGTCCCATCCACCGATCAACACCTAACTTCTCAGGCTGAGAGTAAGCATTTGTTACTGACTGATCGTAAGAGGATGATTTGGCGATCAAAACTTTAATTTCAGGCCAGTTTTTTTTTGCCAGGGAAATAATTTGTAATAAAACTTGTTGAGTGCTAACTGATGAAATAGCAATAGCTTGAGGCGGTGTTAGTTTTTGCCAATAAACCTCAAAATCAGATATAAAATCATCCTTTTTATAATTCATGGCTTGACTCGCCCCAATGTTCCCTTTGTGATCAACACACCATTTTATACGAGTATTGCCTATATCAATCAATATATTCATGGTTGGCGAAAGCTGACTTCGCCTGAGGTAAATGTTTTAAGCTCTCCTTTATCATTGGACAATAATAACAAACCATTATCGTCAATACCCTTTACCACACCTGTATAAACTTGCTTTCCCATAAAGAGATTAACTTCCTTTCCTTTCATGCAATCAAAATATCGCCATTCCTTTAAATAACTTTCCAAGGTATCCTTTTCAAAATTTGCAATCGTCGGCATAAGGTAGTTTAACAAAGTTGCTGTCAACTTATTTCTTATTGTTGCAGGATTATTTGAAATAATTTGACTTAAATCCACCCAATCTTGTGAAATTGATTTAGCCTTTTCTTCGGGCACATATAAATTTAACCCTAACCCAACAACAGCATTACACGCGCCCCCCACTTCACCAGAAACTTCAATTAATATACCTGCTAATTTTTTTCCTTGCCAATAAATATCATTAGGCCACTTTAATCCAACATCTTCAATACCAAAGTCATTTAATGCTCGAATAACAGCCACACCAACAGCTAAACTTAAACCATTTATTGAAGCTGAACCATTTTGAAACGTCCAAAGAATTGATAAATAAATATTACTACCAAACGGTGAGACCCAGTCCCTTCCTCTTCTTCCCCGCCCTGCTGTCTGATATTCTGCAAGACAAACGATACCAGTACTATTCCCTGTTTCAGTATTATTTAGCCGGGATTTTTCGCTTAAATAGCTATTGGTAGAATTGATGCTATCGTGAATTTCAAGCTGTTTGATGAAACAATGAACGTTTGGGGTTAAAAATGAGTTTATTGCAGTTTCTGACAATAATTGCAAAGCCTGTTTTAAGCAATAGCCTTTACCGGAGATAGCATTAAATTCCAAACCGAATTCTTCTGTTAAATTATTCAGTTGTTTACATATTGCAGAGCGGCTAACGCCTATTTTCTCAGCTAATTCAGTTCCTGAATGAAATTGGCCATCAGCTAAAATGACTAGAATTTTTTTCTGGCTTGGCGAAACAAGTCGATTATTTTGTTCAGTTTTCTTTTTGTTCACGAATTTGTTGCATTTGCCTTTTTACAACATGTTTGACTAGCACTTCGCGATCATGCTCCTTTAAATTAATATAATCAAGTCCTATTTGAAAAGGCATTGATTCATCTTTATCTGTACTTTCGTTGCAATAAATTACTTTTCCATAAATAACAATCACAGCAAAACAAGAGGTTAATAATAATTTTATTTCCAGGAATTCACCTACTTTAACTTCTGAAGTACTCTCAAATGCCACTCCCGATGCGCTTATGTTAGCGTTGCGAATATGATTATCAGAGATCTCATGCCCTTGTCTCATCGTTTCTTGTGCGACTAAGCTTATTTTAGTATCTAAAATTTTTAGATATTCTGCAATTTCCGGGTTACTCTTTTCAATTAATTGCATGACTATTCGGGCTTCCTGATCCAATATATCCAAGCCTGTCACAAAAGAACAGCTACTTAATATATCACTGGTCACCTCGCTTGCAGTAAGCACTGTCTGTTCATCCACTATTTTAAAATTAAGATTAACTTCATCATCAATACGGAAAAAACGGCGCCTGTCTTCAGTCACTGCAATATTTGATTTATTCACGATTTATATACCTACTGGTTTTATCTGAATTAGAATAGTAAGGAACGTGCACGAAATAACTTGAGCAACTGACTTGTCTTTTTGTCCGTCTTCTGCGTTGTATAAATAGTTGCGTAGCTTGTTGCTATGCACTTAGTTTATATGCCTTGAATACGAACAAAATTTCTGCGCCAGTTGCCCAAGTTATTCCGTGCGCGTTCCTAAATTAAGTTATTCACACAATTGAATCAACATACCTTAGGAGGTCTAAATTAGAACAATCATAACAATTCTAATGTTTCAAAATAGAGAAACAATTTAAACATATTTGTTCAAATACCATTTTGTCACATTTTTAATTTACCATCTTGAATTATTTCACTAACTTCTTCAAGTTTAAGCATTAAAGTTGGATCATCTTGTGCAATTATAATTTCTACCCGTCTATTTTTTGCTCGATTTTTAGCCGTCGAATTTGTAGCTAATGGTTTTGTGTTTGCATGACCTTGAACCACAATTCTTGCTGGATCAATTCGTCTTTTAGCCATCATATAATGAGCAACAGTCACGGACCGAGAAGCTGCTAACTCCCAATTTGATCTATACCAATCTGTAGAGATAGGAATATTATCTGTATGCCCTGCGACATGTATTGTTCCTTTAGTCCCTTTGACAGCCATCGTAATTTTTTTCATAACCGGTTCAAACCCGGCTTTAAGAATTGAGGTTCCTGATGGAAAAGAGCCTTTTTCATTAATACGAATAATAATTTTTAACTTATCCGTCTCTATAGTTACGAGTCCTTTTTTTATCTCTTTCTTTAAAGATTCTTTAATTATGTCGGCCTGATTTTCTATCTCAACAATTTTCTTTTCAAGTATTGTCTTTTTGACCTTTTCTAATTCTTCAACACTAAAATCAAGTTTTGTAGAACTCTGGCTAGTTGTTTGTTTAACTTCTTCTATTGGTGTAGGCGTTGTTTGAGCTGGAGAAAAGTGCTGCGCAATAATACTCGTTCCCATTGGAATCTCTGTTGCAGGAATATCCCTTTGTACGCCAAATGCATTTTCCAAAGAAACTGACAGTTTTTTAAATTTAGCGGCATCCATTGTTGCAAATGATAATAACAATACAAAAAAACACATCAATAAGGACATTAAATCAGCAAAAGTTGCTAACCATAACGGAGCACCCGCCGGCGGACATTTAGGACATTCTTCAGACATGCTAGTTAATCCTCATCTGCTGTTTTACGTTTTTTCTCAGAAATATAAGAACTTAATAATGACTCTAATACCTTAGGGTTAATCCCTTCCTGAATCCCGGAAATAGTATCTACAACCAGTTGTTTATTAGCTTTTTCGTAATTTAAAACATAAGCTAATTTATCAACCATAGGTAATGCAAAACAGTTGGCCACCATTGCCCCGTAAAGTGTTGTTAACAAGGCGACTGCCATTGCTGGACCAATACTTGCCGGATCTGACATGTTTGCAAGCATCTGCACTAATCCAACCAAAGTTCCAATCATACCCATGGCTGGTGCCAAATCTCCTACACCTTTCCACATATCCTGTCCAATTTCATTTCTACTTACCATTAGGTCAATTTCTTGCTGCATCATTTTTTTTACAAAGGTTGGCTCATGTCCATCTACACATAAACTGATTCCTTTTTTCATAAATGAATTAGAAATCTCTTCACCTTCAAGTGCAAGTAAACCATTCTTTCTAGCGACATCAGCCAATCTGACCGCATCTTCAATCAATCCATTAGGGTCTTCTTTTTTATTTAAAAAAGTTTTACCTAAAATCCCAAATGAGCGTAAAAAATCAGATAATGGAATCCTCATTAAACTAACGCCGAATGTTCCACCAATAACAATTAATAATGAAGGTACATTAACAAACAACATAACATCGCCGCCTGAGGCAATTGCTGCTACGATAATACCAATACCTAATAAAAAACCGACTAAGGAAGCTATATCCACTTTAAACCTCTTAAAATACATTAAAGTAGCAAAGATTCAATAAGGTAACTCTCAATAAATAACCCACCCATCTTACTTGCCTTTTTGTCCGTCTTTGCTATTGTAGTAACAGGCGCATAGCCTAGAGCTATGCGCCTGTTACTACAATAGCAAAGACAAACAAACTACTGTGTAATATGGGAGGGTTATTTATTGCGAGCTACCTGACACCCTTGCCCTAATTACATTTAATTTTAGTTGTAAATTTCTACTATTCAATACGATTTGTTATGTTATTTTAATATTTTGAATAAACAGCCTTATTACCTCCCTTTTTATAGACATATTTTATGAGCCACCCAGAATTCCCTATTAGCAACAACCTGATTTATTTAAACCACGCAGCGGTTGCACCATGGCCTAAGAGAACAAGCGATGCAGTTAAAAGTTTTGCAGAACAAAACACGGGCTATGGTTCCCACCATTATTTAGACTGGCTAAAAAAAGAAAAAACAATTCGTCATCAATTAAAAACTTTATTGAATGCACCCTCTACTGATGATATCGCTTTGGTCAAAAACACATCGGAAGCACTTTCTTTTGTTGCTTATGGTTTAGCTTGGGAAAATGGAGATAATATAGTTAGTAGTAATGAAGAATTCCCTTCAAATCGTATTCCTTGGGAATCTTTATCTAATCAAGGTGTAGAATTTAGACAAGCTGACTTATTATCAAAACCATCTCCAGAAGAAGCTTTATTTTCTCTGGTTGACTCCAATACACGTTTATTAAGCATTAGCTCAATTCAATTCGCCTCAGGACTGCGTGTTGATTTAGAAAAAATAGGTCGCTTCTGTAAGGATAACGATATTTTGTTTTGTATTGATGCCATTCAAAGCTTAGGTGCAGTTGAATTTGATGTGCAAGCTTATCAGGTTGATTTCGTCATGGCTGACGGTCATAAATGGATGTTTGGACCTGAAGGTTTGGGTGTTTTTTATACTAATCCTGAATCACGTTCAAAACTTAGTTTGACTCAATATGGCTGGCACATGATGGCAAACATTAACAACTACGAAAATAAACCTTGGGAAATACATCCAACCGCTCAACGGTTTGAATGCGGCAGCCCTAACATGCTTGGAATTCATGCTTGGTCAGCCAGCCTCTCTTTATTGCTGGAAATAGGAATGGACAAAATTGAAGCTGGCATTATTGAAAACACAAATTATTTAAACAAAAAAATAGATAATCACCCACAACTAACGTTACTCAACAACCCCCTGGCTAAACTAAAATCAGGCATTGTATTATTTAAACATACAGCTATTGATAATAATCAGCTATACAAACATTTACAAAACAATGGGGTTGTATGTGCATTAAGAGGCGGGGGCATCCGGTTTTCCCCGCACTTTTATCATGATAAAAAAGAGTTAAATCGCGCTATTGATTTAATTGAATAAGTTACAATAAATTATTGTTCAATTTTCAATAGCCAACCATCACTTTCAGGACAATTATTTGTACCTTTTGCTTTTATATTAACTCTTACATAAGCCCCTTCCAGAGAAGCAGGTAATTTTCCAGAAACAGAATATCCACCACTTATTTTTTCAATATTAGTTTCAACAAGCTGTTTTTTCATACTCACTTCAATCGTTTTTGGATTAGTTGATGGTGAAGCTACAAATGAAAACTCGGATTCTGGGGCAACAACAGATAAATGTGGTGGTGTAAATTGGCTAAGATCAGGTTTTACACACGCTTTTTTGCTACTACTCCCACTTCCATAAGCAAAAATATTTGTGCTAAAAATTACAAAGATAAAGAACGTTATTTTTTTAATTGTATTCATAAATTTCCTCTACTAAATGCTGGTTAAAAAATAGTCGCTTAATTCGCAACATGCAACCATACTTATCGGTTCTATTGATTAACTACAGCAATAAAACAGATAAGCAAAGTATATTCCCAATTTTTGATAAAAGTAAGGATTAGTTTGAGACTCATTTTTCTTACTTATTCGACGCACGTTCCTCCTAAAGACTGAGGATTTAACCCGTAAGCAGAAACAGTAAGTTGTATGAGCGATAGAGACTGTGAAAACTGTGAAAGTATTGATAATCCAAACGCGATATAATATCCACACCCGAAATACAGGTTAACGTATATATTAATGGCCCTACGACACTATCAACAAACTTTAAATCGACAGCAAGACTGTTGTTACCCCCACGTGTTGAAGACTACGTTAGTCAAAACAATGCAATACAAGCCATTGATACTTATGTCAATACTTTAGATTTACAGCAATTAGATTTTAAAAACACGCAGTTTGTGATAGGTTCGGGGCAACCTGTCTATGATCCATCTGGTTTATTGAAACTTTATTTATATGGATACTTACAGGGGATTCGTAGCAGTCGAAAACTGGAACGTGAAATCTGCCGTAATTTGGAAGTCATGTGGTTAATTGAAGGCTTGCAGTCTACCTATAAAACTATTGTAGACTTTCGTAAAGAAAATGGTGCCACGTTAAAAGCAACGAATCGTGATTTTTTGCTGCTGTGCAAAGAGCTTTCCCTTTTCGGTGACGAAGAAGTCGCTGTTAATGGTAGTTTTTTCAAAGCTGATACCAATAAAGATTGAGGAAAAACTCACTAAGCAACTTGCGTATTTAGAGAAAAATCACTGCCTACCAAGATGCCCTTGAACAGCAGGATGCCTTAGATGACAAAGCAGATAAAGGATCTCTTGCAGAAGATGAGCAGTTAAATAAAAAGCTGCTTATCTTAAAAGAAAAGCAAACCCAGAAAAAAGACCTACAGCAACGTCTTAAAGATAGTAGTAACAAGCAGATTTCAACCGTCGACAGAGACGAACGATTATTGACAAAACGCGGTCAAACGGTCGCAGGATACAATGTGCAAATTGTTGTTGATAGTCAGTACAAATTGTTTTTTCATGAGAAAGCCGTGACGTGCTACTATCGTTCGCTTGGCGGAATGCGTTTTACTTTTCCGTCCTACGTCTCATCCGCCTTACCAGTTATAAAATCAGGGATTTCAATCTGACAGGAACCGCACCAAAGGTTGCCCAAAAATTAAGCATAATCACTTTGCCATGCCAACCATTTAAATTATGTTCTACCCCTTGAAGATCATTAAGAATTAAAGGGGCATTCTCCAAGTATTAGAAATTTCTTTGCTTCTTTGTTGAGAGTCTGCAGAAAGGGTTGCTGAAAATGTTAAAAAAAGTAAGCTTAAAATAACAATGAGTTGTTTTGTGGACATGGAATTGTTCATGCGGAAGATTTTTAATGTAAAAGAGTTATAATGCCATAAACATTATTAATTAATACAAGGTTTATAAGTATGAGTAACTTTATTGGCAAAGCAAATCATTTTTTATGCGTGCTACCTTTGGTGGCCACTGTGTTTCTCTCATCTTGCTCTGATGAAAGTACTGAGATTGGTACCAAGAATGCTAAAGTAGAAAAGACTGTTGTGGGCAATAGTAAAAATATGACAGCTAACAAATTAGACGATAAGCCACATTATAAAGAGATGTCTAAACCGGCTGATAAAGCCAGCTGGGTGGAAAAAGGAAAATTTAACAAAGAGTTTAAAAAAGACTGCATCGCTAGAGAATTAAACAGTACGAGTACGCGAAAAATTGATAAGGAATTTATAGAAACAACCTGTGACTGTATTGCAGACTATATGGATGATCATTTAACAGATCAGGAAGCAGAAGAGTTTTTAAAGGAAGACAGCCATATGCGGGCGTTGCAGATTCGTTATGATGCGGCTGCTTTTCAGTGTATAAAAGGGGCTGACAAAGTATCAGAACCTAAATTTACTAGATTTCAGTAACAGGTTGTAAGTTGAAGATTTGTTTATGGATGTTTAGTTTTTGTTTCATTTTAAACGCCTGTTCTATTAATAAATTACAGCAAACGCCAGAATCAAGAAAACTAGAATTTGAAAAGGCGTTTGCTGGGCAGTGTGTTGAAAAGGAAGTCAGACACTCAGTTAACACGTAAGGCGGATGAATCGTGAGTTGGAAAAGCGACAGAGACTGTGAAAGTATTGATAATCTAAACGCAATATAATATCCTCACCCGAAATACAGATTAACGTATACATTAATGGCTCTACGACGCTATCACCGACAGCAAGACATGTTGTTACCCCACATATTGAAGGCTACGTTAGTCAAAACAACACGGAGCGAGAAAATGTAAATTATTTTGTGTATCTGCTCATTATTAATCTCTAATATGAGAGGATAAGCAGTTACACAAAATAATTTACATTCTCACAAAAGCCGCTACGTTAAGGCTACCCCACTGACTTGACGACTGTTGGTATAAAATTTTAGCTCCCTTGCGTGCTATCGCACATGTCGGTTCAGAAAATTTCCCTGTCACCTACCGCGGACTAAAAATCATCACTCCTCTATCGCTCCGTTTTCCTGATTTTCAGCGAAAGTAGACAGGTATGTTTAAAAAAATTCAGATGCCGCCAAGTTTTAGTTCGGGTGTCGTGAACAGAGCAACTTTTCCCCAATTCATCTTTAAACTTGCTGCCCCGTTTAAAACCCAAATGAATGTGAAGCTCTTTTAATGAATTGTTAAAATTTCGGCATTGCTAATTTAGTATAGTTTATGTTAGAATTAAATTTTTGATGTTTTTCTAAAGAGAGCG
>CAZHUE010000039.1:0-2246 GCA_964535875.1 uncultured Methylomarinum sp.
TGAAGTAGGGGGAAGTCAACTTTGATAGGTAGGGTAATGGTTTCTGCTTGTAAAAACTGTAAAGGGAATACCAAAAATAGTACAGCTATTATTTGATAGGTGATTGGAATTGTGATTTTATCAAGCATGGCATTGATTTTATTGAAGTGTTATCAAAAGATAACTTGTTTCGTGCACATTCCTTACATAGGTGCTGTCTAGCATAAAAAGAAAAAGTTATAATGCTAAAGTTAACAATAATATAAATAATAATGAGTTATAAGAACCTGTTCAAGATCTACTACGCCACCGCCAGTTAGGCTTGGGCGGTGCTTGAAATCCTCATTTACTTCGTAAACTGCGGTTTCAGCACTCCATCCGCAACTGACAGCGGCTCGTAACGAGCTTGAGCAATTCTAAGGAATAATACAGGTAAATTAAATGAAAAAAATTTTTATTTTGATTTTTATCTTCTTAATGGGGTGTTCAGCTAATCGCGTTCAATTTCAGCCTCAAATAACAAGTAATCAAACTGTTACCTATGATAGAGGTCGTAGTAAATTAAACTCTCAATCACTGTTGAGTCCAGAGCTGATAATTTTGGAATACTCTACTGATGAAGTGGTTATAGGGCTTACAGTTACTAATTCAACAGCTTACCCCATTCTATTTTCCAAAGATAATCTATCCGTTGAGCTCGTTTCTACAGATGAAAAGTACAAAGGTATTGTTTATAGCTATGAAGAATTAGTAGAAGAAGCTGCTGATAGAGGGTATGAAACTGCCGCTCAAGTAGGTAATACAGCAGTTGGTATTGGTGCTGGGTTTATACCTTTTGGTAGTATTGTGTATTCAGTTGGACGTTTGTTTTATTCTATAGGAAGTCAAGGGTCAGAGTCACATCAAGAACGTGTCGATAAACTAACTTTTTCGAAATTGAATCAAAATTATTTGCGATTACAGACAATTGAACCTGGGGGGCGGTATTCTGGAATTCTTAAGATTGGTTTTGAGAATGACCTTGAGGTTGGAGATACGGTTGTTTTTAGTCTTTCTGTTGAAAATGAGGTTGAAAGATTTAAATATATTTGTGAGCCATCCAAAGAACAATAAGATAATGTTTTTGAAAAAAAAGATGTTTTGGTAGAAAAGTGAAGCGTATTCCTTGAGCTTCACTTTAATTTAACTAAGGCTATAAATTTCTTATCAATCAGAAAGGAATGTCATCATCAAAGTCTTCGTATGAAGCTGGAGGTGGGGTTTCTGGAGCTTGTTGGTTAGCTGGTGGCGAGCTTGGGTTGTTATTGGTTGGTGTTGTTCCTTGTTGAGGTGCGTTATAACCGGAGTTGGTCGCCTGGTCATTATTCAAGTTGCTGGTGCCGCCACTTTTACTATCAAGCATTTGCATTTGTTCTGCAATAATTTCAGTTGTATATCGATCCTGCCCATTTTGGTCTTGCCATTTACGAGTTCGGATGCGGCCTTCAATATAGACAAGACTACCTTTCCTGAGATATTCACCTGCAATTTCTGCGATTCGGTTAAAGAAGGTAACTCGATGCCATTCGGTTTCATCGCGCCGTTCTCCAGTCTGTCTATCTTTCCATCTACGTGTTGTAGCTAATCCAACATTAGTGACAGCCCCGCCGCTTGGCATATATTTTACTTCCGGGTCGGCACCTAATCTTCCAATTAATGTAACTTTGTTAAGCATTGCTTGTCCTGTAAATAAGCAGTAAATTAATTATAATTCTAAATCAATCAGCTTAAACTGTCACTTTAATATATTTAACGAGGTCAGGAATGGGGCCTGGAAGTATCTTATATCAGGTTTTAAATTGTCCAACAGTCTGTTTAAGTTGCTCGGCTAAATCTAAAAGTACCTTACAAGCTTCTGAAGTGTTTTTTGCTCCAACAGATGTTTCATTTGAAATGGAGTTGATAGTTGTAACATTACGGTTAATTTCTTCTGCAACGGCTGTTTGTTCTTCAGCTGCCCCGGCAATTTGAATATTCATTTCATTGATGGTATCAATACGTTCACTAATTGTTGTAATTGATTCCCCTGCAGATGCAGCTTGCTCTACACTTAATATAGCTTGTTTTCTTCCATTGTCCATAACAGTTACCGCTTCTTTTGCATGATGCTGTAAGCGGTCAATGGTTTTTTGAATTTCAAGTGTTGAATTTTGTGTCCGACTAGCTAGCGTTCTAACTTCATCAGCGACAACGGCAAAGCCACGTCCTTGTTCTCCAGCACGCGCGGC
>CAZHUE010000039.1:2275-17594 GCA_964535875.1 uncultured Methylomarinum sp.
CGAGTAAATTAGTTTGCTCGGCAATCCCTTGAATAACACTAAGAACCTCGCCAATACTATTGCTATCATCTTCTAGTTGATGAATAACACTGGAGGCATTTTCAACTTCAGAGGCTAGAATGTTGATGCCGGCAACAGCTTGGGTAATAATCGTTTTTCCGTTATTTGATTCGGCATCTGCGGTGGAAGCAGCTTCTGAGGCGTTAATTGCGCTACGGGCAACTTCTTGTACTGTAGCTGTCATTTCATCCATAGCTGTTGCTACTTGCATCGTTTGTTCGAGTTGTTCGCTGACTCCCACCTCGGTTGATTTAGTGGTAGTAGCAAGTTGGTTTGCAGCAATTGTTAATTGCTCGCTGGTAGAGCTTATGTTTGTAACAGTTTTGGTGATTTTCTTTACAAAGCTATTAAAGCTACCTGCAATCCAGGCGAACTCGGCTTTACTGTTTTTAGTATCAAGGCGAGAGGTCAAGTCGCCATTGCCACCACTTATTGCTTGAAGTTTCAATGCTATATCTGTAAGTGGTGTGATAATCATATGATTCATTACAAAACAGCCTGTTCCTGAAATAACGATTAAGCTTGCGATAACAAAAGCAATGGCTGTCCAAATATCTTTTTGTAACTCTGCAAAGCCAGCGGCAAGAGGGGTGATGATTTCAAACGCTCCGTGTAAATCACCCGCACGTTTATTTTCCATTGGATAACCAAGGATGTCGGTTCCCTGTGTATTTCCCCAGAGTTGTTGCGATGTATTTGGATTTCCATGACAAGCTTCACACTGTTTTTCTAATCTTACTGGTCTGAAATAACGAGTTTCTTCATTTTCCTCATCAATATAGCGATATTCACTAGCTGAGGGATTGTTTTGGAAATAGGTTAATGCTTGCCGTTCAATGGCATCGGGTTCATTTTTTAGGTTTCGTGCACCTACTCTTGGCGCTTTAAAGCGAAAGTTTCCTTCTTTTGCTTTTTCTTGAATGACATTCCAGGCTGAGGCAACAGGAATAGTCGCTACAACAAGGGATTTGGCTTCAGAAGAGCTTTTGTTTTTAATTAATTGTCTTAGGTGTTCTGTGCTAAAAACGCCTTGATTCCATTTGTCGATAGTATTGCTGCGGACAGATTCAGAAACCAGTAGTAATTGTTTAGCCGCGTTAAAATTAGTGTCTATAACTTTTTGTTTTTCATTGTTTGCATAAGTAAATAGCAAGGCTATTGAAATTACAGTTAATACAGACATAGTCAGTGCTATAACCTTAACCCCAACAGAGTGTATGTTCATCATTGCCATGGGTAAATACTCCTTATTATTTACTTTTGCCCGAAAGGTGTTTTTTAAAACGTTTACAAATAGATATTAAAAGTATGATTAATATATAATGTTAGTCCACATTTTTAAAAGATCAATAGTAATAGGGTTCTTTTATTGAGTGGTTTGTTCTATCTTTTTCACCATGAGTTTATATGAAAAAAATCAAAATTCTCTTTATTTGTATGGGAAATATTTGTCGATCACCGACTGCAGAAGGTGTGTTTGCATCTTTAATTGGAAAAGAGGGCATAGACAATCAGTTTGATATTGAATCAGCTGGGACACATGCTTATCATGTTGGAGAAGCGCCTGACTTAAGAGCGCAAAAAGCGGCAAAAGACAGGGGTATTAATCTTTCTAAAATAAGAGCTAGAAAAGTGATATATGGTGACTTTGAAGATTATGATTATCTGCTGGCTATGGATGGAGATAATTATGATACTTTAATGGAGTCTTGTCCTGATCAGTATAAAGATAAAGTCAAGTTTTTTTTAGAGTATGCACCGCACCTTACAACATGTGAAGTGCCGGATCCTTATTATGGTGGAAAATATGGTTTTGAACGAGTGCTGGACTTGGTGGAAGATGCATCTGTCGGCTTTTTAAATACATTAAAAAAATCTGGAGAGATAATATGAGAAAGACTTTGTTTTTAATTCAATTAATATTGCTTGGAAGTTTATCTTTGCAAGCGAGTTTTGTTTTTGCAGAAGAAAACAAGAAAGTAACACATGTGGTTATGGTTTGGTTAAAAGAACCAGGTAATGCACAACAGCGAGCTGCCTTTCTTAAGGCTAGTGAGCAATTAAATGATCTTCCGGGTATTGTTAATCGACATGTAGGTGTCGTGTTGTCTAGTGATAGAAAGATAGTCGATGATACTTTTGATGTGGCAGTAAGTGTAACCATGGAGAGTGAAGATGCACTGAAAGCTTATTTAAAAAACCCGAAACATAAAAAAATTCTTCATGACAAGATAAAGCCATTAGTCAATAGGTCTGTAGCCTTTAGTTTTGTCAGTCAATAAAGGAGGGTGTTATGGCAATTATTTCCAATACAGTGGGTTATCTGGATGAAGATGTCTTATTGGAAGGTTTTTTTGCTTATGATGATGCAATAGAAGGTCGAAGGCCAACTGTCATGATTAATCATGCCTGGCTGGGTCGAAATGACTTTGTTGCAGAAAAAGCGGTAAAGCTTGCTGAACTAGGTTATTTTGCTTTTGCAGTAGATATGTATGGAAAAGATGTTCTGGCTCAAAACAAGGAGGAAGGCGCGGAGTTAATGCAGCCCTTTATGAATGATCGTAATATGCTGTTACGTAGAATGGAAGCAGCTTTATATGCAGTAAAGCTTCTGCCTTGGGTTGATGACAAAAAAATTGCAGCCATTGGTTTTTGTTTTGGTGGTTTATGTGTGCTTGATCTTGCCCGGTCGGGTGCAGATATTAAAGGCGTGGTTTCTTTTCATGGGCTATTGAATGCGCCAGAAAATGATCAGTTAAAAAAAATAAAGGCTAAAGTCTTGGTATTACATGGAAATGATGATCCTATGGCGACTGGTGATCAAATTAATACTTTACAAAAAGAACTAACTGATGCTGGAGCTGACTGGCAGTTTCATAATTATGGACATGCGATGCATGCTTTTACAAACCCTGTTGCTAATGATCCTGGTTTTGGCACTGTTTATAAGGCTGATGCAGACAAACGCTCCTGGGTTAGTTTGAAAAATTTTTTGGCTGAGGTTTTTGAATAATTTGCGACTACTTTGCTTTTAAATATGAATTTATCTTAGGCAGCTCGCAACAAATAACCCACCCATCTTACTTGCCTTTTTGTCCGTCTTTACTGTTGTAGTAACAGTTGCGTAGCCAGCTATGCGCCTGTTACTACAACAGTAAAGGCAAACAAAAATCCTGCGCAATATGGGTGGGTTATTTATTGCGAGTTACTTTAATTCTTGTTTTTACTCTAAAACCTTTCACCTTTTATCTTTGTATTTTTGTTATAATTATCCATTTGTCCACGGAGCAGTATGCTGGATTAATAGGGTGGTAGGAGCGTGCGCGAAATAAGTTCGACAACCAGCTTGTCTTTTTATCCGTCTTCCTCGTTGTAGAAACAGTTGCGTAGCCTTGCTATGCGCCTGTTTCTACGTCTTGAATACGAATAAAATTCTACGCCAGTTGTCGAACTTATTCCAAGCACGTTCCTTATTATCTCGGGTATTTTTATCTACACAATTACAGTCTTAGTAAAATACAAACAAGGGATCAATGTCAGAATCAGAATTCGCAAAAGAAATTATACCGGTTAATCTCGAAGACGAGATGAAGCAATCTTATCTTGACTATGCAATGAGTGTGATTGTAGGTCGAGCACTTCCTGATGTCCGGGATGGACTTAAACCAGTGCATCGTCGTGTTTTATACGCAATGAATGTGCTGGGTAATGATTGGAATAAGCCTTATAAAAAATCGGCGCGTGTAGTCGGGGATGTTATTGGTAAATATCACCCGCATGGTGATACAGCAGTTTATGACACCATCGTTCGTATGGCACAGCCTTTTTCTATGCGCTATATGTTAATTGATGGACAAGGTAACTTTGGTTCTGTTGATGGCGACTCACCAGCGGCTATGCGATATACCGAAGTGCGCATGTCAAAAATTGCCCATCATATTTTAGCTGACCTTGATAAAGAAACGGTTGATTTTGTTGCCAACTATGATGAGTCTGAATCAGAACCATCAGTGATGCCAACGCGAATACCAACCTTATTAATAAATGGTTCTTCAGGTATTGCTGTTGGAATGGCAACTAATATACCACCGCACAATATTAATGAAGTTATTGGTGCTTGTTTAGCATTAATTACAAATCCTGAAAGTACCATTCAAGAATTGATGCAACATATTCCTGGGCCTGATTTTCCTACCGCAGGTTTTATCAATGGGGCATCAGGTATTTATGAAGCTTATATGACTGGAAGAGGGCGAATTCATTTACGTTCGCGGTGTCATTTTGAAGACAGGGGTGATGGAGGGAAACAGTCCATTATTGTGACTGAATTGCCATATCAGGTGAATAAAGCCCGATTGATTGAAAAAATAGCCGAATTAATTAAAGACGGTAAGATTGAAGGAATTACCGCTTTACGAGATGAGTCAGACAAGGATGGTATGCGCATGGTGATTGAATTGCGCAGGGGCGAAGTTGCAGAGGTTATGTTAAATAATCTTTATAAACAAACCCAATTACAGACAGTATTTGGCATCAACATGGTAGCTATTCGTGAAGGCCGCCCTTATTGCATGAATCTTAAGGAGATTATTTCTGCATTTATTGATCATCGGCGAGAAATAGTTACTCGTAGAACAATTTATAATTTACGCAAAGCGCGTGAAAGAGCGCATGTTTTAGAAGGCCTGGCCATTGCTTTAGCAAATATTGATGAAATGATTACATTAATCAAAACATCAAAAACACCAGCAGAAGCGAAACAAGGTTTATTAGCTAAAAATTGGGAGCTTGGCTTAGTTTCGGCATTACTGGAAGGCTCTGATCCAGAGCGTACTCGACCTGAAAGTTTGCCTGTTGAATTTGGTGCGCATGATGGGCTGTATAAATTATCCGAGGCACAAGCTCAAGCAATACTTGATTTACGGTTACATCGTTTAACAGGATTAGAGCAAGAAAAAATCGTTAAGGAATACAAAGTATTGCTTGAATCAATTGATGATTTATTAGATATTCTCGGTAGTGATATCAGGTTAATGGATGTAATTCGTGAAGAATTAGAAGAAATTAGAACGCTTTATGCTGACGAGCGTCGCACTGAAATAATACAGGATCACTTAAATTTATCGGCCGAAGATTTAATTACCGAAGAAGATATGGTCGTGACTATGTCCCATGAAGGCTATGTTAAATCACAGCCTTTAGGTGATTATCAAGCTCAGCGTAGAGGTGGTCGTGGTAAATCAGCAACCAAAACAAAAGAAGAAGATTTTGTTGAAAAGCTGATTATTGCTAATACCCACGATACGATTTTATGTTTTTCATCATTAGGAAAAGTATACTGGCTAAAAGTATTTCATTTGCCTGTTGCAGGTAGAGGTTCTCGTGGTAAACCTTTTGTTAATTTACTATCGCTGGATAAAGGTGAAAAAATTAACGCGATGCTGACGGTGCGGGATTACGCGGACGATAAATATATTTTTATGGCAACGGCAGCGGGAACTGTTAAGAAAACGCCATTAAAAGAATTTGAAAGGCAAAGAACTAACGGAAAAATTGCAATAGATTTGAGGGAAAATGATGAGCTAGTCGGTGTTGATGTAACTGATGGACAGCAAAACGTATTACTATTTAGTAGTGCAGGTAAAGCAAATTGCTTTAATGAGGGTGATGTGCGTTCTATGGGAAGAACTGCAACGGGCGTACGAGGTATGCGACTGCCAGAAGGTCAAAAAATAATTTCTTTGATTATTGCCGCAGAAGGTACGGTGTTAAATATCACCGAAAATGGCTATGGTAAAAGAACAAAGCTTGAACAATTTACTCAGCACAAACGCGGTGGAAAAGGAATGATTGCGATACAAACATCTGAACGTAATGGCGGCGTTGTTGGTGCGTTATTAGTCAATGAAACGGATGAAATTATGTTGATTACTAGCGGTGGTGTGTTAGTTAGAACAAGAGTGAGTGAGATTTCTATTGTTGGACGTGTTACTCAAGGTGTCAGAGTGATTCGTCTTGATAAAGGTGAAAAAGTTGTCGGTGTAGATCGTGTGGATGGCCTGTCTGAAGAGGAAGAGGTCGAAGAAGGCTCAGGTGAACTAGAAGTGAGCGAAAATGTACAAACAGACCAGACAGAAAATAATAATTCAGAAGAAGATAATTCAGGAGAAGAGACAGAATAATGAGTAGAATTTTTAATTTTAGTGCAGGCCCCTCTACATTACCCGAGTCGGTGTTGTTAAAAGCACAGGAAGAAATGCTTGATTGGTGTGGTACCGGTATGTCGGTGATGGAAATGAGTCATCGAGGTAAAGAATTCATGTCGATTGCAGAGGCGTTAAAAAGTGATTTAATTGAAATCCTCAATATTCCAGCTAATTATAAGGTTTTGTTACTACAGGGAGGAGCAACAGGGCAGTTTGCTTTTATTCCACAAAATATTTTAAAAGATAAAGATAAAGCTTGTTATGTCAATACAGGCGCATGGTCAAGTAAGGCGGTAAAAGAAGCTCAAAAATATTGCAATGTAATCGTTTCTGCAAATGCTGAGCCATCTAAATTTACAGATATTCCTGCCTATTCTGACTGGAATGTAGATCAGCAAGCAGCCTATTTACACTACACAGATAATGAAACTATTCATGGTGTAGAATTTCCGGATATACCTGAATTTGGTGATATTCCTTTGGTTTGTGATATGTCATCCAATATTTTGTCTCGATCAGTTGATGTGAGTAAATTTGGTATTATTTATGCCGGGTCACAAAAAAATATGGGTCCGGCTGGCGTGACTATTGTCATAGTAAGAGATGATTTGATTGGACATGCCGATAAAAATATTCCTTCTGTTTTTGATTATGCCCAACAAGTTAAAAATGATTCTATGCTAAATACACCAGCAACTTATAACTGGTATTTAGTTGGGTTAGTTTTGAAGTGGGTAAAAGAAATAGGTGGGATTTTAACAATGGAAAAAAATAATCAGAAAAAATCTGAAAGTTTGTATCAGGCCATTGAGCAGTCATCGTTATACACTAACCCGGTAAAAAAACAATTTCGCTCCAGAATGAATGTACCTTTTGTTTTAGAAAATGCTGAACTGGATAAAGCATTTTTAAGTCTTGCGACAGAAAATGGATTAAGTTCACTTAAAGGTCATCGAGCAGTCGGCGGTATGCGTGCGAGTATATATAATGCAATGCCTGAAGAAGGTGTGGTGGCTTTAATTGATTTTATGAAAGAATTTGAAAGAACCCATGGATAAAAATGGAACCGGAATGTTTTTCAATACCTCTTTATAGAAAAATGCGATGGCAGATATAATCCCACTTTCAGAGCTGAGAGATAGAATTGATGCAATTGATAGTCAAATACTTCAATTGATAAATCAACGCGCATCTTGTGCATTAGACGTTGCTAGAACTAAAATTTCTGAAGGAGAGACAGGTTCATTTTATCGGCCTGATCGAGAGGCATTGGTTTTGCGAAGTATTAAAGAGAAAAATCGTGGCCCACTGTCAAATGATACAGCTGCCCGCTTTTTTAGAGAATTAATGTCAGCTTGTTTAGCTCTAGAAAAGCCAATGGATATAGCTTTTTTAGGGCCAGAAGGCACATTTACTCAACAAGCAGCTTTTAAGCATTTGGTCAAACAGTCAATACGATGCCAGTGACCACGATTAATGATATTTTTACAGAAGTAGAAAATCAACATTGTCAGTTTGGTGTCGTGCCAGTTGAAAACTCGACAGAAGGTGTGGTTACCCATACTTTAGATAGATTTGTTTCTTCGTCACTCAAAATTTGTGGTGAAGTAGAAATAAGAGTCCATCAAAATCTAATGGGACATATCAAAAAACGAAGTGATGTGAACGAAGTTTTTTCACATCAGCAATCCTTGGCACAATGTCGTCAATGGCTAGATGCTCATTTGCCTCATGCAGAACGAATAGCCGTTAGTAGTAATGCAGAGGCAGCAAGATTAGCTTCTGAAAGCCAGGACAAAATGGCGATTGCAGGTGAGGTCGCGGCAAATATTTATAAACTCAATATTCTAGAAAAGAATATTGAAGATGAATCTAATAATACGACACGCTTTCTTATTATTGGGCAGCAAGCACCTGCAGCTACAGGGTTAGATAAAACCTCCTTATTGGTATCTACTGGTAATCGTGCGGGTTCATTGCAAAACATATTAGAACCTTTTGCAAAACATGGGATTAGTATGTCGCATATTGAATCAAGGCCCTCAAAACAAGCACTTTGGGATTATGTTTTTTTTATAGATATTCTTGGGCATAAAGATGATGAAAATGTAAGTAGAGCGTTAGAGTCATTAAAAAAGCATGTTAACTGGTTAAATATTTTAGGTTCATACCCTAAAGCTGTTATTTAAAGATTATGGGCAATACCACTAAAATTTGTGACCTAGCTGTTCAAGGTGTACAAAAACTTGTTCCTTATGCACCAGGAAAGCCGATTGATGAGTTGGAACGGGAGCTTGGCTTAACTCAAATTGTTAAACTAGCATCGAATGAAAACCCTCTAGGTCCAGGAAAAAAAGCTTTACTAGCGATTCAAAAAACATTGGTAGATCTTGCCAGATACCCCGATGGCAATGGTTTTTCTTTAAAAAGTGCGTTGGCAAAAAAACTGAATGTTTCAACAAGCCAGATTACCTTGGGCAATGGTTCAAACGAGATTTTAGAATTAGTTGCACGTACTTTTTTAACGCCAGATTCAGAAGTTGTTTTTTCCCAACATGCATTTGCTGTTTATCCATTAGTCACTCAAGCTGCTGGTGCAATTGCTAGAGTAGCGCCAGCATTAAAATTTGGTCATGATTTAGATGCAATGCTTGCCAGGGTAAATGCTAAAACGCGAATAATATTTATTGCAAACCCAAATAATCCAACGGGCACTTTGCTAAAAAAAGACATATTGCAAGATTTTATTAATGAATTACCTGAAACTGTTGTTTGTGTACTTGATGAGGCTTACTTTGAGTTTGTTAACCAAACGTTAAGAATTGACTCAATAGAATGGCTTAACAACTTTCCAAACTTAATTATTACTCGTACTTTTTCAAAGGCTTATGGTTTGGCGGGGCTAAGGATGGGTTATGGTATTTCATCAATTGAGCTTGCTGATTTGCTTAATCGCGTAAGGCAACCTTTTAATAATAATATGTTGGCGTTGGCAGCCGCAGAAGCAGCACTGTCTGATGAAGATTATCTTACAGAAGCAATAACTAATAATAATCAAGGGATGGAATTCCTTACAGAAGAGTTTTCTGCGCTAGGATTGTCCTGGATTCCGTCTCACGGTAATTTTATATCTGTTGATTTACAACAATCATCAATACCTATTTATCAAGCTTTATTAAAAAAAGGAGTGATTGTTCGCCCTGTCGAAAATTATGAAATGCCTAATCATTTACGAATAAGCATAGGGACGGAGTTGGAAAACCAGTTTTTTATAGAGGCATTTAAAAAAGTTTTGACTTAATGTTTAATAAAATTTGTATTATTGGTGTGGGGTTAATCGGTGGCTCCATTGCCAAGGCAGCACGAGCACAAGGTTTATGTCATCATATTGTTGCTTTTGGACGAAAAAAAGGGATAGAAAACCTGCGTACAGCGAAAAGACTTGGGGTTATAGATGAATATTATTTTGATATGGAATCTGCAGTTCAAAGTGTTGATTGTGTCATTATTTGTACGCCTGTTGGCGTTATAGAACAAGTTTTTAGACAACTACAACCTTTTTGGAATAAACAGACTGTTTATACTGATGCAGGAAGCACAAAAGGAAGTGTTATTGATGCGGCACAAGTTGTGTTTTCAAAAGTTCCGAGTAATTTTATTCCTGCACACCCGATAGCAGGTGCGGAAAATAGTGGAGTTGAAGCTTCGCGAGTTGATTTGTTTAATAACAAGCGTTTAATTGTTACACCTATCAATTCATCTTGTCCTGAAGCTTTAAGTAAAATTATAAATTTTTGGAAGAAAATCGGCTCTCATGTTTCAGTGATGGATGTTGAACATCATGATGCTGTTTTAGCGGCTACCAGCCATTTGCCGCATGTCATTGCAATTGCATTGGTTGATTTATTAGGGGAAAAAGATAAACAGGGTGATATTTTTAAATATGCTGCGGGCGGGTTTAAAGATTTTACCCGCATTGCTTCCAGTGATCCAACTATGTGGCTGGATATTTGTCATGCGAATAAAAAGGAAATTATCCCTTTAATTCAGCAAATGCAAGCGGAGCTAAAAAATATTGAACATATGTTGGCTAATAATGAAAGCCAGCAACTTTTAGAGACTTTTACGCATGCCAGACAAGCTAGGCAACGTTTTCTTAATCAATTTGATAATCATATGGCAGAATCAATTACATTTACTGTTCAACCAGGTGGAAGTTTACGCGGAGAAATACGTGTTCCAGGGGATAAATCAATGTCTCATCGGTCAATTATGCTTGGATCGTTAGCAGAAGGGACAACTCATGTGACCGGTTTTTTAAATGCGGAAGATGCGTTAGCTACGTTACAGGCTTTTCGAGCCATGGGTGTAGAAATTGAAGGGCCAGAAAATGGCAATGTCACTATTCATGGCGTAGGTAAACATGGCTTAAAAGAACCGAAAGACCCTTTGTATTTAGGTAATTCAGGAACATCAATGCGATTATTGAGTGGTTTGTTAGCAGGGCAAACTTTCAATACTATTTTGACTGGCGATAAATCTTTGTCATCAAGGCCCATGAAGAGAGTGACGGATCCTTTGTTAACAATGGGTGCCAACATAAAAACTCAGACAGATGGTACAGCGCCACTGAATATTACTGGAACGGGTAATTTAAAAGGGATTAACTATATAATGCCAATGGCCAGTGCGCAGGTTAAATCGTGTTTATTATTGGCTGGAATGTATGCAAATGGTGAAACTATAGTGACGGAGCCAGCACCCACACGAGATCATACAGAAAGAATGCTAAATGGGTTTTTATATCCAGTAAGTCGTGAGGGTGATAAAGCCAGCATTAATTCAGAGGGTAAATTGCTTGCCGTTGATATTGATGTACCTAGTGATATTTCTTCTGCTGCTTTTTTTTTAGTAGGTGCGTCAATTGCCCCGGATTCTGATGTAACTTTAAAGCATGTAGGTGTTAATCCAACTCGAACGGGTATTATAGAAATACTCCGGTTAATGGGTGCAAAAATAGACGTTCTAAATGAAAGAACTGTTGGTGGCGAGCCAGTAGCAGATTTGAGAGTGGTTTCTAGCCAATTAAAAGGGATTGATATTCCTGAGGAATTAGTCCCTCTTGCGATTGATGAGTTTCCCGTGTTATTTGTTGCCGCAGCTTGTGCAGAAGGGCAGACAAAATTGACGGGAGCCAAAGAATTGCGAGTTAAGGAATGCGATCGCATTCAGGTAATGGCAGATGGGCTGAAAACTTTAGGTGTTGATGCTCAAACGACTGAAGATGGCATGATCATTCACGGTAAGCCAGTAGATTCAATCGGCGGTGGTGAGGTTGATTCTCATGATGATCATCGAATAGCCATGTCTTTTTCTATTGCAGGGTTAAAAGCAACCGCTCCAATTACCATTAATGATTGTGAAAATGTAAATACATCATTTCCCGAGTTTCGAGAATTGGCAACAGAATTAGGTTTGAAATTAACATGACTGTACCTGTATTAACTATTGATGGACCAAGTGGTGCAGGAAAAGGCACTGTAAGTAGAGCCGTAGCGAAAAAAATGGGTTGGAATTATTTGGATAGTGGTTCTATTTATCGTTCCTTAGCCGTTGCTGTGTTGAAAGAAAAATGTGATGTTGCAGATGTGAATTCAGTTGCACAGATAGCGAAAACAATGGTTTTGGAATTTGAATGTGGTGATGAGCTTATTGTAAAACTTAATGGGCTGGATATAACGTCAGAACTTCCCTCTGAAACAATAGCTAATAATGCGTCGATAGTGGCAACATACCCGGAAGTAAGAACAATATTGTTACAGAAGCAAAGAGATTTTCAAAAACCACCTGGGCTTGTTGCTGATGGTAGAGATATGGGAACAGTGGTTTTTCCTGATGCTTTAAATAAGGCGTATTTAACCGCTAGTGCTGAAGAAAGAGGGAAAAGAAGGTACAAACAGTTGTTAGAAAAAGGAATTAATGCTAATCTAGCAGAAATTTCTAAAGAGATTGAAGTTCGTGATCGTAGAGATCAGGAGCGTTCAACAGCACCGTTAAAAAAAGCGGATGATGCTCTTTATATTGACTCTTCTGATTTGCCGATTGAAAAGGTTATTGAAGAAGTGTTAAGTCTGGTTCGTTAGAACCTATTGGTGGCTATTGATAATATTTTATATTAATGGCTTTATTTTAACTTTAATAAATGAAACTTGTTTGTACTTTTGATAAAACAGCATGCAACTTACGATGTATGGTGAACTATTAATGGGTATATAAAAGCAAGTATGGGAAAGAGAAAATGAGCGAAAGCTTTGCAGAATTATTTGAAGAAAGTCTAATCCGGACTGAAATGCGTCCAGGCGCAATGTTAATTGGAACTGTTATTGATATCGATAATGATTTTGTTATCGTCAGTGCACAAGCAAAATCAGAAGGTATCATTCCAAAATGGCAGTTTTTAACTGCTGATGGTGATCTGGAAGTTAATATTGGTGATGAGGTCGAGGTAGCCCTTGATTTATTCGAAGATGGATTAGGATCTACTCTTCTTTCCCGTGATAAAGCCAAGAAAAATAGAGCTTGGGGCGAACTTGAAAAAGCCTTTGAAGCAGAAGAAACAATTGTTGGTCGAATTAATGGTAAAGTGCGTGGTGGTTTTACTGTTGCAGTAGGTGCTTTGCGTGCCTTTTTACCAGGCTCACTGGTTGATGTTCGTCCGATTAGAGATACTACCTTCCTAGAAGGCCGTGATCTTGAGTTTAAGGTTATAAAGATTGACCAGAAGCGTAATAATGTTGTTCTTTCACGTCGTGCTGTTGTAGAAAAAGAATATAGTGCAGAAAGAGAAGAGTTATTAAAAACTCTTGAAGATGGTGCCGTTGTTAAAGGAATTGTTAAAAACTTGACAGATTATGGTGCATTCATTGATTTAGGTGGTGTTGATGGGTTGTTACACATTACGGATATGGCTTGGCGTCGAGTTCGCCATCCTTCTGAATGTGTTGAGATTGGCGAAGAAATTGAAGTTAAAGTTCTTAAATTCGATAAAGAGAAAACCCGTGTTTCATTAGGCATGAAGCAAATGGGTGAGGATCCATGGAAAGAAATTGCAAATCGCTACCCTGCAGGAACTCGAGTTTCTGGTAAAGTAAATAATTTGACTGATTATGGTTGCTTTATTGAAATTGAAGAAGGTGTTGAGGGATTAGTTCATGTTTCAGAAATGGATTGGACTAACAAAAATGTTAACCCATCCAAAGTTGTTCAATTAGGTGACGGTGTTGAAGTCATGGTTTTAGAAATAGACGAAGAACGTCGTCGTATTTCACTAGGCATGAAACAATGTCGAACTAATCCATGGGATGAGTTTGCAGCCACTCATAACAAAGGTGACAAGATTACTGGTAAAATCAAATCAATTACAGACTTTGGTGTATTTATTGGTCTGGATGGTGGTATTGACGGCTTGGTTCACACTTCTGATATTACTTGGAATGAAGCAGATAAAGAAACTATTCGTAACTACAAAAAAGGTGATGAAGTTGAAACGGTCATCTTAGCAGTTGATTCTGAACGTGAGCGTATTTCTCTCGGTATTAAACAGCTAGAACAAGATCCATTTCAAAACTTTATTGGTTTGCATGATAAAAGCAGTTTGGTTAAAGGAATAGTTAAATCTGTTGATGCAAAAGGTGCCGTTATTGAGTTGTCTGAAAATGTTGAAGGCTATTTACGCGCATCAGAAATTCAACGTGATCGTGTTGAAGATGCAAGGACATTATTGAATGAAGGCGATGAAATTGAAGCTAAGTTTATTGGTGTCGATAAAAAGACAAAATCTATTTCATTGTCAATAAAAGCTAAAGATAATGACGAAGAAGCTACTGTTATAAAAGACTTTAGCAAGGAGAGTGCTACTGGTTCTGCTACATTAGGCGATATCTTTAAACAATTAGATAAATAATATAATGAGGAGCTTGTACAATTTTCTATGAGCCCCTTTAAATTTTGTAGAAGCTAGATTATTATAGGAGAAAGTGAAGGTTTAAATGCAAACGGTAATGTTTGTTGTAGTATTTGGTACACGGATATGAGCAGGAGAAAGTTTTAAAAACCTCATGTTTTTCAAATAAAGTCAACTATTATTTGAATTAAAGTTGTTTTTTTCATCATTTTGACTAGGGTTATAGTTATAGTAATAGCTATGAACTAATCAGTTTAGGTTAATCTAAGTTATAACTTGAAATAAGTTATGTCTAATTATTCCTGAGAACTCCTTTTTATATTAGTAGGATCGAACGTGACTAAATCAGAATTAATTGAATCTTTAGCGCGCCAACTTTCTCATCTTGCGTTAAAAGATGTTGAATTGGCTGTAAAGTGTGTAGTAGAACATATGAGTGAAACTTTATCTTTAGGTGAAAGAATAGAGATAAGAGGTTTTGGGAGTTTTTCTCTACATCATAGAGCTCCTCGTATGGGGCGAAACCCAAAAACTGGGGAATCAGTTTCATTAACAGCAAAATATGTCCCACATTTTAAGCCAGGAAAGGAATTGCGAGATAGGGTAAATGATTCCCGTGAAAAGTATAGAATTATTGATTAAATACAGTTTTTTAGTGCAATAACATAGAGTTCTCTTAATGAAGTTAATTATATTAATATTATTTTTAGTAGTTTTTGTTGTTGCACTGATTTTTTCAGTAATGAATTTTCATTTGGTACAAATAAACTTTGGCTTTAGGTCTATTTCATTACCATTAGCAGTTGCTTTAACGATAAAATTGTTTGCTGGTATAGCAATAGGTTTATTAGTGGCATGGTTTCAAGTGCTGAAGTTAAAAGCGGACTATGCGAAGCTGAATAAACAGTTAAAAAATAAACAAAATAGTTAACCTTTTATAGTAGAAAAATAATAACCTCCTTCCCCTCCTGTTCCTAGTTTAGTCTTTATAGACGGTATTGCTAATATAGTATAGGTAATGTTCCCTTTCTTTTATGCATTAATAGCAATATAGACAGTTCAAGCATACGCACACTTTTCGTGTAGCATT
>CAZHUE010000040.1:0-17509 GCA_964535875.1 uncultured Methylomarinum sp.
ATGAGTCGGATGCTCTAACCAACTGAGCTAAGGGCCCTGGAAATATAACCTGTTAAGGCAATTCGCAACAGATACTCCATTCATCTTACCTGCCTTTTTGTCCGCTGTTACCACAATAGCAAAGAAAAAAATCTGCGTAATATGAGTGAGTTATTTGTTGCGAGTTAACTAAGCTTTTTTAATTTTCACCATCAAGGAAGCATTTTAATTGCTCTGATCTTGAAGGGTGTCTTAATTTTCGTAATGCTTTTGCTTCAATTTGTCGAATTCTCTCACGAGTCACATCAAACTGTTTTCCTACTTCTTCTAAGGTATGGTCAGTATTCATATTTATACCAAAACGCATACGCAATACTTTTGCTTCTCTCGCAGTCAGACCACTTAATACATTTTGTGTAGATTCACAAAGGCTGGCAATAGTTGCTGACTCAACAGGAGAAAGCACTTTCCCATCTTCAATAAAATCTCCTAAATGTGAATCTTCATCATCACCAATAGGTGTTTCCATTGATATAGGTTCCTTAGCAATTTTTAACACTTTACGAACTTTATCTTCTGGCATTTCCATTCGTTCTGCAAGTTCTTCCGGCAAAGCTTCTCTACCTTTTTCTTGAAGAATTTGTCTTGAAACACGATTAAGTTTATTTATAGTTTCAATCATATGGACGGGAATACGAATAGTTCTAGCTTGGTCAGCTATTGAACGAGTAATTGCCTGTCTAATCCACCACGTTGCATAAGTTGAAAATTTATACCCACGGCGATATTCAAATTTATCTACCGCTTTCATTAAACCAATATTACCCTCTTGAATCAAATCAAGAAACTGTAAGCCGCGATTAGTATATTTTTTAGCAATTGAAATCACTAATCTTAAATTAGCTTCAATCATTTCCTTTTTTGCTCTTCGCGCTTTAGCCTCACCTACTGATAAACGGCGGTGAATATCTTTTAAATTAGAAATAGTTAGTCCTTGAGCAGACTCAATTTCTTTCAGTCCCTCCTGGACTTTGTTTAATTCGGCTTCATTCTCTTTTATTGTTTCTGAATAACTTGGATTTTTTAGGTATTTCAACAGCCATGAGGAGCTTGTTTCATTACCCACAAATGACTCAACAAATTGTTTTCTTGGCACACTTGCCTTTTTTACACATATACCAAGAGCAATTTTTTCTTTTTCCCTTATTTCTTTTATGACGGGCTTAAAAATTAAGTTAAGTTTTTTTATGTATTGAGGTGCCCATTTAAATTCAGAAAAAACAGAGGCTAAGGTTTCAAGTGATTTTTCAGATTTATCATGATCATATCCATTTTTTGAAATAGCTGTTGTGGCTGATTTTAATGCTTTACGAAGCTCGTCAACTTTTTCTTTTACATCTTGGTAATCTAAACCTTTCACCTCTTTTTCTTCGTCATTTCCTTTTTCTGATGCTGCAGCAGCAGCTACAGCAGCGGCTGCAGCGGCTGCAGCAGCGGCTTTTGGATCAAAATCAGGCTCATTCAAGTCAATTAAATCAACAACTAAATCATTCAATCGAATAGGTGACTCTTCATCTAACACTGAATCAAAAGAGGTTATAAATGATTCTACAACAGGTCGAGAGCGAGAAATAGCTAGAACAATATGTCGTTGTGCCGCTTCAATTCGTTTGGCTATTTTTAGTTCTTCCTCTCTGGTTAATAGTTCAACTGAACCCATTTCCCTCATATACATTCTTACAGGGTCAGTCGTTCTACCATATTCACTATCAATAGATGCAAGTGCAGCAACTTCAGCAGCAGCATCATCATCATCTGAAGTGATAGCCGTATCAGAAGTCAATAATGAATCAGCATCTGGCGCTACTTCATGAACCTGAATACCCATATCAGAAATCATTCCAATGATATCTTCTATTTGTTCAGGATCAACAATGTCACTAGGCAAATGATCATTAACTTCTGCATAGGTTAAGTAACCTTGGGCTTTACCCTTTGCTATTAATTGCTTAATTTGAGATTGTTGTTGTTCTGGATTCATTCTATACTCACAAAATACATTCAACACTTAAAAACTGACTAACCGATAATAATAACATATAGCTAAATATCTTGTTGGATAAGTTTCATTTTATAACACTCGCTTCTGCTCTTCCCCGTTCACAAACCACTTTGCTTTATTTTTTTTTCCATCATATCGTTAAAATACTGTTTTTTCCCCTGTTTAAATAACTCAACCAAAGCCCCCTCAAATGCCTGTTGTGCATTAAAATCTTTATTCTCTAAAGGTAATGCCTCAAGCATTGCAATTTCTGATAACCACTGATGCTTTTCAGGGTTATCACGATAAACTTCTAGTAGCCTACCTGTATTTTTCAATTGATTATTTCCTATAACCTCAATCACGTCAAGTAAAGCATCCTTTGTCCGAAAACTCATCTCTCCCCAGTCAGCGTTTGTTTTTTCTATTAACTCAGCCATCTCAGGATTCTGCAATAAAAGTGCCATCACCACTTTTTCTCGATTATGCATTGTAGACGTCCGTGAGTCACGAGCCAAGGCAACCGGTGCTTCTAATTGTTTCAAGCTGGAACTTGGAGAGCGTCTACCAAGCTCTTCCAGCATCATTCCCCGAAAAATTCCTGCAGGAATTTTTTCAATATGAGGCTTTGCCTCAGAAATTAAAAGTGACTTTCCTTCGATTGTTGATAGGTCAATATTTTTTGATATATATTCAAAAAAGTAAGTAGATAAGGTTTGAGAGTTTTTAATTTGACGTTCAAACTCATCCACCCCTTCTTCTCTGATCAAGGAATCAGGATCTTGCCCTTGAGGCAGCAACATAACTCGCGCTTGTCTACCATCTCTAAGACATGAAAAGGTTTCTTGAACAGCTCTCCATGCCGCCTTTTTCCCAGCAATATCACCATCAAAACAAAAGACAATTTCAGACGTAAATCTGAACAATAAATCCATATGCATTTTAGAAGGTGCGGTTCCTAATGCAGCCACAGAATAATTGATTCCAAACTGGCTTAGAGCCAACACATCCATATACCCTTCAACCAATAAAATTTTTTTTGGTCTAGGGTCTTTTTCTAAGAGTTCAAATAAACCATAAAGCTCTTTACCTTTTGAGAATATGGGCGTTTCTGGGGAATTCAAGTATTTTGGCAAAGAGTCGTCCAAAACACGACCACCAAAACCGACGATTCTCTTACGCTTGTCTCTAATGGGAAAAACAAGCCTTCCACGAAAGCGATCAAATGATTTACCACCTTCTTTGCTAGTTAACATTCCTGCCTTAAGTAATAAGCTATTATCAAACAGGGAGGCTAGAGTATTCCAGCTATCAGGAGCATACCCCAAAGAAAATTCTTTTGCAATTTCACCACTTAATCCACGATGTTTCAAGTATTGAACTGCATCTTTACCTTGCAAACTGTTTCTTAATTGTTCAACGTAAAATACAGCGACTTGCTCAAGAATAGAGTATAAAGCACTAAAATCTTGTTTTTGAACTGAGAAACCCGACCCCTTCTCTCTGGGCACATCAATTCCAACAAAACTAGCTAGATCTTCAATTGCTTCAACAAAGTCAAGGTGACTAAATTCAATCAAAAAACTAATTGCGTTTCCGCCAGCTCCGCAACCGAAGCAGTGATAAAATTGTTTTTTTCGGTTTACTGAAAAACTAGGTGTTTTTTCTGTATGAAAGGGACAGCGAGCGACATAATTACTTCCCGCTTTTGTTAAAGGGACTTGCGAATCAATCAAGTCGACTATATCGACTCGCACCAAAAGATCATCTATAAATTCACGAGGTATTCTGCCAGACACTAAAACCCAGCCTTGTCACTTAAGTGGCAAGTTTTGCTTTAATAACTGAGCTTACAACCGACATATCAGCACGGCCAAGCATTTGAGGCTTTAATATTCCCATCACTTTACCCATATCCTTTATGGAGCCAGCACCCGAATCAGAAATTGCTTTTTCAACCCGCTCATTAATTTCTTCTTCCGTTAAAGCTTGGGGCAAGAAATCTTGTATAACCACAACTTCTGCCTCTTCAATCTCGGTAAGATCATCTCGCCCAGCTTCTTTAAATTGCTTTATAGATTCTCGACGCTGCTTAAGCATTTTATCAAGGACATGCATAATTCGCTCATCATCTAGCTCAATTCGCTCATCTACTTCAATCTGTTTAATAGCCGCTAAAATTGTACGAATAACTAGCAATCTTTCTTTGTTTTTTGCCCTCATGGCTATTTTCATATCATCCGTGATACGTTCTTTTAATAAAGACATAATTTAAGCTCTAATTTTAAAGCGTTAAAGTTGTGGGCGACCGCGACGTAGATTTTTAAGCGCATAACGCTCACGCGCTAATTTTTTTAAATGGCGTTTAACTGCAGCGGCACCTTTGCGCTTACGTTCAGCTGTTGGTTTTTCATAAAATTCACGACGACGAACTTCAGATAGTACCCCAGCTTTTTCACACGAACGCTTAAAGCGGCGGATTGCAATATCAAAAGGCTCGTTTTCTCTTACTTTTACTGATGGCATTTATTATGACCTAATTATGTTAATATACTTTCGGGCTACATAACCCATTTAGTGAACACTTAATTATACCTTTAAATTAGATTTATTCATAATACAATGTATATCTTAGGCATAGAAACTTCTTGTGATGAAACAGGCGTCGCTATTTATCATTCAACGAAAGGATTAATATGTCATCATTTGTACAGCCAAGTTACTATGCATAGTGAATACGGCGGCGTAGTTCCAGAGCTTGCATCTCGCGACCATATTCGAAAACTGATTCCTTTAGTTAAACAAACCTTATCTGAAAGTAAACTCAGCAACACTGACATTCAAGGTATCGCATATACTGCAGGCCCTGGCTTGATGGGCGCTTTGCTTGTAGGTGCAACAACCGCCAGAAGTTTAGCATGGGCATGGCAAGTCCCAGCAATTGCAGTCCATCACATGGAAGGCCATTTGTTAGCACCGATGCTAGAAGAAAACCCACCCAAATTTCCTTTTGTTGCATTGCTAGTCTCAGGGGGACATACTTTATTAATTCAAGTTGATAGAATTGGGCAATATACTCAGCTAGGCGAATCCTTAGATGATGCTGCTGGCGAGGCCTTTGATAAAACAGCTAAAATGCTTGGTCTTGGTTATCCTGGAGGACCAAAAGTTTCTCAGCTGGCAGAAAAAGGAACTGATCGCTTTACCTTTCCTAGGCCGATGACAGATAGACCAGGTTTAGATTTTAGCTTTAGTGGATTAAAAACGTTTACTATGAATACGTTTAATTCAACAAATAAAACTGAGCAGGATAAGGCCGATGTCGCCTATGCTTTTCAAAAAGCCACCTCAGAAACATTAGCTATAAAGTGTAGAAGAGCTCTACAACAAACAGGATTAAAAACACTAGTTATCGCGGGCGGTGTTAGTGCAAACACACAAATTCGAGCAGAATTATTAAAAATGACAGAAAAAGAAAACTCAACACTTTTCTTTCCTCGATTAGAATTCTGTACCGACAATGGCGCTATGATTGCCTACGCAGGGTGCCAACGATTACTGGCCGGACAAGAAGAGAATTTAGAAATTTATGCAAAACCGCGCTGGCCTATTGAAGATCTGGGGGCTTTGTAAGGGAGCTGGAAATAAATAATCGTCCAATCTTGTTGGTGTTTTTGTCCGCCTCCCTAAGATGATAGCTATTTTAACAAAGCCCTAATATCTCTTATCACCCATGAAAGCCAAGTAATTTTTTATTGATAATCATTTCCGTAATCGCCTCAGGAACGTGGCTCTCCCAATCCCCCCTTCCTTTTTTAATGCCAGAAAGAACTTGACCCAAATTAATATCTAATAAACTTTCATCAACATTTTCCAGTCCAATTAAATAACCATTTTCTAACAAATGTTTATATAAATATTTTAATTTATCAGAAGGCTGAAAATTATTAACCGTTATTAATTCTTTTTTATCCTCTTTTTTAGAAGGATAAATATAGAGTCTTGTGTTATCTGGAAATAGCTTTGCAAACGCTTCTAAAATTCCACCTTCCAAACCTTCATAGTAATCTTCATCGAAAATTAGCCCTAGATTAGAAATACCTAAAATCATGCCAATTTGTAATTTGGTGTAGCGACGGAAATAAGTCCGTAATCGAAAATAACGTAAATAATTAGAAATCATTACGGTATAGCCCTGGGTATTAAGCATATCAACCCGTGCAAGAAAATCAGCATCATTAATTTGATCGCCAACCGTAAGGCTAGCCACTGTAAGCTCAGCCAACACTAAAGTTTTATCTCCATCAATAGATTGAATTTGACTAAAGTGTTGCTTGCCACATTCAGTCATATCAAGGTGAACTTTAGTTAATGGTGTAAAAGAGCCTCGTATCACCAATATATTTTTTTTATATAGGAGCTCGGAAGGTATCTGCATTTCTCCTTTAGGACTAAACATAATAGCGTGCGTTAAATTACTATGCACCAAATGGAGGTTCATCAATCTGTTTTCAGTCTCTTCAAAATAAGGTCCTGAAAAATGAATCATATCAATTTCAATACGCCCTGGCTCTAGATCATCAGCAAGGGCCTCAATAATTTTTTTAGGTCGAGTAAAGTGATGAAAAGCTGAATGGATTAAATTTACACCTAGCACACCTAAGGCTTCTTGCTGAGCACCACCATCATTATCAAGCATTCTTACGTGCAAGATAATATCACTGGGTGCAGCCTCTCGGTATAGCTGCAAACGAATACCTATCCAACCGTGACATTCATTATTTTGCAGGTAACTTTTTGCCGTAACTGTTGCCGCATATGAAAAAAATGTAGTATTTTTAGGTCGTGTTGGCGTTAATAACTCAGTAACAGCGGTATATTCTTTATCCAACATTTTAATCAATCGGCTTCGGCTGACATAACGCCTAGTTTCTTCTGCACCGTAAATATCATCACTAACTTGCATATCGTACGCAGACATTGTTTTAGCAACTGTACCCGCAGCTCCGCCAGCACGGAAGAAATTTCTTGCAACTTCCTGACCTGCTCCAATTTCTACAATTGTGCCATATTTACAGTTATCTAAATTAATCTCTAATGCTTTATGTAGAGTATTATGTATTTTTTCGCGTTCAGGCATAGTAATAAATTCGTCAGAAATTTTGTGTAGTTAATAATTTAAGCATAGAACATTTCTATAATTAATAAACATTATATTGATAATTCTATCGTTTGGGGTAATTATTACTTTGTTAGCTGCTGATATTAAACCAAACATTAACGCCTAGATATTTTATTTCTGCATAAAATACAGCTTAATCCTGGTAACTTACATACCTATAAATAAAACAAAGGGTATAATAATCTGTTGATTTAAAATTTTGAGTAGGTTGGCCCATGCAAATTATTCAGGAAGCACTCACATTTGATGATGTTTTATTAGTACCAGCACATTCAACGGTATTGCCGCGTGAAGTTGCATTAAAAACAAAATTAACAAAGGAAATCTCTCTTAATATTCCTCTAATCTCAGCAGCAATGGATACAGTAACTGAAAGCCGCTTGGCGATTGCAATCGCACAAGAAGGTGGCATTGGTATTATCCATAAAAACATGACTGCAGAAAAACAGGCAAGCGAAGTCCGGCATGTTAAAAAATATGAAAGTGGCGTCATAAAAGACCCTATTACCGTTTCTCCAGATATTTCCGTCAGAGAAGTGATGGAATTAACTCAGGCAAACAATATATCAGGCGTTCCTGTTGTAGAGGGAAATGATTTAGTGGGTATTGTCACTAGCCGTGATTTACGTTTTGAAACAAGACTGGATGAAAAAGTAACTTCGGTCATGACACCTAAAGAACGATTAATTACTGTTTCTGAATCAGCTGATCACAAAGAAGCAATTGCTCTATTACATAAACATCGTATTGAAAAAGTGTTGGTTGTAAATGATGATTTCCATTTAACTGGCATGATAACAGTCAAGGATATTCAAAAAGCAAAAGATTATCCCAATGCTTGTAAAGATGAACAAGAACGGTTAAGAGTCGGGGCTGCTGTTGGAACGGGCGAAGAAACAAAAGCGCGTGTTAAGGCATTGGTTAAGGCTGGTGTTGATGTCATAATTGTTGATACTGCACATGGACATTCTCAAGGCGTTTTAGACCGAGTGCGCTGGGTTAAGAAAAATTATCCTGCAGTCCAGGTCATTGGCGGCAATATTGCTACCGCTGAAGGAGCCAAGGCCTTAGTAAAGGCAGGAGCAGATGGTGTTAAAGTTGGAATAGGGCCTGGATCAATTTGTACAACCCGTATTGTTGCTGGCGTAGGTGTCCCTCAAGTCACCGCAGTAAGTAATGTTCATGATGCACTAAAAGGCACAGGGGTACCTTTAATTGCAGATGGCGGTATTCGTTATTCAGGTGATGTAGCAAAAGCATTAGCTGCCGGAGCACATACTGTCATGCTTGGCGGTTTATTTGCAGGAACTGAAGAAGCACCAGGTGAAGTTGAACTATACCAGGGACGTTCTTACAAATCATATCGTGGCATGGGCTCTTTAGGTGCAATGTCGCAACAACAAGGGTCTAGTGATCGCTATTTTCAAGAAGAAAATAGCGTTGAGAAACTGGTTCCGGAAGGGATAGAAGGGCGAGTTCCATATAAAGGCAGTATGCTAGCCATTATTCATCAACTATTAGGTGGAATTAAGTCAAGCATGGGATATACAGGCAGCCAAAGTATTGAAATAATGCATGAAAAAGTTCAATTCGTAAGGGTTACCAGTGCAGGTATGAGAGAAAGCCATGTGCATGATGTAGCTATTACTAAAGAAGCACCTAATTATCAAATTGGTGCCTAACCAAACTTGTCTATTTAAGCTCTATTGCGCATTTAAATTAGCCAAGCAAAATTATTTAAAGAACATCAATTATCGAGTTCCATCGTGAATCAACAGCAATCTGCAAATATCCATTCGCATAAAATTCTAATTTTAGATTTTGGCTCCCAATACACACAATTAATAGCACGCCGAATTCGTGAAATTGGAGTTTATTGTGAAATTTATTCTTGTGAATGTAGCGTAGAAGAAGTAAAAAACTTTGCCCCCAAAGGCATCATCTTATCTGGTGGCCCTGAAAGCGTAACGGGAGGTGACACACCTAGAGCACCTCAATGTGTATTTGAATTAGATATTCCTGTTTTAGGTATTTGCTATGGCATGCAGACCATGACAGAACAGATGGGAGGTAAAGTCGAGCCATCTGATCACCGTGAATTTGGCTATGCCCAAATTAGAGCAAGAGGACACTCGTTTTTATTAAAAGATATTGAAGACCACGCATCAAAAGAAGGCTATGGCTTATTAGATGTATGGATGAGTCATGGTGACAGAGTGGTTGATTTACCTAATGGCTTTAAATTGATAGCAAGTTCAGATGGTGCCCCCATCGCTGGTATTGCTAATGAAGATAAAGCTTTTTATGGCTTGCAATTTCATCCGGAAGTGACTCATACAAAACAGGGTCGAAGAATCTTAAAACGTTTTGTTGTTGATATTTGTGCTTGTGATGCCTTATGGACAGCCAGTAATATTATTCAAGATAGCATCCATTCTGTACGCGAAGCAGTTGGAAAAGACCATGTGATTTTAGGTTTATCTGGTGGAGTTGATTCATCAGTCGTTGCAACCCTTTTACATAAAGCCATTGGACAACAATTAACCTGTGTTTTTGTTGATACCGGTTTACTTCGGCTAAATGAAGGCGACCAGGTAATGGCCATGTTTGCCCAACATATGGGTGTTAATGTTATTCGAGTCAATGCAGAACAACGCTATTTAGATGCCTTAAAAGACGAATCTGACCCGGAAGCTAAGCGTAAAATTATTGGTAATTTATTTATCGAAATTTTCGATGAGGAAGCAGACAAATTAACTGATGCAAAATGGCTAGCACAAGGCACTATTTATCCAGATGTTATTGAGTCGGCAGGTTCAAAAAGTGGTAAGGCACATTTAATTAAATCACACCATAATGTGGGCGGCTTACCCGAAAATATGACCTTAAAGCTGGTAGAACCTTTACGTGAATTATTTAAAGATGAAGTCAGAAAACTAGGACTGGAATTAGGTTTACCAGCAGATATGGTTTTTCGTCACCCATTCCCAGGTCCAGGTTTAGGTGTTAGGATTTTGGGTGAAGTAAAAAAACAATATGCCGATTTACTTAGACAAGCAGATGCCATCTTTATTGAAGAATTATATAAACACGATCTTTACGATAAAGTCAGTCAAGCATTTGCTGTTTTCTTACCGATAAAATCTGTTGGGGTAATGGGTGATGGTAGGCGTTATGACTATGTTATCGCCATACGAGCAGTTGAAACTATAGACTTTATGACAGCTCGTTGGGCACACCTCCCCTATGACTTTTTAGATTTAATTTCACGTCGAATAATCAATGAAGTTGATGGTATATCTCGTGTGGCCTATGATATTTCGGGAAAACCCCCAGCAACCATAGAGTGGGAATAAGCTTAAATGATGAGCAATGGATGCGCCACGCAATCAGGCTAGCACAAAGAGCTGAAGATCAAGGTGAAGTGCCAATAGGAGCAGTATTAGTTAAAGAAGGAAACTGTATTGCCGAAGGATGGAATACCCCGATTCAAAATCATGACCCCACTGCCCATGCTGAAATAAAGGCTATTCGACAGGCAGGAAAAGTTTTAGAAAACTACCGATTAACAAACTCCACGCTTTATGTCATATTAGAACCCTGCGTGATGTGCATGGGTGCTATTTCACATGCTCGTGTTGAACGATTGGTTTTTGGTGCATTTGACCCTAAACGAGGTGCTGTTTGTAACGCATTACAATTAGGCGATGCATCTTTTCTAAATCATAAAATTGACTGGCAAGGCGGTGTCCTGGAAAACGATTGTTCTATATTGTTGAAAGATTTTTTTCGGACTAAAAGAGAAAAAGTTTAATATTAGAATTATTTTAAGCTTTTTTTATCTGTATCAAAAAACTACTCTTGTCTATTGACCAAATTCACTGGCAAATGAAGCGATACCAAAAATGTTGCTAGAAAAACCAAAAAACCTAAGGTTAGCATTGCAATAACAGGAGTAACATTAACTGAGGCAGCATAAGTATATGTACCAACCGCAACTAACATTGCGATATTTTGAAAAAAACCTTGTAATGCAACAGCACTACCACTACCGATGCTCTGATGCCCTAATTCTTGTAGCGCAGCATTAATCGGCACGATAAACATACCACCTGCCACTCCTATGGCAAAAAGTGCTAGACGTGCAGGCCAGACCGTTTCAGTAAAACTTAGTACGACAATAAAAACTGCCATTAAATAAGCCGGTACTCTTGCCCGACGAAGTAAAGCCAGTGGAATTAAACTTGGCACAACAGCTGATCCAACAATAATTCCAATCGCAAGAAACAAAGTAAGTTCGGCAATATCACTAGCATTTTGAGTCATTAATACCAAAGGAGCCCAGGCAATAATAATAACGCGGACAGTAGCCGCAGCCGCCCAAAATAGAGAAGCCCCCAAAATAGCAAAGCGCGAACGAGGGGTAGTGAAAAACAAGTGAGCTTGCTGATAAAAACGAAAAACCTTCGAACCCGACTCGGCTTTTTTTTCAATTCTTTTAGGTAAAAATAATGTCACAGCAGCAGAAATAACAAATATTATAATAGTTCCAATTAAGGCCAACTGGATTGAATAATCAGCTACCTTAGCACCAACGACCATACCTAATAAAATAGCTAAAATAGTAGAACCTTCTATCCAGCTATTTGCTTTAACTAAAGAATCCTGATCTGCTAACTCAGGCAAAATTCCGTATTTTGCAGGGCTATAGATAGCTGCCCCAGATCCAACCAGACAGTAAGCAATTAATGGCTCCACATTTAACAGCAATAATCCCGCTCCCGCCGCTTTAATTAAATTGGCAATAATTAAAACATTGGATTTAGCATGATTATCCGCAAACGCCCCTACCCAAGGTGCTAATACAACAAAGGCAATTAAAAAAACACTTTGTAATGCAGGAACATACCAGGTAGTTAATTGAGCAGACTGAAGTACCAACGCGATAACCGTAAACAAGATAGCATTATCAGCAAAAGCGGATAGAAACTGGGCAATTAATAATGGATAGATTTGCTTGTTCAAATTACATCTTAGGTTTCGACCAGGTTTTCTGCTAATTTTGTCACTTCAGGATAGTTGATTTTTCCTGTCACAAACATGGGAATAAAATCAACGACAAATACTTTTTTTGGCAAGACGATTGATTGAACACCTTCCGATAAGGACTGAAGTTGCTTGGTATCTGCGCCTTTTTGAGTGGTCAATAAAATAATTTGCTCTCCTTTCTTGGGATCTGGCAATCTGGCTGACGCATGATCTGCATCAGGCCAGGCACTGACAGCTAATTGTTCAACGGCTGCAAGAGAAATCATTTCTCCTCCCACTTTTGCAAACCGTTTGCTACGCCCACGAATACTGACAAACCCATCATCATCGACATTGACTATATCACCTGTATCGTACCAGCCATCACCATAAATTGATTTAGGAGGGACAAGCTTTCCAGGGTTGTCTGAAAGATAATAGCCCTTCATAATATTAGGACCATAAAGATGTAATTTTCCTGCGTCTTTAATGCCTGGTATCTTTTCTAATTTGTATTGCATTTTGGGCATTAAACGCCCCACAGTCCCGGATTTAAAATACATTGGTGTATTAACAGAGGCGACAGGTGCGGTTTCTGTTGCACCGTAACCTTCTAAAATTCTAATGCCAAACTTATCAGCCCATATTTGCCGCGTACTTTCTTGAAGTTTTTCAGCACCTGCAACCACATAACGCATTGTGTAAAAATCATACGGATGTGCCTTTTTAGCGTAAGAAGCTAAAAAGGTATTAGTGCCAAACATAATGGTCGCTCGAATCTCGTAGGCAATTTCAGGGATAACTGTAAAATGTAAAGGCGAAGGGTAGAAAAAGGTAGTCATGCCATTCAATATTGGCAACATTGTCCCCACGGTAAAACCAAAAGAATGAAACATCGGAAGGAAGTTTAAGACTACATCTTGTGCATTAAAACTAATGCGTGACACTAATTGTTTGTGATTAGCCAGAATATTAGAATGAGAAAGAACTACACCTTTAGGTTTTCCCTCTGAACCTGATGTAAACAAAATAACCGCAGGACTTTCTGGGTTAGATTGATGATGCTTATACCAATAATTTACTGTTTTAGATTGAATTAAGGCTTGCAGTTTATCAAAAACAGAAATAGAGCCTGCTAAATCTTCCAGATAAACCAAATTAATTTGTTTTTCTAGCACTTCAGCTTCATTGGTAAATTTACCTAGATCAATAAAGCGCCGAGAAGTTAATACTGTTTTTACTTTAGCCGTTTCACATGCTGAAAGCATACCACTAGAACCAGTGGAGTAATTCAACATTGCAGGCACACGATCAAAAAGTTGTAAGCCAAGAATAACATTCAATGTTTTAGCCGAGTTGGGTAAAAAAATACCAATATTTTCTTGTTCTTGAGTAATTTTTTTTAAGGCATTTCCTATCGCAATTGTTCTCGTAATAAGGGCATTATAAGTAAGAGGTTTTCTTTCTAAATCTTCCGCTACCGTATGCTTACCTCCGTGTATTGTACGAGCATCTAGCAGAGCAGAAAAAATGGTTTGCTGCTGTAAACCTGTAGTAAAAATCATCTCGCTCATAATGTCAGCAAGTACATTCCCGCAGTGCTTACGTCTTACCTTACCTTTCAGTTCATCTTTAGCATGTATTGTAGTATGAGGAAGAATGTCGATAGTAATTTCAGGAAACCAGCGCAACCTAACAACATTTTTTAATCTGGAAAAAGGAGTATATTCCGCACCGCTGATGCGAATAGGTAAGATAGATGCACCAGATTTATCAGCAACCATACCCGTACCATCATAAATCTTCATTAATGACCCAGTCACTGTAATACGGCCCTCAGGAAAGATCACAGTTTTAGTCTTGGTTTCTAAATGATGAATCAGCGCCTTTAAAGACAAAGGCTGTGTTGGATTCATTGGAAAAACATCGGATAGCGAAAGGAACGGCTTTAACCACCAACGTTCAGCAATTTCAGGATTGATAGCAAAAGTAATATTATCAGGTAAAAATACACCCAACAATAAAGGATCTAAAAAAGACGTGTGATTTGCAACAATAAGAACTTTATCCCCGGCTTTCTTGTAATTATCCAGACCTCTAACTTCAACTTTATAGATAAAAGTTAACAACCAGTGTAAAAAATTTTTTAACATTTTTATTCCTCCCAGACAAAACTTATCAAATATTTTAAAGAGCATTATAACCATAAATTAAACATTGTTCAATTAGTTTTTTAATATTCCTTATTTGACAAAATAAAATATAATTTAGGATCGGCTTTATCTCTTACAGCGTGTATTATAATAACCCTAAATAAATCAGAATTTAATCAGCGTAATAAATCAATGAAGATACTGAACCTTTATTTCAAAAACATTAACTCGCTAGAAGGGGAAAGCCGAATTCACTTCGACCGAGCACCCATTGTAGATAGCGGTGTGTTTGCCATTACAGGACCTAATGGTTCAGGAAAGTCTAGTATTTTAGATGTTATTACTTTAGGTCTGTATGGTGAAACCTATCGATTCGACCGCCCAGCAGAATTTGTGATGACAAAATCTACAGCAGAAAGTCTTGCCCATGTTGAATTTGAGCTGGGAGATAATAAGTACAGATCAAGCTGGCATGTAATTCGTAAAAACAGAAACTCAGATTCTGATTTTTTAGCCCCGGAAATGAAGTTAATTCAGCTTAATGGTAATGAACAAGTATTAGAAGATAGTACACAAAAAGTACGAGAAAAAATAATTGAACTAACTGGAATGGATTTTCATAGCTTTACTAAATCTATGGTTTTAGCCCAGGGTGAATTTGCTTCATTTTTAAATGCGCTAGAAAGTGAGCGGATGAATGTCCTGGAAAAAATTAGTGGAACTGATATTTATGAAGGACATAGAAAAGAGGCTAGAGAAAATCATTTAGAAGCTACAACTCAGCTACAACAACTGGAGCAAGATCTTAATGCAATTCCCATATTAGACCCTTTATCAAAAGAAGCTAGCGAACATGACCTTGCAGATTTTAACGAACAATTGGCTGAGTTGGGTCAGGAACAAAAGACTGTTGAACAACAAATAAATTGGCTTCAATCTGTAACAGATTTAAATAGCCAAGTTGTTGCTTTGGAAACACAACATCAGCAAGAAAAAATTCAGCTAATAGACAATCAAAAAAAACTTGAGCAGATTGAATCAACTCCAGATATTTCAAGTATTGCTGATGAAATAACCACTCTTGACAGTAAGACTGAGGAAACCCAACAAAGTAAAAAAGCTTTAGATTCCTTTCGTAGCGAACTAGAGTCATTACAAAACCAACTCAAAACTCAAAATTTTGATGGAAATACGGCTGTTTCAACTAAAACGCCGTCTGAACAAAAAAACAGTATTAATGAATTAAAAGTAAAATTAATTGAATTGAATGCTGATTTACCTCGAGAAAAAGGTAACTTACAATCATTAACCCAAAAAATTGAAGAAAAAAAAATCACATTAAATTCTACTCATAGTTGGTTAACCGAACACAAGGGAGATAAAAAACTTGTAGAAAGCTTTCCAGAAATAGAAAAATTAAAAGTACTAAGAATAGAACTTACAGATTTATCAAAAAAACAGAAAGACTATTCAAAATGGTCAAAAAATAAAACCGAGTCGATTAAAAAGAAAAATGCAAATACCGACTCCTTAAGTAAAAAAATCACTGCTTCGAAGACCCAGGTTAAAGAAAATGAAGAAACTCTGGAATTAATTTCTGACGGTAGATCAATTGAAGAATTACATGATTTAAGATCAGAGCAGAAACAAAGAGTTGATGATTTTACAGAGCTTCTTAGTCTTGCGAGTGTAAATTCAAAACTTAGTAAAAAAAGTATTTTTGGTCAGCTATTTGTGCCTAAAGGTGCTGACAGAGAGCTAACAGAGTTAAAAAAAGAAGCGGATCATTTACTGCTAGTTATAGGAAAAGAACAAATTATAGTTAAAACTTTAAATGCCGCTATTAAAAACGAATTATTGCTCCAAAAAATGCAAAAGGATAGAGAACATTTAGTTGATGGAAAACCATGTTATCTATGTGGAGCATTAAATCATCCCTACGAAAAACATCCACCAGCCGTCTCAAATTCTCAACAAGTATTGGCAGAACAACAAAAAAAAATTAAGCAATTACAAACTGAAGCGACTAGTCTGACTAAACAAACTAAAGCTGCTGAAATACAGGCCGTTAAAGATGGTAAAAAAGATAATCAGCTTACATTAGTTCGCTCACAATGGAGAAGTTTAGCAAATAAACTCAATACTGGCGGTACTGATATGGATAACCTTTCCTTAATGAAAGATTTATTAAAGAAAGAGAAAGTAGAGTTTGTCAACATAACTAAATTATTAAAAAAATACACTAACCAGCAAAACGTACTCGCCAAGTCAAAATTTTCAATTGAAAGCCATGAGGTTTCACTTAAACGAGTATCGGCAGAAGCTGAGGAGTTAAACTCAGAATGGGATAATCGTCCACAAGAGTCTATTGAAATAGAGCAAATCTACTCACAAAGCCAGGCACAAGAAAAGGCACTGACTGAACAGCTTATTGAACAATTAAAAGGATTTGGTGAAGAAATACCCGCTAAAGGAAAAGAGGATGCTTTATTTGATAATTTAAATAATCGTAGAAAAGAGTACCAAAATCAGGTTGCATATCAACAACCGTTGCAAGAAGAAATTAAAGCCTTGGACACAAAACTTAAAGATTGTAAATCTAATATAGAAAAACTTGATCAACAAACAAAGCAATACTCGGAAACGATGCAACAAGAAGAGTTGGTTGGTTTACACTTATCTTTAGTTGAAAAACAAAAATTAATTGCAGAAAAAGAAATTATTTTTTCTCAACAAGAAACCGAGTTAGCTAGTCTAAAACAAGGCGTGTTAGAGAAATCTAAAACTATGTCCTTTGGGTCTGAAAATACGCCAGCAGATTTAAATACTTTAAAAGAAACGATTGCATTAGTTAAACAACAACCAGAAATTCAGAAAAAACAATCTGATTTAAACCAAAGTATTAGTAATTTTAGTAAAAAAATTGAAGCTATTCAATTACAAGTAGAAATAGAAAAAGCAAAACGATTGACAACATATTCTGAGCAAGAGCTTTTAGAGCAGAATAAAACTATTCAGGAAAAATTAGACATTAGCAAACAGGAAGTAGAGTCTTTACAAAGAAAACTTGTAAAACAAGACGATTTACATGAAAAATACCAGTCAATTTCATCTAATGTAGAGAGT
>CAZHUE010000041.1:0-8850 GCA_964535875.1 uncultured Methylomarinum sp.
CAGTTGAATCATCTCATCATCAAGTAAGGTTAGAGTGATTGAGCAACCTGTCATGTCCAAAGAAGTTGTATAATTACCTACAAGAGAGCGATAAATTTCGATGCCTTGTTTTTCCCAGTATTGCTCTGCCAGGTTGTATATTAAATGCAACTCCATTAAAGGAGTAGAACCCAATCCATTAACATGTAGTAATACTTTTTGACCTTTTTTTGGATTAAGGTCAGTATCAATTGCATTAGCTATTATTTTCACAATTTCTGTTGCACTCATCATATCAATCGTATCGTGACCACGTTCACCATGGATGCCAACCCCCATTTCAATTTTATCAGCAACTAATTCAAACGTAGGTTTCCCTAAAGCAGGGACAGTACAGCAATTTAATGCCACACCCATAGTGGCAGTCATTTGATTTACCCTGTCACCAAGAGCTTTACAGTCAGCCAAGGCCATGCCGTTTTCTGCTGCGGCACCAACAATCTTTTCTACAATTAAAGTACCTGCCACACCTCGCCTTCCTGTGCTATGTGATTTTGGCAACGATACATCGTCATCAATTAATATTGTTTCGTAAGGACAGTCAAGCATCTCGCCTGCAATTTCAAAGTTCATAACATCACCCGCGTAGTTCTTAACAATAAACAGAACGCCACCCTCGTTATTGACTGATTCAGCGGCAGACATCATTTGATCGGGTGTTGGAGATGTAAAAATTTGTCCAGGACAAGCAGCATCTAACATTCCTTTTCCAACAAACCCTGTATGTAAAGGTTCATGCCCTGATCCTCCTCCAGAAATAAGAGCAACTTTATTTATGGATGTTGGTGTATTCCTGCTAACAAAAAGTGGTTGATTATTAAGTTGAATAATATCAGAATGGGCTTTGGCAAAACCTTGTAAGCTTTCGCTTAATAAGTCGTCTATGTTGTTGATAAATTTCTTCATAGTGATTACTCCACTTGGTTCAATTCAATTAGTTTGTTTTAAACGACTACCTGATTTCTGCCCTTTGATTTAGCTTGGTAAAGGTTGTTATCACAGCACTTCATCCAGTCTTTCCAATCGTTGTCAGTCAGAAGTGCTGCTGCGCCAATGCTAATAGTTACAGAGCAGTCTGGCAAGAGTGGAATAAGAGCGACCTGATTGAGTAAATTATCAGCTATTTTTCGACAGTTTTCAGTATCCGTATTAAACAAGAGTACAAGGAATTCTTCACCACCAATTCGGAATACGGTATCAGAATTTCGAAAAAATTTTCGCAGGAATATACCAAAATTTCTTAAGACTGCGTCTCCTGCTTCGTGTCCTAAGGAATCATTAATTGATTTAAAGTGATCAATGTCAATCATGATGAGTGCCATAGGTGTGTTAGTACGATGGTTCTGGCGAATTGCATTCTCTAAAGTGCTCTGAAGTTGAGACCGGTTTAAAAGGCCAGTGAGGGAATCAGTCATGGCTAGTTTTTCTAACTTTTCCTGGTGTGCCGTAATAGTATGGACAAAGATATATGAAATAGCACAAATCCCTATAAGTGAAGCTACATATCTTAAAGGGAGAGGGGGGGGAAGGAGAACCCAAGCTTGAGGAAGAATCACGCTAAAAAAAACTATGCTTGCTATCCATGCTAGTTTTTCAGGAAGAATCAGATAGAACGATAAGATGGCTAAATAACTCCAGAAGGCAGCAATTATAGCTTGCTCTCTGAATGCAAGGGTAAGAAGCAAAATGATGGATGGTGCAATAACTAAAAAATTGATCGAAATGTAATAATTGCCATGAGCACAGAACCAAGTGTTAATAGAGAAAAGAACTAAAACAGTTAAAATCCCAGCTCCGAGTAGATGCCGGCCTTCAAAGAAATTGATAAGGCTAAAAGGTGTTAGTAAGAATAGACCCATTGTAGAGAGTCTCTGTGATGACTTTAAGAGGAAGTCGTTCTGTTTGAATTGATTTAGAAATGAATTCATTATAATTCTAGCAGGAAAAAAACTTTCCTCTGTATAGTTAGTGTTAGTTAAGGATACCAAAAAAATAAACTAAGTATATTGTTTTTTATGAATATTTTATTCGAAATATAAAATTTATGTTATGGTTTTGTGAGCCTTATTTTTATGAAAATAACTCAGAAGTACGCCCCAAATTTACATATGATCCTCAATTCTGACGCTGTCAGCCCCGGGCGGGACGATCGTCTCCATAAGACGCAGGAAAATTTGCTGATCCGAAGTGTGCGATAGCACATGAGGGAAGCTAAAGTTTTATCCCAAATAGCCGTTGATACGGATGCAGGGTTACAGTCAGCGGTATTTCATGGTTTGAAATCCAGCGAACCATATGATAAGGACTTTGGCTTTGGTACGTGTCTCCATTTTTATGTATTATGGACACTCGGAAACTTTATTCCTCCTAATACCTTATTGCTTACAGATGAAAAATTTTTTAATTTTTATAAGTAGTCTGTTGCTTTTTTCTTGTGCAACACCATCAGAAAAACACATCAAAATGGCTATCGGAATGGGGTTTCAAGACATTGTTGTTAATTCTGGTCAGTTTAACCATAGAATATACGCTAACAAAAGAGTTCAGCTTCAAATAGATCATTCTGTCATTCATGTCTACATAGACGGAGATGGCACCCCTTGGGAAAGCCATCGGTGGATTACTGATGATCCTAGTCCCAGAAATCATTTAGTATTAAGAATGATGCAACAAGATCAATCTCCTGCAATACTACTAGGTCGTCCCTGTTATCTAGGGTTTAGCCAGTCTATTGCTTGTCATAATAAATATTGGACATCACATCGCTATTCTCATAACGTGGTGTTTAGTCTGACCAAAACGTTAAATTTTTGGCTAAAGTCCAATCATTATAAGAAAGTTGTATTAATTGGTTACAGTGGAGGAGGGACATTAGCCATGTTGATGGCTCCAGCTGTTAAATTAGTTGATACTGTTATAACTGTTGCGGCTAATTTGGATGTTGTTGCCTGGATCCAGTGGCATCACTACAGTCCTTTGTTTGGCTCATTAAATCCAGCTGATTTTTCACTGCCTGAAAATATTAAACAAATCCATCTGTCAGGCGAGGATGATCTTGTTGTCCCAAAAAATACTGTAAAGAAAATATTTAAAAAAAATAGCCAAGCAAGATTTGTTTCATTTACAAAATATAATCATCATTGTTGTTGGGATGATGACTGGATTGGTATACTAACTAATGTTCTTAAACGAGATTAATTTAGGAATGCACACGAAATAACTTCGGCAACTCGGACGACATCTAGAAAAACTGGCTGGATATTAGTAATCGCGAATAACTGTTTTTTCTCTAATTAACGACTGATGGGTTCTTTGTCCATCATTTGATATAAATTACCACCGGAGTCATAAAGGATTAATGCTCCCCCTCTTTTTTTACCGTAAACATATGTTTTGCTATTATCTGGATGGTAAATAAAACCTTGTACCTTATCATTTCCTAATGGTTTGACCTCACCATAAACAAAGCTTTTATCATGAAACCCAGAAATCCTTTTTTTCTGTTTGTTCAATTCTGATTTCATTACTGATATTTTTTTTATGGGAGTAACTGAACCCGCATTTTTCTTCTTATGTGATTTGTTATTGAGATGGCCAACAATATCAATAGCAGCCAGTATAGTGGATTGATTAGATGTTTTTATCTTTGGGGAGGGATAAAAAAAAGTTGCTATTATGCTTATAAGCATGACTCCTGCTTTAATCATCGCTACAGACATATTAATCTCCCGCTAAAACTTTACCAATTCCATCAATCGTTTTGTTGATAAAATCAGGGTGTCCAAAAAAAGTGATATGACTAATTCCATTAATTTCAACAGCCAGTTTTTTATTGGCAGTTACTATTGCATCGCAAGAACCTTTAGTCATAATTGAGACATTTTCAGCAGATAATTCTTTGGTGTTAACGTTACTACTACCTTTAATTTTTATAATTAGATTTTGTACCTTTCCTTGTGCTGAAACATTGCTAGTACCGCTCAGGTTAATTTCTAGTCTATCGCTGCTTATTCCTTGTAGCTTTACATGAGAGGATCCAGCTATCGTCATTTTCTTTAACGCGGATGGTCCATAAATTTTAGCGTGTATTTTACTTTGTGTTGAAAAAGACTGGTCAGCAGCAATTGATAAAGTATCTCCTTTAATTACTGGTGTAATTATCGGCAATATATTGTCATCAGCAGTGAGCTCAAGCCAATTACTTGCAGACGCAAAATACTCAATGTTAACCAGTGTGCTAACAGACAGTTTATCAAACTCACCCAACTCATACTTCGTTGTTATGACCTGACCATTTCCACGAATGGAGTCAGATGAAGAGGATGAATATGTCTGGTTAACAATTATTTGTCCGGTTATTGATCGACATAAAGCTATTTCAGAAAACCCTGTTAGAGTCATCAAAAGTAAATTACTCCATTTTTTATTCATCTTTGTTCCTCGCTAGTCATGACTATAAGAGAGCTGAAAATAAATCATCGGCCAATATTGGGCAGGAGCCTGTTTGCCATAGAGCTGTAGCATCATGCGCATAGCAAGCTACATAATGTTTAAAAAAGACCAACAATACTGGGACGTTTATTTTTTCCAGCTCCCTACGGTTACTTGTATTTATGAATTTCCACACGTCGATTAACTGCTGCATAAGGGCTTTTTCCGCTTAACGGTTTGTATTCACCTTTTCCAGAAATCACCAACCGGTTGGCATCTATATTATGTTGGTTTGAAAGATATTTTTTAATAGCCAGTGCCCTCTTCATGGACAGGTTCTGGTTATAGTGTGTGCTACCGTAAGCATCCGTGTGTCCTTCAATAACGATTTTTTCATTGTTTAAGTTTTCAAATGAAAGCATTTTACCCAGTTCATCAATATATGGACGTGAACTATCGATAATTGCATCAGAATTAAAATCAAACCAAATAGGTAAGCCTATACCAACTGATTTTGCTTTAGGTTCGAGTCTCGTTTCAATAGGATCAAAACTGATTGATCGTGTTTTAGGTCTTTTTGAGATTGTTGAAGGTTCCGGTGCTTTAGGAAATAACAAATTTGCCATTTCATTTGCAGAAGGAACGCGGTCAAACATTTTGACATTTTCTGCAAGTGAGGTGTTAGGTACCTGCATTGTAATAATTAATAATGCCGCATTGGATAAACTGCGAGTCAGATAATGGCGGATATTTAAAGTATTTTTGGTGTTCATAACGATTACTCCTGATTTTACTGTTTTTAAGGGTTATCTATCTGTTTTTTACTTAGTCGAGAGGCGAACGACTTTTCCTTTATTATCAAAAAATACCACTTGTGTTGCATACTCCCATGATTCACCCTCGGTGCCTTCAGTTGTACCTTGACAGGTGAAACAGTGTCTACCCCATGTTGCTCTAACTTGATCCTTCGTCATACCGATGAAAATTTTTCCATCACGAATAAGTTTGACAGTTTTTGAATTCCAGTCTGGATGCTGTGTTAATAGTTCTTCGCGTCGTACCGGCGCATTTTCACAGGCGACTAACGTTGTTAGTAAAAAGGTTAGCGATATGATTGAACTAATTCTTTTTATTTTGTCTTTTATTTTTAACATTTTAATTCCCCACTACAGGTTATTTATGGATAACGATGTCACGCTCTGCTACTGTAAAATTATGTCTGGAAGGGTCTGTCACAAAACTTCCATCAGGATTTAGTTGCGCATTTTCAGCAGTCACAGGTTGAATGCCTGCAATAGCCCTGATTTTGTCTTTTCCTTCAGGTCCTCTTATTTTTAATGTAAATTTGGCATTTTTAGGTGGGATTTGATATTGATGTCCCGGTTTAACATAGTTATCTTGTTGGTATGGGTTGGGGAATAAATTTGTTATTTTTCCTTGAGAATTAACTGTAACCAGTCGGACATACATTGGTTTGTCTACGGTAAAATAAATAACTAAGTGATCACCAATATCAAATTCAGATTGATTTGTTGAGAGACTTATCGATCCGGGATTTTCTGATTTTTCTTTTTTTACAACTATTTGTGTTTTTACGGTGGATTGGGATTGAGGAGAGGCTGTCAGAGTTGAAGCCGAATCCTTGCGATATTTGGCAAGTTTTAAATCAGCCAAAGATCGATATCTTAAAGTATTGGAGTCTAAAGGTATCTGCCGATATACAGCTAAATATTGGTCAATCCTAAGGAGATTAGTTTCTTTATTGCCAACAACTGAGTTTAAAGCGGTGAGTGTTTTATTATCAAGAACTCCAGTTATATCAACATCCTTGCCAATTAAAATCAGGTATTCTTGAGTTTTTGCAATTCGTTCTTTTGGTTTTAAAGCATAAAAGTCTTCAGTTAATAAGCTGATAATAATGGGATCTTCTTTGGTACCCGGTAATAGCTTCCAATAAGGGAGACGTTGATAGCGAGCAAGTACCTGAATCAAACTGAGTTGAACGAGTAACCGGGTTGCTGCATGACGGCCCTGTATTTTTTTCATTGTTCCTTTAACACCAATAGAAGCACCATAAATGGTGAAGCCCAGACTATCTTCTCGTAGGCCTTTATGAACCTTGATATTATTTATTGCCTGCATATGTGGAATGCCGGTAAATGTCTTAAAATCAATTAAGTTGAAATCAAGTGTAATACTGGCAAGGGAACTTTTAGTCCTATCACCAATGTCTATGTCGAAGGGAGAGTTATTTATGTCCACGCCTAAATCACTGTTCTCACCTTTGGTCACTAAGGCTCTATCAAATTCAGTAATCCCGCCAGAAAGGATAATGTCGGGTAATTCTTTGTCACCCCAAGTTGAATAGCCTGTTTTGGCAGTATTTAGCATAAAGGCAGGATCATAAGGAATATAGAATATATTTCCTCCTACTCCGTTTAATGCGCTTTTGAGCATTTCAGTAATATCGTTGGGTATTTCACCTTCAGTAGGTAGTGATGTGCCTGTGTTGTCAATAATATTTTTTACCATAACTTTTAATTTACCTTGGCCAAAAATTTTATTTACACGCCCTAAGTCAAGTAATGACTGACTGAATACCGTCAACTTTGTTTCTGGTAGTGTTTCCTGCAAATCAATATCAACGTTATGCGGGTTTATTCCACATGATGAAGTTAGAACAGTGATTACTAGCAGCAATATTCTGTTTTTCATGATAGCTTCTCATTGAATAAAATAGGAAAAATAATTGGTTGGTTTGTACAATTAAATTGATTAAAAGCTTGTTGCAACATTCACTGGTTTACTCTGAAATAACAGCGGAATCAACGTTGTTTGATTGATTGATAATAATTGCACCTTTTAAATTTGTCCCTGGCCCAACGATCACATTTCCGATACCTGCATTACCATCGTCAGAGGATATGACTCTATTATTACCTGATTTAATACGAGCCGTTGCTTTTTGAATAATAAATTTAATATTAGTATCCTTGGTCATTTTGCCTTGTATTGGCCCATCCGGGTTAATACCATCATCATAATTGGTGGCAAAACCGAGTGTTGATAGGCTGTAAATGGCTAGTAGAATGATTATTTTTTTGTAATCGTGTTTCATGGTGAGGTGCCTCAATTTTAAAAGAAGATAAGAGATCTGTTTCCAGATCTCTTGTTATTACTCATCGACTTGTAAATTTTTGGAGATTAAGGTTGAAAATCATCAATTACTATCGAACCCATATTGGCTTTAGAATTAGGGCTGGAATGATTGTCAGAGTTTTTAACAGTTGCATCATTAAGAATATGACTGTCTTTAATTTCAATATCACCTTTCTTAATTTTTATGCTAGCCATATTCGCTTCAGAATATTCATCTGATGTATTGGTTGAGTCTTCAACTACTGCAGTATTACTGATGGTTGAGTTGTTGATTTCTGTTCCAGCTGCAAATGCTTGTGCAGAAACAAATAATCCTAATGCTGATACTAATACTAATTTTTTCATTTTTATGTCCTCAAATAAGTTGTTTTGTTTTTGTGTTTAGAACCGTTCAGGCTCGTCTTGTATAAACGAACAAAAAATTTTTTTTATCAAAAAAAATAATATTATTTATATATTTTTGAGTTTTTCAGGCTATAGCCTGAAAAACAAGATAAATACTCTTTAATATGTACGACAGATAAAATCAATTCAAACTTTATTTTATTACTTCATTTGATGCTGATGAATTAATCTGGAAAAACCAGTTGAACGTGGAGTGTGCTAATGCAAGAGACTGGTTGTAAAATGCTTTAAAAAAACCAGCCAAAGTAAGTGATAAAAGTGAAGCAATTAAACCATAGAAAAGATTTTTCACGTTTGCTTTACCTGGAAATTCTTATTTGCCTGATTATATCGTTCTGTACGTGTTTCTTCGCAAAAGCATGGGAACTTAGGTTGATTTGATTTTTTTTAGAAGTGCTGTGGAGTCAATTCTTGTACTAGAAATCGTGGATAACTGATTTTTCTATAATATAAGGTGACTCGCAATAAATTAAACTCAGTATTTGTGACGGAATAAAATTTAGACTAAGAAATTTTTTTAAATTGTTCGTTTAATAAAGATGAATCTTTTGAATAGGTAATATTTACTTTTAATCATCTATCAAAAAATAGATGATGCACCTTAAATTTCTAAATAGTCCGAGCATAGATATATCGGTATTGATAAGATGATTATTCAAGGTGGAGAAAAAATGAAAATAATAAAAAAAAATAACAATACCCTGACTTCTGAAACAGCAAAAGAACTGGTTTTTGATCACTGGAATTTTATGATAAGCCTGGCTAAAAAGCGCTTTCCCAATGATAATGAAATGGGTGGTCAAGCACTCAGTTATG
>CAZHUE010000041.1:8867-17372 GCA_964535875.1 uncultured Methylomarinum sp.
GTGGAAGAGCAAGAATGGCAACGAGTTATTGGATGGGATGGTTGTGGGAGTTTTGCAACTTTTTTAGCAGTACTTGTCACTCGTCTAATGACAGACTTTGTGCGCATGAAGTTTGGTTACCACCGATCACCAAGATGGATAAAGGAAAAGAAAGATGCTTATTGGGAAAGGGCTTTTAAATTATGTACAGTTGATAAATATGAACGTAGGGAAGCAATAGAATTATTGTGCTCTGGAACAACGGAAATGAGTAGAGAGGAGATAGAAGAAATGGTCAACACTGTATATTCTAAATGTACTAAACAAGCGCGGTTTTCCGAGAATAATATTAGTATTGACCAAATAGAGGAATCATCCACTACAGATGATGGTATGCAAGATTCTGTTAATAATAAACAGTTGCTTGAGGTGTTACTGGAATATATACAAGCAGATGTTAAAACGGCTAATACATTAGTTGATGACACCACTAAAGAGCTGTTGAGTCATTTAAAATTACACTTAAGTATGAGTGATGAAGATCGTTTATTACTAAGGCTCCGATTTTGTGAAGGGTTAAAAGTTAACGAGATCAGCAAAATGCTACATCTTGAAAGCAACCTTTATAAACGAATTAATGGACTCATTGATAATTTAAGAAATGCTTGTCAGCAATGTGGGCTGGAAGCAGTATAGGTGATGATCTGGAAAAACCGGATGAACGTGGAATTATAGTTTTATGAATAGTTTGGAGAAATTTAATGGTAGACAATCAAGATAAGCTTGTAGCATTGTTGGGTATTGCTGCGACAAAAAAGCCTCAGGATAACCCTTGTCCACCTGATAATGTTATGAGTGCATTTATTGAAAATCGTGTGAATTCAGAAACTCGGGTAATGATGCTTTCTCACTTAAACCAATGTGAGGATTGTTTTATTGCTTGGGAGCAATTGGGACTTTATTTATCAGAAAATAATAGACATATTCCAGAGCAGCCAAAAGCTAAAAAAGCTGGGTTTATTGAGCATTTAAAAAATTGGTCCGGTGAGAAGTCATTTTGGACAACAGCTGTTCCAGGCTTTGCCGTGGCTTCTTTAGCGATTGTATTGGTTTTTAACCAGTCTGATACGTTTTATAAAGGTATATCTTCTGATCCTTCAGAGCTTGTGGTAGAAATTGATGCGGATAGCATTAATCAATTTCCTACACCTTGGGAAAGCCCAACATTTGGATTTTCCAGGTCAACTTATACAATACCTATAAAAGCAGTGGGTACTGGTATATGGAATACAAGAAGTACATTGGTAAATTCGAAAGATCCATTGCCGAAGCAATTAGTTTCAGAGCTAGCGATTGATTGGCAAAATTCTGAATGGCGTGATTACTATGCTTTTGGACAATGGACTGTTAGTGCTTGGCTATTAGCTAATGCAAAACATGTGGATCAGCCGCAGTGGGCCGAGCTTAGTAAAATATTGCAAACTTTGGAAACTGGTTTTAAACAGCATCCTCAATCTGAGCCTGAGGCAAAATTAGCATTACAAGCTATTAATAAAATGAAAGTCAGTTTGAGCCAGTTATCAAAAAAAGAGGATGTTTTGGCAAAAACGACCCTGTTGCGTGAGATAGAACAAAGCCTACAAAGATTATTCCTTTAGGGGTCTGGAAATTAATAATCTGGAAAAAACATAACGAAAGGCAATGGCACGATTTAAATTATTAAGAAATAACAAGCAAGTCGCTTTAGCAATATTGTTAATGCTATCAACGTTTCAAGTGGGTGCAAAACTCAACAAAGAAGTTGCATTTTATATTGATAGTTTTGGTGAGCTGACCGCACAACAAGATCCAAGAGTCGTGGAAGCACAGCGTGTATTTAAAACAGTTCGACTAGTTGCTGATCGTAACAGTAAACGCCTGGCCAAACTAGTTGTTGTTAATAACGAAAATCATGCTTGGGCAATTGCACTGCCGGCGGGTCATATCGTGCTATCTAAACAAGTATTAGATATTGTCCATCGTAATGCGACTACTGAACTTGCAGAAGCAAGGTTAGCATTTATATTAGGGCATGAGCTTGCACATTTAGCGAATGATGATTTTTGGCATCATGAAGTTGAGAGTTTCATGCAGGATAATGTAGACAGTCAGCAAATTGCAAAATTTATAAATCAACATTTTGAGGCGAAACAAGCTGAGTTAGAAGCTGATGATAAAGGTTTTCTTTATGCTGCAATGGCAGGATATTCAGTTGATTTGTTGCTTAAAAATCAGGCGGGTAAAAAAGCAGGGACTAATGTTGATAAAGGTTTCTTTGGTTTCTGGATGCAGCAAACGAATACTAAAACATCACCTTCACATCCTGCAGCAAAAGATAGGGCTGAGTTGTTACGCCAACGACTTTATCAAATTAATCAGAAATTAGCATTTTTTCGTTTTGGTTCTCGATTGGCCCATTTTGGGCAATGTAATGACGCGATATATTTTCTAAAGGAATTTCAGAAAGTATTTCCAGGGCGATCTGTATTAAATAACTTGGGGCAGTGTTTTCTTCAGCAAGCACGTTCACAAATGAGTGAGCAACGATTAGCATTTTACTGGCTGCCACTAAGTTTAGATACACGAAGTAGAGCGACTGGGTTAAATAAGCATGGAGTCGCTCCTCAAATAAGAGGCAGCATTACTGATATTGAAGCACCGAAACAATTTTTGAAAAACTATAGTGCTGAAAACAGTAGTGTTTCTGGATTTCTGGAAAATGCTGTCAATGTTTTAGCTCTTGCTATTGAAAAAGACCCTTGGTATGTACCTGCCAGAATTAATTTGGCAATAACTTATCTTTATCAAGGTAAGCCGCATCAGGCTCGGGCTGTGCTTGCGGAAACAAGGCGGCAATCTGACACCAATAGCCAAATTGAAATGTTAGATGCATTGGCTTTGTATGAACAAACTGATGCAGATATTGATCTGTGGGCGACAGCATTAAAAAAGCTGGAACGGTTACAACAAAATAGAGGGTCTTTTTATGCGCTTTATAATCATGCCCGATTATTGACAGTGCGTCCTCGGACAGCTCAGGCTCAAAATGGCTGGAACCGTCTGCGTGCTGATACAGACTTTATGCCAGTAGAAATAAGAAAGGAATTTTGTGCCAGACAAAAGGTAACACCCCTTGATTCCTGTATGATTAGAAACAAAAAAAAGGAAGTTAAACCTAATTGGAGTTGGCTTTTTTCAAGCGACAATCAAGTATTGACAGCGTCTGATAGGGAAAAAATAAAAAAAGGCTGGTTTTCACTTCCCTTTGATTGGGCATCAGCAGAACTTCATGGTTTTATTCATCAGAGAAATGATGAAAACATTGAAATGTTAGAAATGAATCATTTTATTCAATTACAAGTATTGAGAGGAAACCCTGTGGCAGATATAAATAAAATTAATGCTTATTGTGCTCATTCTTTTATGAAACGAAAGTTGGATGCTGATGAAGTCTGGACTTGTAATAATTGGGCAGTGTTGGTGGTTAATCAACAGGCTAAAGAAATTTGGTATATTCAAAAATGAATGGTTTATTACGAATCGTTTTGCTATGAAATAGGAATGATACCGTTATTATGGTAGTTTTTTTAGTATTGGGCTAGTCGTCGCCATACTTTTGATTACGGGTTATCGTAAAGAGGTTTTAATCAGTCAATAGGTTCTTAATAAACAAAGACTTTTATTAAGTTAATAAAGTATTAAATACTTATCCATCTTGCTTTTACAGGCTTTTATATATTATTGTTCTGATCTTGAGGCGATGTTATGAAAATAAAAATATTTTCGTTGTTACTGGCTCTGCTTTTGGGCTGCACAACAACCAATCAATCTGAGCTTAGTCAAAAAATTACGAGCATGGAAAATGGCGATAGTTTGATGATTGTTGACTGCTTATTGCCTGCACAAGTGAGAAAATTAGGTCAACTTGGCGTTTTTGCCACTGCAAGAAGAGCCGTCAAGGCATCGGCTTCTGAATGTGAAATTCGTGGGGGCGAATATGTTGCTTATGACCGGGCAAATTACGCAACAGCATTAAAAGTCTGGTTGCCTAAAGCACAAATAGGTAAACCTGAAGCTCAGGCTTATGTGGGGGAAATTTATGAAAAAGGTTTGGGAATAACACCAAATTATCAAGTAGCAGCTCAGTGGTATCAAAAGGCAGCTAAACAAGGTAATGCTCGGGCGCAAATCAATCTTGGCTTTCTCTATGAAAGAGGCTTAGGTGTTAAAAAAGATTTAGCAGAAGCCATGTTTTGGTACGAAAAATCATCAGGGTTAGAAAAAGTTAATTTACCCTATGCCGCCAGTATAGAAAACTCTTCAGAAAGTAAATTAAGTAGAGAAATCCAATTCTTAAAAACTGAGTTAAAAAATAGCCGTACTAAGGCTAAAAACTTGAACAATCAGTTAGAAACAATACAGGGCAAACTAAAACAGGGACAAAGTAATGTTATTGCGTCGAATAATGCGTTAGTAAAAACTCAGTGGTTACTCAAAAAAGCGACAGCACAAGCAAATCAGACAGAAATAGAGAAGCTTGAGAGCAAAGTTAATAGAGAAAAGAAAGAAGTCAAATTGCAACAGCAGAGTGTTGCGGATTTAAAACAGCAATACCAGCATAAAGTTGACATTCTAAAGATTAAACTGAGTGAAACAGAAAAAAGAGCAAATCAATTTTCTGAGAATTTAAAACGACAAAAAATAGCTGCGAGTGAGGCACTAATAAAACTGTTAGATACACAAGCACACTTAGCGAGTACTGAAAAAAAGTTGCTGGATTTAAAGCAGGCTGCTCAGACAGAAACAGAAAAAATCAGTCAAAGCAAATTGGGTGATTATGAAGGTAGCGATAATAAAGAAGATTTGCAAAAAACTTTGATCGCTCTAAAAAAAGTTGAACAAGAAAAAATTCAACAGCAACAGTTAATCGCCCAGTTAACTGAAGAAAAAAACATTTCTAAACAAAGTATTAAGAACTTAAAAAATAAAATTAGTCAAGGGGTGGCTTCATCAGCGGAAGTTAAAAGGCTTGAAAGTGAGCTGAATAAACAAACACTGGTCGTTGAGCAGTTTAGGTTGAAACTGAGCGAAAAGCAAGGAGGGGTTCTTGGTACAGAGCAGAAATTGCTTGATCTTGAAAGGGATTATCAGGAGTTGTTGGAAATACAGGCAACAGAAAAGGCAGCAACCGAGAGGAAAACAGAAATTCTCTTGAGCAAGAAAACTCAAGAACATGAGGAAGTAGTTGCCCGGTTTCATAAAAGTGAAAAAAAATTGATGGAGCAAGAAGTATTAATCAGTCAATTGGAATTAGAGAAAAATAAATATGGGGAAAAAATCAAGCAATTACAAGTAGAAGTTGATAAAGAAAATTTTGGGGACAAACCCAAAATAGAAATCATTGACCCACCCTTTGTTTTAGTTAGGGGAAAGCCGACTGTTACTTTACGTTCCGTGGTCAAAAAGCGCGATATTATAGGTAAGGTCAGTTCAACAGGTAAATTGTTGTCATTTATGGTGAATGATGAGAACAGTGAAGTTGATGAGCAAGGTTTATTTCAGACTAGTGTTAAATTAACTGATACTGAAACGTCAGTTGAAATAGTTGCAATTGATAATAAGGGAGCAAGAGCTAGTTTAGATTTTATTTTATCAATAGGGAAAGCGATAAAAATGAACCAGAGAGCAACAGAGAAAATGCCTCAAGTTGAAATGAAGCAGCCTTGGCGGTCTTTGGATTTTGGTCAGTACTACGCATTAATAATAGGTAATAATAACTATAAAAAACTACCTTTACTTGATACACCTATTAATGATGCTATTGCTGTTGGCAAAGTTTTAAAAGACAAGTACGGCTTTAAAACCAAAATTTTACAAAATGCTAATCGGTATCAGATTTTATCTGAATTGAATGAATTGCGAGCAAAATTAAATGAGAAAGATAATTTGCTAATTTATTATGCGGGGCATGGTGAGTTAGATAAAGTGAATATGCGTGGACATTGGTTACCAGTGGATGCAGATTCGGATAATACAGCTAACTGGATTTCAACAGTTGCTGTTACTGATATTCTAAACTCTATGTCAGTTAAGCATGTGATGGTAGTTTCTGACTCCTGCTATTCTGGTGCAATGACTCGCTCATCATTAGCCAGAATTGAACCTGGTATTGATTCGGAAAAAAAAACTGAATGGCTTAAAGCCATGTTGAAAGCGCGATCCAGAACCGTTTTAACATCTGGTGGTTTGAAACCAGTAATGGATGGTGGTGGTGGAAAGCATTCTGTTTTTGCCAATGCTTTTATTAAAGCGCTCAATGGAAATAATGTGCTATTAGAGGGGCAGTCCTTATATCGTAAAGTGTCTTCAGGGATCATTGCTATTGCTGCAGAATATGGAATAGAACAAGTGCCTGAGTATGCGCCTATTCGTCATGCAGGGCATGAATCTGGTGAGTTTTTCTTTGTTCCACATCAACTATAATTTAATTAATAAAAGAGGAAAATCCGTGAAAAATAATAATATTAAAATGGGTCTTGTATCGATGGTTGTTTTTTCAACCTCTCTAAGTGCTGCAGACCTTGAGGGTTTTAATGAATTACAAGCCAATACTGAAAAGTTTGTACGTAGCACTTGTGGAGGGTTAGGAGCATTGAACCAAAATGAACAACTTAATGACCCACTACAAAAGGATTTATTCTTTGCTTGCCGGTCTATGGTGCAAACTGCAAATGAGTCAACTGGAACAGGGGCTACAGGATTTAGTCGTAATATAAGTGACACAGAGCTAGCAGGGGGGTATCAAAATATTGTAAGTGAAGAAACCTTTGCTCCTTTAACTATTTCAGCTCAAGCATCATTAGCACAATATAGTGGCATCGCATCACATATTAATAAAATTCGTAAAAGTTCTTTTGGCTTAGCCTCTTCTCAGCAGTATGGAAAATCATTTGATCTTGCTGATGCTAAATCTGGATATTTATATGGAGGTGCTGCTGGTGATGATGGATTATTATCAGGAAGTCGCTTGGGTTTTTTTGTGAATACTATCGGTGGTTTTGGTGAAACCGATAAAACTGCTCGAGAAAATGAAAGTGACTTTTATAGTATCGGGGTTATTGCTGGGGTTGATTATCGGGTATTAGATAGCCTGACAGTGGGGCTGGCTGGGGGATATTCTCATCTCAATCTGGATTTCGCACAAAATATTGATGTGGGTGGTGGAGGTGTTGAGGCAGATAATTATAATCTTTCTGCTTATTTAACATTTTACTCTGGTAACTTTTATATTGATGGTATCTTTACTTATGGATGGTCAGACTATGACCTTGAAAGAAGGATTGATATAGCATCAAATAGCCAAGAGAGTACTTCTGCGGCTGTAAATAGAGCGACATTTGCTTCACCAGAAGGTGATCAGTTTAATGCTAGTTTAGCCAGTGGATATAATTTTCATACGGGGAGCTTAACTTATGGGCCTTACGCTCGAGTAACCTATTTGAATGCTAATATTGATGAATATAATGAACATGGGGCTGAAGGACTTAATTTGCATATGGGTGATCAGGTTGTTGATTCACTTGAAACAATTGTTGGTGGGCAAATTTCCTATGCCTTTAGCCAGACATTTGCAGTGATCGTTCCTCATCTTAGGGTAGAGTGGCATCATGAATATTTCGATAGTTCTAGGGAGTTTAGTGTTTTTTATGTCAATCGTGTCAATGATGCATCTTTGACACTTAGGTCAGATCGTTTAGATGGGGATTATTTTAATATTGGAGCAGGTGTTTCAGCTAATTTTAATCATGGTATACAGGGTTTCATAGATTATGAAACTGTGCTTGAATTAAAGAATGTTGAAAGTCATATTTTTACTGCAGGCCTTCGGTTAGAATTTTAATGTAGTGGTAAGGTGCTCTGATGAAATAAAATTAACTTGACTTTGCTCCTAACAATGGACAACGTTGTCAGCCTTGGACGGGCTGATAGTTTTCAGAAGGCGTAGGGAAATTTGACAATGTCCGCACTAGCGGACGGGGCTTAAATTTTATCCCGAATAGATATATTGAGTCATTTGAGGAAGCAAAGTCTACTCTGAAAGTGTAACCGATAATAATAGCCGTAGTCCTTATCTAGAGCTACTCTGCCGAATTTTTCATTCAGATCTTTCACAAAACCGTGAAGCGAAAAATACTCACCTATCTGGTGAGAGCAGAAAAACTATCTTACTCGTTACAGCGGAACTTAGCGATCAACTGATTTATTGGGGGTTGCCTAAGAGCTTGTTGGTAGGTTGGGCTGCCGTCACTTTGGCAACCCAACGCCAGCATAACATGGTACCGAATGATAGCAAGAAATTTGGGTAATGCGATAGACCATAATAAACCGATGAATTTTAAAAACGCGCTAGCTTAAGGTGCTCAGGTTGATGCTTTTGTGTACGCCCAGCATGGGCGGTGAACTTATGAGGTGAAAGTCCTCTGTAGG
>CAZHUE010000042.1:0-16610 GCA_964535875.1 uncultured Methylomarinum sp.
ATAAAATTAAATACAAAGCGAAAGATGAAGTAAGTGAAATTGTTCATTCGTCAAAAATCTTGATGGAAAATATACAATTAACTATAGAACATGCTGCATTAATCGCACAGGGAAATTATTCTAATAATATTATTATCCAATCCCCTGATGATCAATTAGGTACTGCGATCAATGAAATGACTGATGCGCTTCGTACTTCTGAAAATACAACACAACTAGTGATAGATAAAGCCTTTAGAATTGCTGAAGGAGATTTCTCACAAGCAGAACTACCAGAAATTCTAAGAAAAACACCTTTGGGTTCAGCCATTAAAAAAATGACGGATTCCTTACGCGAAGTCACAGAAGAATCGACAACCCAAAATTGGTATCAGAAAGGTCAGGCAGAACTGAATGAATATATACAAGGTGACTTAAGCACTGAAGTGGTTGCTGAAAAAGCTATTTTCTTTATCTGTAATTATTTGAATGCACAAATCGGAGCTATCTATATTACAGATAACAATAATGACTTACGTCTATCAGGTAGTTATGCCTTTGAAAGCCGGAAACGCATTGAAAATACCTTTAAATTCGGAGAAGGCATTATTGGTCAAGCTGCATTAGAAAAGAAAGTGATTCGTTTTAATCATGTTCCGAAAGATTATATTCAAATTACTTCCGGTTTAGGAGAACATGTACCTCGAAGTCTTATTGTTATTCCTTTAATTAATGTTAATAAGGTCATTGCGGTTATTGAATTGGGCTCAGTTACAGCTTTTTCAGATATTCAGGTTCAATATTTAAAAACAATAGCATCCTCTGTCGCTATCAGTTTATTGACAGCCGAAAACAGAACACAGACTCAAATTTTATTAGAACAAACACAACAACAAACGAGTGAGTTAGAACATCAAAAGCAAAAATTGCAACAAAGCCATAATGAAATTGCCAAGCACGCCTATGAAATGGAGCAGCAGAAACAAGAGATTGAAGTAAAAAATAAAACGCTACAAAAAACACAAAAACAGATTGAAGAAAAAGCACAAGAACTTGAACAAGCCAGTCGTTATAAATCCGAGTTTTTAGCAACCATGAGTCATGAAATCCGTACCCCGATGAATGGTGTACTAGGCATGACAGAATTATTATTACAGAGCAATTTAGATGAACAGCAAAAAAATTATGCAGAGACTATATACCGCTCAGGCGATGCGTTATTACAAATCTTAAATGATATTCTGGATTTATCTAAAATTGAATCTGGAAAAGTTTCCCTGGAAATTTTGGATTTGAATTTTGAAGACATTTTATTTGACACTATTGAAGCCTTCGCTCCTCTAGCACATCAAAAAGGGATTGAATTACTTGCCCACTTTTCCCCTCCGTCACAACCCCTATCTTTAAAAGGAGACCCAGTAAGATTACGACAAATTTTGGTTAATTTAATAGGTAATGCTATTAAATTTACTGAACATGGGCATATAGAAGTTAAGATAATCTGTGTCAATGAGGAAGAAAACCAAGTCAATTTACGGATTGAAATAAACGATACGGGCATTGGTATTAAACAAGAAGCAATCACAGGCTTATTCAAACCTTTTGTTCAGGCAGATGGATCAACAACACGAAAATATGGGGGTAGCGGGCTAGGCTTGTCTATTGTTCAACGCTTAGTCGGGTTAATGAAAGGTAATATTGGAGTTAACAGCGAGTATGGACATGGCTCTTGTTTTTGGGTTGAATTACAGCTAGAAAAACAAAAATATCAGAAAAACAAAAATCTACATTTAACTACAGATACCGACCCAGCTACCTTTTGTTCTGGAAAACAAGTTTTAGTGATTGATGATAACCCCATAATTTTACACATTATTGAATCTCAGTTACAACAGAAAGCATTTATTGTTCATTCCAAAAGTAGTGGAGAAGAAGGGTTAGCCTATATTGAAAAAGCGCAAAAAACTGAAACCCCTGTAGACCTGGTATTGTTAGATTATAAGCTGCCTGGTATCAATGGTTTAACTGTTGCTAAAACAATGGCAAATAATGACTTGTTAAAGAAAATCCCAATTATTGTACTGTCCTCCTGGTATGACAGTACAGAAATTCAGCAAGCAAAGTTACCTAATATTGTTCAGATTTTACCAAAACCACTCAAACAATCCGTGCTGTTTAATGCTTGTCAGGGTGTTTTTTCTAACACCTTAGAGCTACAGCAAACTAACAACCCAATTGTTTCAATCGAAAAAAGTAAAGTTTTAAGCGGAATAAATTTATTAGTCGCAGAAGATTATTCCACCAATCAGGCAGTGATTGTCAACATGCTTGAACAAATGGGAGCAACGGTTGAATGTGTTGAAAATGGATTATTGGTTCTTGAAAAACTTGATCAGCAACAATATGATTTGGTTTTAATGGACTGTCATATGCCTGAAATGGACGGGTTTGAAACAACACTGGCTATTAGAGCAAGAAAATCCAGTGATGCAAGTGTACCAATCATTGCGGTGACAGCAGATGCAATGAAAGAGGATCAGGATAGATGCCTGGAAGTAGGCATGAATGATTTTTTACCTAAACCTTTCAAAGGCGTTAATCTGTCAAAAATAATTTTAAAATGGGTTAAAAAATCTGATAAACAAACCATATTCATCGAAACAGAGGTTACTGAATCAGAGATTAAACAGCTTGCCATTATTAATAAAAAATACCTCGCTGATCAAAAAGAAGCGGTAGGTGATTGTTTTGATGAAATTGTTCAGGGCTATCTTCAGTCACTATCTGAGTCTGTTCAGCAGCTTAAAAAGCTATCTCAAAAGAACAATTTAAAAGAATTAACAAAAGTTGCTCATAAAATTAAAGGCGCATCAGGCACTATGGGAGCAGATGCATTATTTGATGTTTTAAGTGTGATAGAAAAACAAGCCAAAGCTAATATAAAACCCAAAGATGACCTAGTTATACAGCTAGAGACACTTACAGAAAAGACTATTATTGAATTATCGTGAGTGAGATTAAGAAACATGTCTATATATATATCTAAACCCCTAATTTTAGTCGCAGAAGACGACAAAATCACTTCTACTATTTTGACTAAGAGATTAGAAAATGCTGGTTATTTAGTCATTACTGCGACTACGGGTACTCAAGTTATTGAACAATGCTGTAAACAACAACCTCAGCTTGTATTGATGGATGCCTCTATGCCAGAACTTGACGGTTTTGAGGCTTGTCAGCGTTTAAAAAATCACTCAAACCCTTTAATAAATACTATTCCAATTATTATTGTCACTGGGTTAGAAGATCAGTCAGTTATTGATAATGCATTTAAAGCTGGTGCAGAAGATTATATTCAAAAACCGGTTAATTGGAATTTATTAGAACATCGTCTAAAGATCTTAATACAAAAGATTGATGCTGAAAAGTCATTACGAGAATCTGAATCAAAATTTCAAGCTATTGCTGAATCGGCAAATGATGCGATAATCACGGCAAATCACTTAGGTGAGATTACATTTTGGAATCGTGCTGCATGCGTGGTTTTTGGTTATACAGAAACTGAAATACTAGGTGATACAATTAATAAATTGATCCCTAAAGAATTTTTGAGTAAACATTTACAAGGGTTTTCACGAGCTAATAAAACTATAAACTCTCTGCCATGTAAACAAACCCTTCAAGTAAAAGGCATTAAGAAAAATGGAACCACTTTTCCTATAGAACTTTTACTTTCTACCTGGACATCAAACGATCAGCAATTTTTTTCTTGCTTTTTAAGAGATATTTCTGAGCAACTAAATAAACAAAAAGAATTAAATAAATTGTCAACGGCAGTAAAACAAAGCCCAAACCTTGTGGTTATGACTAATATTGAGGGTATTGTTGAATATGTAAACCCCCGAGTTGAAGCAATCACTGGTTATAAGAAAGAAAACATTATTGGAAAAAATATTTCCTTATTACGATCTGGTCTCAATAAGCTAACCGACAACCCTGAAGTGTGGGAGCAATTAAAACAGGGTATAGCATGGAATGGTTCTTTACAAAATAAGAAAAAAAATGGAGAGTTATATTGGGTTAGAGAAACCGTAACGCCTATTAATGATGATGAAGGCCTGGCCACTCATTTTATATCCACTCAAGAAGATATTACCAAAGAAAGAAAAATCGCAAAAGATAATGCTTACAGAGCTTCGCATGATCCATTAACAGGTTTAATTAATCGTTATGAATTTGAACTACATCTGGAAGCACTACTAAGAAACACAGAAGACATGGAAACACATGCTTTATGTTTTATTGATCTGGATCATTTTAAGGTTGTTAATGATACAGCCGGACACTTAGCAGGTGATGAGCTATTACGACAATTAAGTACATTAATGAAACAAGTAGGAAGAAAACACGACAAACTAGCACGCTTAGGTGGCGATGAGTTTGCTCTGGTTTTACCTCATTGTGAACAAGATAAAGCGCTTCAAATAGCGGAAATTTTGCGACGGTGTATTAGTGAGTATCAACTTGTCTGGGACAATAAAACACTAAAAGTAGGTTCAAGTATTGGAGTGGTCACCATAAAAAAAGGTGACCAAGCAACACAAGTACTAAAATTAGCTGATACCGCTTGTTATGCTGCAAAAAATACCGGTAGAAATAAAGTTTATTTATTTTCTGAAAATGATAAATACCTCAATGAAAAGACAGAGGAACGTCAATGGGTAACTAAAATTGAGGATGCATTAGTCTCAAATCAATTTGCACTCTATGCACAAAAAATTGTGTCATTAGGCCCTACTTTCAGTATGCCTAAATATGAAGTTTTACTGCGCTTGGTTGATAAAGATAAATCAATCATTCCCCCCGGCGTGTTTTTACCCGTAGCAGAGCGATTTAATTTGGCCACAAAAATTGATTGTTGGGTGATAGAACAAACTTTGCTTTGGTTTAATGATCACAACTCTATTCTGGAGGAGTTAGAAAGCTTTAGTATTAATCTTTCCGGGCAAAGCTTGGCTGACGCTAGCCTTCAACCTTTTATTATAAATTTGATTAACAGATTAAAATTCCCTACTGATAAGCTAGTTTTTGAAATTACTGAAACATCTGCCATTAATAATTTATCTCAAGCACAATCACTTATCTCAGGCTTACAAAATATTGGCGTGCGATTTTCACTAGATGATTTTGGTAGTGGATTATCATCCTTTGCATACTTAAAAAATTTACCCGTGGAATTTCTGAAAATTGACGGAATGTTTGTAAAAGATATTGAAAACGACCCCATTGATAGAGCAATGGTTAAGTCAATCAATGAGATTGGCCAAGTGATGGGTAAAAAAACTATTGCTGAGTTTGTTGAAGACCAGAAGATAGTCGCTATTTTAAAAGAAATTGGTGTTGATTTTGCTCAAGGCTATCACTATAGCAAACCTAGCCCTATTAATGAGATTTTCAAAATCTAGAGTTGCCAAGGCACTATGAAAATAACCAAAAGCAATCAAACAAAGATAATTGATACCGAAACCAGGTTAATGTCAATTATTGCTCTGACAGAGCATAAAAACGATATTCCGCTTAAAACCTGTTCAAGACCATAAGGCAAGTAAGAGGGGAGGGTTATTTGTTGCGTAATCTAATCATCTCAGAGATATTGAGTTTTTTATAAGTAAAAAATAGGCATTCAATAATCAATTTAGAGATAGAACCAAATGTATTAGTCGTTTAACAAAATAGCATCATCAAAAGGACAAGGTTTATGAATCCCAAAACCTTGGGCGTAATTCACTCCAATTTCTGACAATATTTTTAAAATATCCTCATTTTCCACAAATTCTGCCACCGTTGTTAAACCCATGACCTGACCCATTTTATTAATTGATTCAACAAATACCTTATCTATCTCATCATTTGCTATGTCTTTAACAAAATACCCATCAATTTTAATCACATCAATTGGTAATGATTTTAAATAAGCAAAGGATGACAATCCACTGCCAAAATCATCTAATGCAATCTTGCACCCTTTGGATTGTAGTTTGGATAAAAAGACTTGGGCATGCTTTAAATTTGTTATAGCAGCTGTTTCTGTGATTTCAAAACAGAAACTTTCTGCGGAGTAACTGGACTCATCCAATAACTGACAAATTCTCTCAAGAAACTCATTATCCCCCATTGATGCACCTGATAAATTTATTGATAAGGATAATTTATCTATATCATTGTATCTATGCCTAATAATTTTCAGTTTTTTAAACACATTTTCAACGACCCAACGGTCGACGCTTCCAATAAGGTTAAAACGTTCTGCTGCCGGCAAAAATGCACCTGGAGGAATAATTTGCCCCTCTTCTCCAACCATTCGCAATAAAACCTCATAATGATTTGAAACAACGGATAAAGTGTTTGCATCCTGTATCCGTTGTAAATAAAGCTCAAAATTATCATTATCTAATGCTGTTTGCAACCGAGAAATCCATTGCATTTCTTTCTGATGCACCGCTGAAGCAGAGCTATCACTTTGATGAAAATGTACTCGATTACGGCCTGTTTCTTTTGCAATATAACAAGCAGCATCTGCCGCACTTAGTATTTCTGAATCTTTAGCTTCTTCCCCTGTTATTGCAGCGATACCGATACTCACACCAATTCTAAATGTTTGAGTTTGCCAGGCAAATCTAAAATCCTCTACCGCCTGCCGTAAATTATTGGCGACGACTAGCGCATGTTCTGCATCACAACTTTCCAACAAAAGACCAAATTCATCCCCGCCTAGTCGGGCTAACAGATCAGTTTTACGCGTTTTTTTATCTAAAACATCGGTGATTTGTACTAATAATTCATCACCCGCATCATGCCCACAGGTGTCATTTACTACTTTAAATTGATCTAAGTCCAGATATAAAAGGTGATGCTGTAAATCGTCTGACTTGGCTTTTATCAACAAACTCTTCATCTCACCTTCAAATTTACGTCGATTGGCCAAACCTGTTAAAGGGTCATGCAACGCTTGCCAATTTAATTCTGCAGATAAAGACCTTGCTTGAGTCACATCTCTAAACACTAAAATAGTGCCTAGCAAATTCTCATCTTCATCAAAAATTGGTGCGACAGAATCGGTGATAGAAAAGCTAGAGTCACTCCCCTGTAACATATGATCTACATCATTAATGACAACATCTTTCCTATCAAGACACTTCAGTACCGGACATAAAATTGGTTCTTGCGTTTTCTCATCAATTAATTTAAAAACCTGATCTACATTTTTACCTTGCGCTTCATCTTCAAAAACACCTGTTAAAATTTCTGCGACGGGGTTCATGGATAAAATGACACCTGCTTTATCCGTGGTAATCACGGCATCTGCAATTGCAGCCAGCGTTATTTGCGCTCTTTCTTTTTCTCTTTTTAATTTTTCTGAAAAAGCACGCGTTGTTTTTGCCTGATCTACTAGTTGCTTTTCACGATTAACTGCAGCACTGACATCTGTAATCTGGATTAAACAAAAATGCTGTTTATTATCCAATAAAATTGGTTTAACTATAATTTGTTGCTCTAAAAATTGGCCAGAACTATGCTTTAAAGGAAATTGCTTACGATTTAAGGTTTGAGAAATAATGGAAGACATGCCATTATTTATCGAAGAATTCATAGCACGCTCTATACTACTTTTTTCCAAAACAGGAAATATTTCAAGCAATTTTTTACCTTCAGCGTTATCTACATCAATTCCGCTATGTTTTGTAAACCATGGATTCCATCTATCGATACAAAACTTATTATCTAATAAAATTAAGCCCGTTTCACTGTTTAAAAATACTTTTTTACAAATACTATCTTTATCTGTACCAGAGGCAGCACTACAATAATCAATGTTTACATTACTCATATTCAATTAACACCTATAAATTCTTCAATATTCGCTTTGAATTGGGCAACTGAATCAACATCCATCAAAAAAGTCACATAACCCTGAATCTTCTTTTTTTCAATCGAAAAATCCATGTTTAACAACATTACAATCGCATCGGAATAATCAACCTCAGTTTCAATAGAAAAAACTTTGTTTAATGTCCCTTGTATAAACGAAGGAATTTGTCCAAACATTTCCTTGCTAAACATATCGGCAATGCTACATAAACAGGCATTTAAAATGACATTTCCAATTTCCGTCATCGCCTCTTGTTCCATATCGGTTAGATCCTCTATAGCCAGATCGTCTTGCTGTAAAACAGCTCTGACCAATTCAAGACTTTGTTGTTCCGGAAACAAGAGCATGGCCTCTCCAGCAAAAGCACCATGAAAAGGTTGAAGCACACCACTTACATTCGTTTTTGCCTTATCTCCAATAATTTTAGCAGCATCTGTACGATTAACGAACTGTACACTAGGTACACTTAATTGAACTTCTTCATTGATCATTTCGCTTAGAGAAGCAGCCGCATTTCCCATTGCAATATTAAGCACCTCAGCAACAGCATCAATAAAAAATTCATCTAAAACAGGTGCTTTATCCAACATATTTTAATACTTTTGCTTCTGTAATAGGCTTTGGTATAAAATCAACTTTAAGTTGAATAGCTAATTTTTTTATTGCTTCTTGTACATTTGCTGTTAAAAAAGCAATTTTAGCATCAGGAAACTGTGGCCTTAAAATTTTGGCTGCCTCTCCCCCTTCCATAACCGGCATATTGTAATCAAGTAAAATAACATCCAAGTTTTCTCCTTTTGCCTTATCTACTGCATCCTGACCATCACATGCTTCAACGATCCCCCAGTCGGGGTGAGCAGTGCTAATAATTTTTTTTAACATCATCCTTGACATTTTACTGTCATCTACCACTAAACATTTCATACTTAAAAAACCCCTCAGCTTTATCTGGATAAAAAACCTCTTACTTAAAAAATAGCAGAAAAAATTACTTATTCCAGTATTTAATTTGACTTTTTCGATAAGAATCAAACTGAGCTGAATTGCTTTTCATTTGGATAGTCAATGCGCCTGACTCTGCCGTACTCATCCAGGGAATATTCAAGTTTTTATATCTCTCTAATACTTGTTGATGAGGGAATAAAAACCGGTTTCTATAACCTACTGGAATTAATATCATCTTAGGCGATACTTGTTTTAAAAAAGGGGTAGTCGATGAGGTTTTACTTCCATGATGTGGCGCAATAAGTATGTCACTATTTAACTGATCAGCAGAGTTCGTAACCAACCAATCTTCAGCAGGTTTTTCTATATCACCCGTAAATAATATTTTTCCATGGATTGAACTAACCTTTAGAACACAAGAGTTATTATTTTTACCATCAATAAAATCTTCTGTAGGTGAAAGAATCTCAAACCACACCTGATCCCACTCCCATTCTTGTCCTCTCATGCAAAGTATAGGCGAATATTGTTCAAGACTATTAGGCACACTGGTAAGAATATTCAAAACATTTTTCTGCTTAATAATTGATAAGGCTCCCCCACTATGGTCATTGTCGCCATGACTAATCAATAACGTATTAACACGTTCAATTCCTTTACTTTCAAGAAAAGGAACAACAACGGCATCCCCCATGTTAAATTTATTTGAGTATTTTGCACCTGTATCAAAGACCAAAATATGATTAGCTGTTTCTATGACAGCTGACAACCCTTGCCCCACATCTAGCAAGGTAGTTGTTACTTCACCTTGTTTTGGTTTTTCAATATTAATAAAGAATGAGGGCAATAAAAAAACTAATCCTAGCCATCGTGCAGGCAACCCTTTAGGAGCCATTAATAAAAACACAGCTAACAATGTTAAGGGTACTGTAATAATAGGCGCTTTTGCTGTACTAATAGCTGCATAAGGTAGATCAGCCATCATAGATAAAATAATATCTAATCCTTGTAGTAATATATTTATCAAGGCTAGACACTGCTCAGTAATAAACGGTGAAATAAACATAAATAACACTGAAGGCACAACTAAAAAGCTGATTACCGGTACAGTAATAAAATTTGCAAAAGGTGAAATAATTGATATTTGTTGAAAAAAATAGATTAATAACGGAGCTAATCCAATCGCGGTGACACAGTGGATTTTAATAGCACTTTGCCAATAGCCTATGCTCCCTAATCGCCCTGCCAAACTATAAATAATAACTATTACCGCTAAAAAAGATAACCAAAAACCAACAGATAAAACGGCTAAAGGGTCAACTATTAATACTGCAAAAAGAGTAAGGGAAACGGTATGGCCTGCTGTGACTTTACGTTGCCATACGAGTGTTGCCATGGCAATGATTAACATGATTAATGATCGCTGAGTAGGTAATGAAAAACCAGCCAAAGCTGAATAAAACAATGCTATTAATATCGCTGAAATTGCCGCATATTTTTGTGGTGAAACAACAGAAAACTTAATACTTATTTGCAATATTAAAAAGTACATCAGTCCAGAAACCAGTCCAATATGTAGACCTGATATTGCTAATAAATGCACTGTTCCCGTTTTTCTAAAAACGTCCCATTGCTGTTGGGTTATCTCATCCCGTTCGCCTATCATTAAAGCTTTAACAACCCCTTTATTAGAGTTATCTTTAAGCAATATATCTAACTTATCTGAAATTGACTGACGTAGTATTGAAAAATTATTGCTGCTTGATTTTAATTTATTGAGTACGGGCTCAGGCCTATTTCTTATATAACCAGTTGCCCCAATACTTTGTATAAATAACCATTTTTCATAATCAAATCCCCCTGGATTAAACCGCCCATGAGGCTTTTTTAATTTAACCGTTAAAGTCCAGAACTGGCCTGTTTTTATTTTTTGCTTAGGGGAATACCAGCTTAAACGAATTTTTTTAGGAAAGTTGACTGTAGGTTTCGAGACAGCAAAATCAAATCGAACTTTTCGCTCATCATAATTAGGCAATCCAATCACCTGCCCTTCCACTTCAATTTCTTGCCCTTGTAACGATTCAGGTAATCTATCCGCCAAACGTACTGTTGCAAAACTACTTGCCCAAATTATCCCGATAATAAAAAACAACAATCGCCAGTATCGACAAAAAGTAAGAATAATCGCTATGATAAAAAAGGCTATTAACCCTAATAACGAAGGTAACTCAGAAAATTGTTGAACAACCAGGATGCCTACTACAAATGGCAGGACATTAAAGAACACTTGATGTTTTTATGTCGGTATCTTTTCCCCACTAGGCTCAGGTGTTGTATCTTCATCTTTAAAACTATCTAGAAAAGCCTGTAAACCTCGAACAACAAGATCATATGTTGCATCAATATTGTCGGCTATATCACCCTCCAAAACTTTAAGACCATCCAATATACCTCTAGCTTGTGAAAAACCTTTTTCAATACCTCCGGAAATTATTTCAGAAAATTTATTAGCCGCTTCAGTTTCAGACATTTCTGGGTTCTGCTCTTTATACCCTGAAAAAAAAGCAGTGCTCATAGAAATAATTCTATCCGCTGTAGCTTCTGGAGTTACATCAAGACCTGAGTCATAAGCCTCTTCTATAGCATTTTCTCCAAGTTCACCTTCTAGTGCTATATTGATTTCTTCAATTGCAGCCTTAAACAGTAAAGACATTGATTCGTTACCAGCACTTAAACTAACATTTAAGTTTGACTCCAGAATAGACCTGTTGTATTGCTGTTTCGCCTGCTCTATAGATGTCCCTGTTATTTTTACTGCCTCTTTATTTTCAACTTGGCTTGATGTATCTGCCGAGCCTTTATTATTCTGACTTTTCAAAATAGAAACTGAATTTACTCTTGAAGTTAAATTAATGACATGTTGCATAACCTCTCCCCTCCTGACCAAAACTATAGTTAGACTATCTATAGCGACAAATTTAAATAAAACTAAAGGAAAAGTTTATGCAGTAATCTTTAGCAAGTTGATATTTATCCAAGAACTAAAACCTATAGAATTGGAACAAAATTACTTTGATAATTTGCTTGTACTAAAATCATACCTAAGCTGGATATATTCTTTATTATTGCCTCCCTTAACTAGCATAAACCTGATAAACTTAGAAACAAGTCAAACCAATTTGTAGCACAGTATTATGCCAAAAAAAATAATTCAAAGGTTTTTACCTGACCCTGAAAAACTTAAGCAACAAAAAAGTCTTCAGTTTCTTGGTGATAGACTACATGAACCTAATCTATGGCATTTAAACCGCCGTTCAGTTTCTCTAGCTTTTGCAGTCGGTTTATTTGTAGCATGGATACCTACACCTGGACAAATGGCAATAGCTGCTGTTGCTGCTTTTTATTTTAGAGCCAACCTTCCTATCTCTGTAGCGTTAGTCTGGCTAACTAATCCTATCACTATGCCACCTATGTTCTATTTTGCTTATGTTGTTGGATTGAACCTATTAGGAAAAGAGGCTCCTGCTGCTAACTTTAATTTGGATGGCGTCATGTCCAGCCTAGGCGATATTGGAGGACCTTTTCTATTTGGTTGCTTAATTTTAGGTATACTCTCTTCAGCAGCTGGCTATTTTGGTATCAGCTCATTTTGGCGATATTATGTAAATAAACAATGGAAAACAAGAAAATCCAATAGGGAAGGCAAAGATTAATCTATTATTATTCTAGCCGATAACCTTATTTTCAACATATTTATAAAAAACCCAAGTTTATACAATTAAGCCATCTTCCATATGTAACACTCGATCCATCCTCTCTGCAAGTTCTGGGTCATGTGTTACGACTAAAAAACTGACTTGTAATTCTTGATTTAATTCCAGCATTAACTGATAAATATGTTCTGCTGTCTTGCTGTCCAAATTACCTGTTGGTTCATCCGCCAAAATACATTTGGGTCGGTTAATTAATGCTCTTGCTACTGCTGCACGTTGCCTTTCTCCTCCTGACAACTCACCGGGCTTATGTTCAATTCTATGACCCAACCCAACTCTACCTAACATTTCAGTTGCTTCTTTTCGTGCTTGCTTAGTTGACTGCCCAGAGATTAATACGGGCATAGCAACATTTTCCAGTATCGAAAATTCACCTAACAAATGATGAAATTGATAAATAAACCCTAATGAACGATTTCTTAATTTACTCAGTTTTGAGGCACGAATATTATTCAGGTTCTCACCATCTAAAACGACATTACCCTGTGTCGGTTTTTCCAAACCGCCTAACAAGTGTAGTAAGGTGCTCTTTCCTGAGCCAGAAGCACCCATTATTGCAACACGCTCACCGGTATTAATCGTCAGGTTAACACCTTTTAAAACATCAACATCCAAATCACCTTGTTGATAACGCTTTGTCAACTGTTGACATTTCAATATTTCAGAATTACTCATATCTTAGTACCTCGGCTGGGTTCACTCTAGAGGCTTGCCAAGCAGGATATAAGGTAGCTAATAGAGATAAAATAAATGCTATGCTTGCTATTGTATAAACATCAGCCCAAACTAATTTAGAGGGTACATCACTTATATAATAAACATCTGCGGCCATAAACTGAACGCCGAAAAAGCTTTCTACGGCAGGAATTATGGTTTCAATATTCAACGCCAAAAGCACGCCTCCTAATATACCTAAAGAGGTTCCAATAATACCGATGATGCCGCCCAATACTATAAAAATACCCATCACTGACATATTAGACAATCCCTGTGTTTTTAAAATTGCAATATCTCCTCGTTTATCAGTAACCACCATGACTAAAGTTGAAACAAGATTAAATGCAGCAACTGCAACGATTAATAATAAAATAATAAACATGACTCGTTTCTCAGTTTTAATCGCTCTAAAAAAATTGCTATGTGCTTTTGTCCAGTCGCTAACAATAAATTTTTGATATAACTTATTTGCTAACGATTTAGTAATTTTCGGTGCATTAAACAAATCATCAAGCTTTAGTCTTAAACCACTAACTGCACCATCTAAACGAAATAATTTTCCAGCATCATTGATATGGGTAATGGCCATATTTCGATCATACTCATACATTCCCACTTGAAAAACACCCACGACTGTAAAACGCTTTAACCGAGGCAATATCCCTGCCGGTGTTGAATTTACCTGAGGGCTAATAATTGTGACCTTATCACCCTTCACCACACCTAAATAATTTGCTAACTCAGCACCTAAAACAATTCCAAACTGTCCATCAGTTAAGTCGGCTAACTCACCTACTTTCATTTTACTAGCGACTTCAGAGACTTTAGGTTCAAGTTTAGGAATTATTCCGCGCAATAAAGTACCACTCACTTGTCGGCCTGCACTGATCATAACTTGTCCATTGACAAAAGGTGCTGAACCTTCAACGTGAGGGGTATTAATAACTTTTTTCTCTAATTCTTGCCAGTTAAGTAATCGTCCATTTCTACCTGTTATCGTCGTATGAGCTGTCATTCCTAATATTCGTTCGCGCAATTCTGATTCAAAACCATTCATCACCGAAAGAACGGTTATTAAGGCTGTCACGCCTAAAGCCATACCTAGAACAGAGGTGAGCGTTATAAATGAAATGAACTGTGTGCGCTGTTTGGCACGCGTATAACGCATACCTATATAGAAGGTCAGTGGCTTAAACATAGCTTAACTTTATTGGTTTTCTTTACATTGAGAACAAAAACCATACAGGTATAAACTATGGTCCGTTAATTTATAGCCTAGTTTTTCAGCAATTGCAGCTTGTCGTTTTTCTATAACACTATCAGTAAATTCATCAACTCGCCCACATTTCATACACACTATATGGTCATGATGCCCTCCCCTATTCAGTTCAAAAACAGAATTACCGCCTTCAAAGTGATGTCGAGTGACTAAGCCAGCAAGTTCAAATTGCGTTAAAACACGATAAACTGTTGCCAATCCAATTTCTTCATTTTGACTCAACAAAATTTTATAAACTTTCTCGGCAGACAAATGTTTCTGATCTGTCTCCTGCTCCAAAATTTCCAGAATTTTAACTCGAGGTAATGTGACTTTTAACCCTACACTTCTTAAATCATTACTTTCCAAGAACAAGACCCTCCTTTATAAACATAAATATAACACTGGTAGATTATCAATTACTTGAGACATAGACTCTAAGGGATTAAAACAGTTCCGCACCCATTCTTTAAGAGAACAGCCGTTACCATTTATATCAAGTGACCAGCAACAAAATCAATTCTATATAGTTTAAGTTCCATAATCATAATCATGAACAAATTAAGCTAACGAAATAAGATTATACTCTCAAACATCTAGGAAAAAACTCATCAATAACTATCCCCAAAATTACAGATGAGGATTAATTGTAACTTTTTTAATGCATACTGTTGATACTTTTATAAGATTATTTTTTAAACATACGGTATCATTTTCCTTATACAACTAATCTCAGTCATCATTTCAAGAGAAATATGAGAAAATCTAACTACTCCGCGATTTTGTTTTTAAGCATTACTTTATCTGCCTGTACGACCATTATGGAGAACCTTCCTGGTGTCTATACTTTAGATATTCATCAAGGAAATATAATCAATCAGGATATGGTTGATCAACTAAAACCCGACATGACTAAACGACAGGTTTTATATGTGATGGGATCCTCAATGCTAGTTGATGTTTTCCATGAACAACGCTGGGATTATATTTATTCTGTACAACTTGATGGCGAGCAAAGAAAACAAAAAAGGCTTTCTTTATTTTTTAAAGATGAAAAACTTTCTGGTATACAAGGTGATTTTAGACCAAGTGCTTTAAATACCAATAAAAAGTCAAAAGAAATTACAGTCAACGTCCCTCCACGCGACCTCGACAAAACTCTTTGGGAAAAAATAACATCACTTTTTTCCTTTACTGAACCTAAAAGGAAAACTAAAGTTGCCGGAGACAAAGCATTCTCAAATGATGCCAAATCCATCCGTAATAGAAATACGAGCCTGGAAGGTATTGATGATAAAGAATTCTAAAAAATTTAAATAAAATGAGCAATCAGACTGGTTTTTTAAAAGCCCTTTTTCGTCTAGCATCCATTGGATTAATAAATAAGGAGCGATAGATTTCCACTCTATCACCTTGAGAGACCAACTTTTTTAAATCGCATACTTTCCCAAAAATGCCAACTTTCATTTTAGTTAGATCAATTTCAGAAAATTGATCTAATATTCCCGATAAAATAATCGCTTCTTGAACACAAATTACTTCTTTCAATTTAACTTGTATACATATCTGTTTATCAGAGGTTGCAAAAGCGACTTCAATATTAACCATACAATTGCTTTGCTCTATCAGTAAAGGAACTTACCATGGTATTGCAAATTTGATTAAAAACAACACCAAAGGCTAAACTAGCAAATCTGCCATTAATTTCAAATTCTAAATCTAAAGAAATTTTACTGGCATCTTCTCGTAAAGGAAGAAAGTTCCAAACACCATCAAGTGATGAAAAAGGGCCATTCAACAAAGTTATAAATAACTGCTCTTTTCCTACACTCCGATTACTCGTTGAAAATAATTTATTAAAACCCGCTTTAGATATTTGTAATTCAGCTTCAACAATATCCCCTTCTTTTTTTAGAATTTTACTTCCACTACACCAAGGTAAAAACTCTGGGTAAGATTCTATATCTCGGACCAGATCGAACATCTGCATAGCTGAAACCTTAACTAA
>CAZHUE010000043.1:0-16259 GCA_964535875.1 uncultured Methylomarinum sp.
CGGCATGGATGACGAGGGTGGGGAGCCAATCTACGTACAAGCTCAAGGCTTAAGGTTGGAACGGCTTCCCCAGAAAATCGATTATCACTATAAACTTTTTATGTTAATTAATCCTGTGTTTAAGAGATGCGTTTAATATACAAGGTTGGATGAGCGGAGCGTTATCCGACATTTCCTTTTGATAAACTTCAACTTATGCTACACACGGTGGAAGGTGCTCTCGCTTTTCCACCCTACAAACCCATCCATTCATCGGTTGGGTGGCTTATTGTTTTTTATTCTCTTTCATTATCGAAGTTTTTATCCGCATTTTTACTATACTTCGATTATGTCAAATTTTCTCCGTTACCGTATTCCCAGTGGATGTTATTTTTTCACAACACGTAGGTTGAGCTGCCGTCTCTTTGGCAACCCAACAACATGGATGCTAAAAAATGTTAGGTTAACAACAGAACCGTTAGCCCAACCTACATAAAACCTTACCTCTTTTCCTTAACTTAATGGCAACACATAAGCTTGGTCGAGTGGGCAAAAAAATGCGACTCTCCCTACATTACTCATAACAAAACATCCATTCTTGACTATACTTTGATTAAGTTTATCCCAAAGTAATCCTAATAACTAAAACCTCTTTTGCATATTTTTTTTGCTTAGAAGCAAGGATTTAATAATATCCTCGCCCTTAAGGCCGGTTTACAAAATAACAACCTAATTAATACAAATGAAAACAACAGTTCAATCACGACTTACCGCAGCAGGCATTCATTTTCTTGCTAGTGTGTTTTTATTTAGCATTTTGCTGTTTATCATTATTAATATTTGGTACCCTCAACCTTATTTTTCAGCTTCTGGTGGGTGGCAGGGGCTTAAAATTGTTGCCCTAGTTGATTTGGTTTTAGGGCCACTAATCACTTTGGCAATTTTTAATTCTAATAAGCCTAAAAAGGTACTCGCTCAGGATTTAGGTATTATTGTTATTATTCAGTTGGCTGCTTTATTTTATGGCATCCATACAATTTATTCTCAACGACCCGTTGGTATTGTTTTTTGGGAAGGTAAATTTTCTACCATTTCTGCACAGGCGATGGATAACCAAGATGTTGACTCAAATACACTTCAACAATTTTCTAATCAGTCACCACCGATAATTTATGCTGAAAAGCCGACTTCTGTTGATGGCCTTAAAGCTTTACTTAAAGTGGTTAAAGATCAGAGAATTCCGCCCACTCAGCAACTTAATTTATTTCGTCCTATCAATAATTTTCTACCCCAAGTTTTAGAACACAGTGTTGATATTAATGAAATTATTTCTCATAATTCTGATATGGCAAAACAGTTGCAGAATTTGCTAAAACAAACAAAGACTAAAAAACCAGATAATTCTTATTTGGTATTGGAATCCAAGTATCAGAATATCATTCTGGTGTTTTCTAAAAGTGCTGAAATCATTGGTTATTTAAAAGCGCCTTATAAAAAATTTATCAGTTAATTTTTCTTATGGCTACCTTTAAAAAATACTCAACTAAGAAAATAAATAAGTTTTTTGTAGGTGGGCTAACGACTTTATCGTTAACACGTAAGCCGTAAGTTGGATGAGCGAAGCGTTATTCGACATTCCTTCTGACAGGTTACAAGTTATGCTACACGGTGGGAAGATGCTTTCACTTTTCCACCCTACAATAATTTCTTATCTTAATGGCAGTGATGCAGAGCATGGGATAGGAGGGAAAAGGCTTTATTTTGCATTTATAAAGTAAATAGATACAATTGCTTTGCCTGGTCATTGTTGAAAAAGTTTTTATCGGTCACTTTTTACTGATAAACTGCACTTTTGGGTCAGTTGTGTAGTCGTTTTATTTAGGGTCTTTTATGTTACAAACCAAACAATCATTTATTACTGAAGAAGAGTATCTGGCTGGAGAGTGACATTAAACATGAGTATGTTGATGGTGAAATTTATGCCATGGCGGGGACGAGTAAAAACCATCAACGCATTACAATTAACATGACCAGACATTTAGCTAATCTTTTAGAAAACACATCTTGTGAGCCTTTTTCATCTGACCTTAAAGTTAAAGTGGGTAGTAAGTATTTTTATCCTGATGTTCTGGTTGTTTGCAATGATAATGAGGAAAATTAATATTTTACAGCGTCCCCAACACTCTTGGTTGAAGTGTTGTCTCGTTCAACACGACGAATGGATGAGACGGTAAAAAAAATAGCGTATCAAAATATTCCTTCGTTGCAAGAATATCTGTTGATTGAACAGGACGTTGTTGATGTTGAAGTTTGCAAACGATCGGAAGGCTGGGTTTCTACACATTACTTCATGGGTGATGAATTAACAATAGCGTCTTTAAATTTAACGCTATCTGTGGAAGCTATTTATCGACGTGTTAATAATGAGGATGTTGCTTTTTTTTATCAGGAACAGCCCGACTCTTAAGGTTTTACAGGTTCGAGAGCATCAAATTCATTATAGTCTTCATCCATATCCAGCAGGTCATCATCCTCTATATCAAACAAAAGATCATCATCTTCTTCTGGAACATTGCCATCAAGAACCATTGACCTTCTTTTTGCAATGTAAGCATCTCTAAAAAACTCATAACGTCCAAAAGCAGCTGCTTCATTTGCAATTCTTTCTGTACCCAAATTATCAGCACGTATATCTACCCTATCAAGGACAAACAACCCTGTTGAAACATACGGCACCCAAAAACCAGTATAACTAATTGGATTTAAAGCGGCATCTCCCATCAAACCGCCGATTCCTCTAGCAGAGCTAGGGCCAAAAAATGGTAACACTATATATGGCCCTGTTGGTACGCCCCAAACTCCCATTGTTTGACCAAAATCTTCTCTATTTTTTGGTAAGTCAATCATTGAGGCAACATCAATTAACCCACCCACTCCAATGGTTGAATTAACAAGAAAGCGAGAAAAATCCATTCCGGATTGTTTGAACTTCCCTTGTAAGGCATCATTAATGGTTACACCAATATCATTAATATTACTAAATACATTGGTAATAGAGCGATCGATAAAACGAGGTGTAACCCACCGATAACCTTTTGCCACTGGCTTCATCAGATACTCATCAAGATTATCGTTTAAAGAATGAACTTTCCTATTCCAATCTTCCCAAGGATCTGTTGCATCTTTAATTTGAGTTGAAGCACAGCCACTGATAAGAATCGAAAAAACGATACTGACTAATAAATGATGATGATTTTTATTCATATTTATTCCATAAACGAATCTGATAAAATTATAGCAATAAAGTAATACTTATTGCACTTTTTAGCATAAAGCCTACTACCTCCTTTAGCCGTCCAAAATTAAAACGAGAAAAAGTCTTGATTAACAATATGGGCTTCTATATGAATATAATAAAATAAAACATTAAACTAATGTAAAATAATATGAAATTCTTCTGTGTAACCACATAGTACAAACTTTATCATTCAACGACAACGATTAATGGATAAGATCCACTCTTTATTAGCCCAGCGATTTAGAGGGTATTTACCCGTGGTTATTGATATTGAAACAGCTGGCTTTAATGCAAAAAAAAACCCTTTATTAGAAATTGCTGCGGTAATTGTTGAGTTTGATAGCCAAGGTTATCTGGAGATAACAGAATCTCATGCTTGTAATGTCATTCCTTTTGAAAACTCCGAACTTGATGAAGCTGCATTAAAATTCACAGGCATTGATCCCTATCATCCATTTCGAATGTCAGTAAACGAAAAAGAAGCATTAACTAAAATATTTTCTCCCGTTAGAGCAGCAGTAAAGCGAAATGAGTGTACCCGGGCAATTTTAGTTGGGCATAACCCCGCTTTTGATATTAACTTTTTAAATGCGGCAATTGATAGAACAAAAACCAAGCGTAGCCCTTTTCATCCCTTCAGTAGTTTTGATACTGCTACTTTAGGTGGTTTAGCTTATGGCCAGACTGTTCTTGCCAAAATAGCTAAAGCAGCAGATTTAGAATGGGATGCTGATAAAGCACATTCCGCTATTTATGATGCGGAACAAACGGCTAAATTATTCTGCATGATTGTAAATAAGTGGAAAGACCTAGAGGAGCAAAGTAAATAAAAGGCTAGAAATTATCCTGTAAACAAGAATTAAGCAATATCAAAACCTTGCTCCTAAAACAAAAAAAATTAACTGTCCAGCTTATTAGCGGCAGACAAAAGACCTTCTAATTCACCATTATTATGCATATCAATAATGATATCGCACCCACCAACCAGCTCTCCATTAACATAAAGTTGTGGATAAGTTGGCCAATTAGAATATTCTTTAAGTGCCTCCCTAACTTCAGGGTCATCAAAAATATTAATATACATAAACTGAGCATTACACGCTTTTAAAACCTGCACAGTTTGAGCTGAAAACCCGCATTGTGGAAAATCAGGCGACCCTTTCATATATAAAACAATAGGATGGCTTCCTAATTGATCTTTAATTCTTTCTATAACTTCCATTATATTCTACTCAATTTAAAATAACCTAGTAATCTTATCAACTTTTACTCACTAAAAAAACAACTATTTTTTAAAAACTTTCTTGCCTGAAATTTTCTTCTCGATATAATAAAAGGTTTTTTGAAGCATTATTTGACCCACAAAAAAAGGTAACTCTATAAATTTATTATGAATACTCATATTATGCCTACCTATAATCGCTTACCCATTACCTTTGATAGGGGTGAAGGTGCTTGGCTGTGGGATCAAAATAACAAGCGTTATCTTGATGCATTATCAGGCATCGCTGTTTGCAACCTGGGACATGCACATCCTGCAATCCACCGAGCTATATCTGAACAAAGTCAAAAATTATTACATACATCTAATCTTTACAATATCGCCCATCAGGAACAGTTAGCAAATTTATTGATTAGCAAAAGTGGAATGGATAATGTTTTCTTCTCTAACTCTGGAGCAGAAGCCAATGAAGCCGCATTAAAAATAGCAAGACGCTATGGACATCAACAAGGTATTGATAAGCCATACGTTTTATCAATGGAAAAAAGTTTTCACGGGCGTACTTTAGCGACACTTAGCGCAACGGGTAACAAACAAATACAAGAGGGATTTTCTCCTTTACTCGAAGGATTTACACATATCCCTTTTAATAATCTTGATGCAATAAACAGTGCAATAAAAAATAATAAAGATATTGTAGCTATCCTGGTTGAACCAATACAAGGTGAAGGTGGTGTTAACATTCCAGAACATGATTACCTTAATAAAATTAGAAACTTATGTGACCAACATAACTTATTAATGATGATTGATGAAATCCAGACAGGAGTAGGTCGTACTGGAAAATTCCTCGCTTACCAGCACAATAAAATAATTCCCGATGTTTGTACTTTAGCAAAAGCTTTAGGAAACGGAGTCCCCATTGGCGCTTGCCTTGCAAGTGGTAAAGCTGCAACATTGTTAACTGCTGGTAAACATGGCTCGACTTTTGGCGGAAACCCATTAGCTTGCAGTGCTGCACTTGCTGTTTTAGAAACTCTTGATAATGAAAAAATAATTGATCAGGTAGAAAAAAAAGGGCATCAAATCTGTTCAAACTTAGTTGATAAGTTAAAAAATAATCAAGCTGTTTCTAATGTTAGAAATTTAGGATTAATGATTGGTATTGATCTTTCTATACCTTGTGGAGAACTCGTTGGAATGGCTTATAAAAAAGGCTTACTTATTAATGTCGCCGCTGAAAAGACAATACGTTTACTTCCCCCTTTAATCATAGATTCCGAACAAATTGAATTGTTGACAGATACTTTGTCAGAACTCATCCAAGAATTCACTAAAAAGCTGTAAAAATAATGCAACCTAGACATTTTATAAGTCTGCTTGATTTATCAAGCAAAGAACTTCGCTCAATAATTAACAGAGCTATCGTTTTAAAGAACCATAGACAGCCTGACTTTCAACCTTTACAAGGCCAAGTATTAGCAATGATATTTGAAAAATCATCGACTCGCACTAGAATTTCATTTGAAACAGGAATGTCCCACTTTGGTGGTAGCGCCCTATTCTTATCATCAAGAGACACTCAACTAGGCCGAGGTGAACCTTTAGAAGATAGTGCCAAAGTAATTTCAAGTATGGTTGATTGTATTATGATCAGGACTTTTTCACATGAAACAGTAACAACATTTGCAAAACATTCATCTGTTCCAGTGATTAATGGTTTAACCGATTTATTACACCCTTGCCAATTATTAGCTGATATGCAGACCTATTTTGAACATAGAGGTGATATTAATGGTAAAACAGTTACTTGGGTCGGTGATGGTAATAACATGTGCCATTCATATATAAACGCCGCTCACTTACTTGGCTTTAAGCTCAATATAGCTTGTCCTGTGGGTTATGAACCTAACAAGGATATTGTTGATGCTGCTGGAGATCGTATCAAAATTTTTCATTCCCTGGAACAAGCTGCAATAGACTCAGACCTTCTGGTGACAGACGTTTGGGCTAGCATGGGACAAGAAGAAGAACAGATTAAACGTGAAGTTGCATTTAAGGGTTTTCAAGTGTCCTCATCAACAATGAGTTTAGCCCATAAAAGTGCAATTTTCATGCATTGCCTTCCTGCTCATAGAGGTGAAGAAGTGACTGCAGAAGTGATTGACGGCCCACAAAGCGTAGTTTTTGATGCAGCAGAAAATCGTTTACACGCACAAAAAGCATTACTTGAGTTTCTTCTTTGTAAATGACTTTAGGTAACACGTAATAAATAACCCACCAGTATTTACGCAGGATTTTTGTTTGCATTCAACTAGCATATGGATGTGTGTAGGTAGAGTAATGCAGGAGCAATTACCGAGGTGCAATGTAGAGCGCATAGCTGGCTATGTAACCGAAGTTCCAACGAAGAAGACAGATTAAAAAGTTTGTTAACAACTAAATATAAGGTATATTTGTGAAAAATATTATAATTCCATTTATGGCTTTACTCTGTTTTAGTATGACTACACATGCTAAAACTGTTTATGTCACAGATAATACTAAATATACGCTAAGAACGAGTGAAAACACTCGCAGTAAAATCATAAAAATGTTACGAACAGGAACACAATTAACAGTCCTTAGTGAAAATAAAGAATCTGGCTATTCTAAAGTTCGAACTAAAAGAGGTTCTGAAGGCTATATTTTAACCAGATACACGATAGATAAACCAATTAGCAAGTGGTACCTGAATATAGCGAATAAAAAACTACATTCATTACAAAAAGAAAATGACTCGCTTAAAATACAACTCACTCAAGTAAACCCTGCACCATTACTTGTTCCAGTACAATCTGACCAAGCTTTAGTTTTAGAACGTGATAATTTATTTAAAGAACTAAACGAAATTCGTACGACAGCTTCAAATGCACTACAAACTAGACGGCAAAGGGACAAATTACAAGAACGTTTTATTACTGTAGAAAGGCAGTTAGAACAATTAAAGCGCGAAAATCAATCTTTAAAAGACAGTGCAAACCAGGACTGGTTTTTATATGGCGGTTTTTTATCATTATTAGGCGTTATTTTAGGCATCATATTGCCTAAATTGAGCTTGGGTAGAAAATCAAGAAGCTCGTGGGATACATTTTAATTTAGATAAATACACAGGATTTTTTAATATGGCAAACTCGGTTGATAAAAAAAACCGCGCATTTTCATCTTTAGTTGTTGATGGAATGGAAAGAGCACCAAGTCGTGCAATGTTACATGCAGTGGGCTTTACTAACGAAGATTTCAAAAAGCCACAAATTGGAATAGCGTCTACATGGAGTATGGTAACGCCCTGCAATATGCATATTAACAACTTGGCTGATAATGCAGTTAAAGGTGTTGATAATGCAAATGGAAAAGCAGTCATTTTTAACACAATCACTATTTCTGATGGCATCTCCATGGGTACAGAAGGAATGAAATATTCCTTGGTTTCCAGAGAAGTTATTGCCGACTCAATTGAGACCGTTGTTGGCTGCCAGGGCTTTGATGGTGTTATCGCTATTGGGGGTTGTGATAAGAATATGCCGGGTTGTATGATTGCAATATCAAGACTAGACCGTCCAGCTATTTTTGTGTATGGGGGCACTATTCTTCCCGGCTGTCATAATAATAAAAAACTCGATATAGTTTCAGTTTTTGAAGCCGTAGGCGCCAGGGCTAACAATAAAATTGATGATGCGGAATTAACCGCTATTGAAAAAAAAGCAATTCCAGGCGCTGGTTCATGCGGTGGAATGTACACTGCAAACACCATGGCATCAGCAATAGAAGCCTTAGGAATGAGTCTACCTAATAGCTCTGCTCAAGTAGCTATTTCAGAAGATAAACGAATAGACTGTGAGCACGCGGGTGCTGCGGTTCTAAAGTTACTGGAAAAGAACATCAAACCTAGTGACATCATGACCAAAAAAGCGTTTGAAAACGCAATCACTATGATTATCGCTTTAGGTGGATCAACCAATGCTGTATTACACATCATAGCGATGGCAAATACTGGGAATGTTGATATTTCTTTAGATGATTTCACTCGTATTGGGGCTAATGTCCCTATGCTAGCTGATTTAAAACCCAGCGGGCGCTACCAAATGGCTGAGCTAATTGAAATTGGTGGTATTCAACCATTAATGAAGACCCTGTTGGACGAAGGGTTGTTACATGGTGATTGTTTAACTGTCACAGGAAAAACATTAGCAGAAAATTTAGCTGATGTACCGCCCTACCCTGATGGACAAGATATGATTCGTTCATTAGATAACCCTATCAAAAAAGATAGTCACCTCTCTATTTTATATGGCAACCTGGCAACTGAAGGTGCTGTTGCAAAAATTACCGGTAAAGAAGGTTTGGTTTTTACTGGTTCTGCAAAAGTATTTGAAGCTGAAGAACTGGCTTTGCAAAGCATCCTGAATGGAGAAATAGTCAAAGGTGATGTGATTGTCATTCGTTACGAAGGCCCAAAAGGTGGGCCAGGTATGCGTGAAATGCTTTCCCCAACTGCTGCTGTTATGGGTAAGGGATTAGGGCAAGAGGTTGCATTAATTACTGATGGTCGCTTTTCTGGTGGAACTCATGGCTTTGTAGTCGGTCATATTACTCCAGAAGCTTATGTTGGAGGAGCTTTAGCAATTGTAGAAAATGGTGATAAAATCACTATTGATGCAGAAAGTAAAGAGTTGACTTTGCACATATCAGAAGATGTTATTACTCAGCGTTTAAAAAACTGGCAGCAACCCAAGCCTAAATATACACGTGGTGTATTGGCTAAATACGCAAAACTGGTAAATTCTGCTTCACAAGGAGCAGTAACCGATAATTAACTCGTTATCAGTTACAGTTATTGATTATTTACTGTAACTGATATTTTTATTCTAAATAATTGAATGCCAATCACATCTACCGATTTCGTCAACTGGTTTAGAGACTCCACTCCATACATCCACGCCCATCGAAATAAAACTTTCGTCATTTACTTTAATGGTGAAATGATCATGGACAGTTGTGATAACTTAATCCATGATTTTGCACTTTTAAAAAGCTTAGGTATCCGCTTAGTTTTAGTCCATGGTATTCGACCACAAGTTGACCAACGATTAAAACAACAAAATATTAATTTTGAATTTCATCAAAATCTAAGAATTACCGATGATGCTGCGCTTCAATGTGTTAAAGAAGCCGCAGGTCTGGTTCGTGTGGAAATTGAAGCTTTACTATCGATGGGGTTAGCTAACTCCCCTATGGCTGGCGCAAAAATAAAAGTAGCCTCAGGCAACTTTGTCATCGCTAAACCCTTAGGTATTATTGTTGGCGTTGATTATCTACATACTGGAACAGTTAGACGAATTGAACACGATAACATTCAACAACTATTAAATCATGAGAATGTGGTATTAATTTCTCCTCTAGGCTACTCCCCAACCGGAGAAATCTTTAATTTAGCCGCGGAACAAGTTGCAAAAGAGGTTGCTATCGCCTTACAAGCTGAGAAACTGATACAGTTTACTGAACAAAGTTGCTTATCACAGCAGAAATTAATCCAACAAATGACTATCAAAGAAGCAGAATTATTTTTGAAACAAGAAAAAACAATCCCCGAAACCCTTTATAACTCATTAAATATAGCAATAAAAAGTTGTCAACAAGGTGTCAACCGAGTTCACTTAATTAACCGACATATAGATGGCGCATTATTACTTGAGCTATTTACCCGAAATGGTTCAGGCACGCTTATCAGCTCCAATCCCTATGAAGAAATCAGGCCTGCTTGTTTAAATGATATTTCAGGTATACTGGAATTAATAAAACCATTAGAAGATCAAGGACTTTTGGTTAAACGTTCTCGAGAAAAACTTGAGATGGAAATAAATGACTATATTGTCATAGAACGTGATGGGTTAATTATTGCTTGTTCTGCATTTCATAGTTTAGATGATAAGCAATCTGCTGAAATTGCATGTCTTGCTGTCCATATAGATTACCAAAAGTCTGCACGCGGAAGTAATTTACTAGAGTATGTTATTCGCAAAGCTAAAACACAAAAATTAACTACATTATTCATTTTATCCACTCAAACCATGCATTGGTTTATTGAGCGAGGTTTTAATCCGACTGAAATCAATAGGCTACCCAGACAAAGAAAAGAGTTTTATAATTACGAAAGAAATTCCAAAGTATTATGTAAAACAATATAAATATGGAACAATCTATATCAATTTTACAAATTTCTGATTTTCATCTGCTTTCTAAATCAGGCGAAAAAATGTGCGATATTGATACTGAATTATCTTTCTGTAAAGTATTAAAAAATGCCTTTTACAAACATAAAAAATTTGATCTGATTCTTGTTACTGGTGACTTAGCTCAAGACCCTTGTCAATTTAACTATCAACGAATACACCAGGAGCTAGAAAAATTTCAAACTAAAACGGTTTGTTTACCCGGCAACCATGATGATTTTTCGTTAATGCAGCAGTTTATACAATCAGAACTGATTAATTGCGGTAAGCTTGTTCGATTTAAACACTGGCTAGTTATTTGTCTTAATAGTCAAAAAGAAGGGACTCAAGGTGGTTTTTTAAATTCCGAGGAACTGGAGTTTTTAAATAGTACATTGAATAAATACTCAAAATTAAACACATTAATTGCTGTTCATCACAACTCCTTGCCAACAGGAAGTCGCTGGTTAGATACTATGACGATTGAAAATAGCAATGAATTTTTTTCATTAGTTAATCAACATTCACAAGTAAAAGCCATCACTTGTGGCCATATACATCAAAAACAGGAAATCATTAAAGACAACAAATTAATATTAGGCATGCCCTCTACATGCTTTCAGTTTATGCCTAACAGCTCTGAGTATGCTCTGGATGATAATAAACCGGGTTATAGAGTTTTACAGCTTTATTCAACGGGTAATATCAAATCAGATATCTATCGCCTTCCTTAAGACTGAGGATATTTCTGAGCTAAGTGAATACGAATTTGCTTAATAGTTTCTTTTGATAAAGGTTCTCTTTTATGATCTAACTTAACCCCTTCAAGTTTGGTCGCTATTATTTCAATTGTTTTAATAAACTCGTCAAACACAACCAAAGGATTATCCAGTTCTGCGGGTTGTAGAAAAAAGACAATACCAGGACAGGTAAATGATTCCATCCCTTTATCAGGAAATGTTCCTGGTTCAATCATACTTGCAACAGCAAAATCTACTCTATTTTGTGAATCAAGACGCTCAAAAATTTTTAAACTACCAAAGGTAAGTCTGGACTTTTGAAAGGCATCCAATAGATCTATACCACTAAACCCATCATAATCTAACGCAAATATATGTATCTGGATTATTTTTGGAACTTCAAAACTCGAATTTTTTTCCTGTGGTTTAATTAACCCTAAATCATCTTCTTTAAAACCATCTATTTCCAACTCCGGCTCTGGATCAGTTTCGGGATATTCTTCTTGGCTAACAGGCGCATAATCCGTCTGCTTCCTAGCTTGATCTTGAACTTTAACTTGAGCTGAGTTATTAAAAATAGGATCAGAGTCAGATTCAAAACCAGAGTCAGAAACCAACCCATCATCTGTAACAACCCCTAAAGGAACTACATCAAAATCATCATTTTCAGTATTAATGACTAATGAATTATCAATTTTACCTAGTGGATCTTTTTTGTTATAAAATTTCATATCTCGCCGGCGTCGAGGCTTTCTATTTTTAAAAAAACTCCATAACACCATACAAAGCATTACAAAAACACCCAGTGAAATAATAACTAGTCTTAAAATATCTTTATCCATTAATCTTCCGCCATGTCTACTGCTTCTTCAATATCTACAGATACCATTCGAGATACCCCCGGTTCTTTCATCGTAACACCCGCTAATTGTTTAGCGATTTCCATTGTTACTTTATTATGAGAAATATACAAAAACTGAACAGTTTCAGCCATTTCTTCAACCATTTGTGAAAATCTTACCACATTGGCATCATCTAATGGAGCATCAACTTCATCCAGCAAACAAAAAGGAGCTGGGTTTAAGTCAAAAATTGAAAAGACTAATGCAACTGCAGTTAATGCCTTTTCTCCACCAGACAGCATGTGAATAGAGCTATTTCGTTTACCAGGTGGGCGGGCGATAATATTAACACCCGCTTCCAGTAAATCATCTTCAGTTAATTCTAGATAAGCTTGTCCACCACCGAAAAGTTTAGGGAATTTTGCTTGTAGACCCGAATTAATTTTATCAAAAGTTTGTTTAAATCGAAGCCTACTTTCTTTGTCAATTTTGTTAATGGCTTGATCTAATGTATTCAACGCCTCCATCAAATCATCATGTTGCTCATTCAAAAAGTTCATCCGCTCTGATTGCGATTTATACTCTTCAATAGCCGTTAAATTAATTGAACCTAGCCTGTCTATTTGTTTACTAAAATTCTCTAACCTATGCTTCCACTCTTCCTCTTCTGCATCATCAGATAAGGTATGTAAAACTTGTTCAGGATCTGTGTCTATTTCATCCAATTGTTCCGTTAACGTCTGCTGTCTTACATTACTGTCTTGCTGTTCAAACCTGACTTTATCTAGTCGCTCTTTTTGCTGCTCCATCGCTCGTTGAGTTTGTGTATGTTCTTCAGCTTTAAGACTAATATCAGTTTCGGTTTCTTGTTGCAGATGACGATTTTGTTTTAATTTTTCTTCCAGTGACAGTTTTTGTTCAGTAAATTCATCCAATTGTTGTTTTTCATCATCCAGGGGTAATAAGGTAGAGTGCAATTTTTTTTCTAACTCTACAATCCGCTGTTCTGACTGCTGATTCTGGATTTGTAACCGTTCAATTTGCTTGCTGGTTAGCCCTTCTGATGCTTTTAATGACTCAATTTTTCCTTGTACTAAATGAACCGTTTTTTGTGATTCATGAACAGCCAAATCAATAGAATGTTGTTTAGAGTCTATTTGTAAGTTCTCTTTATTTAGCGTTTCTTTATTACCGATAAGTTCCTCAAGCGTTTGTTCAGCAATAAGCTTTAAACCTTCTGATTCATCAACCGTTTCAGCAATACCTGTTATTTCTAACATGATTTCTTCAATATCATGACTTATCTGATTTAACCGTTGCTGTTGTTGTTCCTGCTTTGCTGAATAAGCACTAAACTGAGCACTTTTTGCAGAGTATTCAGAACCCAAAATTTTATCTTTCTGTTGCAACTCTTCCCTCTTTGCTTCTGAACTTTTGAGTGATATTTCAGCTTCATCTAACTGATTTTCAAACACCTCAATTTCATTGTTTAATTCAACGCGCCTTTGTTTTAAAAGGCGTAACTCTTTCTCACGTTGTAACACGCCTTGTTTGCTATCACTGGAGCGAGAAATAATTATCCAATCTCTAGCAATCCAATCACCTTCTGGTGTAACAACAGACTCATAAGACTTTATTTTTAAACTCAATACCTTTGCTGACTCAAGATCATCTGCATAGTAAATTCCAGTTAACAACCCACTTAAATCCCAGGGCGATGATATTTTTTCTAATAAGGAAGGGAAATCACTTTCCTGTTCTACTGTTTTGGACTGTTTTGTATTAAACACAATGACGGACTGATCGGTTAAATACTGTAACCCTTGAACAATCTGTTTTGTATCTTTTACACAAATTGCCTCAAGATAACGCCCTAAAACCGTTTCAACTGCATTTTCCCAACCAGACTCAACCTCTAAAAACTCAGCTAACCGTTGATTATTCGACAAGTCCATTTTTTCTAACCATTGAACAAGATTTTTTTTATCCTTGCCCATTGCATGCTGTTGCAATAACTCTAACGAGGTAATTTTACCACTCATTTTTTGTAACTCAGATCGGTTTTGATGCAATTGATTGTGAAATATTTTTATTTGTTCACGAAAATCAATAATTTGACTATAAATTGCTTCAAGCTGTTGTTGCAAATCTTCTCTATCTGTCTCAATCAATTCAATACTGCTATCCAATGATGAAATTTCTGTTTGTAAATCTATCTTGGATAATTCATTACGTTCAAGCTGAAGCTTTTCCATTCTTTGCTGTAATTGCTGAGACTGGTTTGTTAGATGGGATAATTTTACCCGTTGCACCTCAGCCTGTTCGTTATATTTCGAACTTTCCGTTAAATAGACTTCCCACTGCTTTTGCCACTTTGCTTTAGTTTCTCGCAACTTTTTTTGAGTCACTGAATTTTCTTCAAATTGCTCAATCGCAACAATTTTGCTTTCCTCTTCTTCTTCTAACGAAGCTTTAATTTCTTCTAATTGAAGAATATCCTGTTCAAAATCATTTTTGGAATGTGTGGCTTGTTGTTTTAAACGATCAACTTCAATCACTGTTTCTTCATGATTAGTTTCGTTGTGTTTAATTGTTTGTTCCAGACGACTCACTTCTGCAACAACATGATAGTATTCTTCTTGTGCAGAATCGACTAATTGCTGCTGCTGTTTTTGCTCTATTCGTTTTGCTTCTATAGATTTGTCTATTTGTCGAAGCAACTCAAATAAGCGATTATGTTCTGCTGCAATATCTTGTAATCGTGTTTCTAATTGTGCAGATGTTTGATGATAACTATTCCAGCGTATTGCCAACAATTCTCTTTTATAGAGTCGCTCCTGTTTTTTTAGATCAGTAAATTTTTCAGCTTTTTCTGATTGTCGTTTTAAATTCTCAAGCTGTTTTTCAACCTCATCACGCAAATCATCTAATCTCTCCAGGTTTTCTCTGGTATGCCGCATACGAGTTTCAGTTTCATGCCTTCGTTCCTTATATTTAGAAATACCCGCTGCTTCTTCTATATGAACTCGCAGTTCCTCGGGCTTGGACTCGACCATTCTGGAAATCGTACCTTGCTCAATAATTGCATAACTTCGTGCGCCTAAACCTGTGCCTAAAAACAAATCAGTAATGTCTTTACGACGGCATTTAGTCCCATTCAATGCGTATTGAGATTGTCCATCTCTACTGACCTGTCTTTTTATCGAAATTGAACTGTATTTAGAATATTCACCTCCCGCTTTTCCTTCACTATTATCAAAAATCAATTCAACAGTGGCAATACTGAGTGGCTTTCTTCCTGATGATCCATTAAAGATCACATCAGCCATACTTCCACCACGCAAATGTTTGGCGGAACTTTCCCCCATCACCCAGCGAACAGCATCAATAACATTTGATTTACCACAGCCATTCGGGCCAACAACAGCCGTCAAATTACCCTTAATTGTAATTGTGATGGGATCGGCAAAAGACTTAAATCCTGAAAGTTTGATTTTATCCAGCTTCATTACTGGTTGATTGTCCCTTAAATTAAATAACCCAATATTATACATTTCACATTCAAAATGTACCATCCTGAATTCGTATAAATTTAAGTGTAAAACAAGACTGATAAAAGTGACACGTTTTTGCGACAGAAAAAAGACGCTTTAAACTGTCTACTGGAGCTATTTATTAGCACTTTTTTGTTGAGCCACAGACTCATCGAGTAGCTGTCGAATTATTTTTTGATACGGCATGTGATGTTTTTTTGCAGCATCTTTAAAATAGGCAACGCTCTCAGAATTAAGTGCGATTGTGATTTTAGTGCTTTGTTGTTTGAGTGCAAGCTCTTCCGGTGATGGTAGAAAATCAGCTATTAGATTAAAATTACCGATTGGCTCGTTACTATATTGAATTGTTTTGCTCATAGATCTTTTTACCTTT
>CAZHUE010000044.1:0-15951 GCA_964535875.1 uncultured Methylomarinum sp.
TATGTCTACGCGCGCCATATCCCCTGTTTATTAAAACATTCTTACTTTCCTGCATCCTTTTTATTTCTATCTTTAGCACATTGTGATAGTGTTTACACCCTATGGAATTTCATCTAACTTTTAGTGCCTCATATTTTACTGCATTTACCATGGGCTTATTTAGCAGCCTCCACTGTATTGGAATGTGCGGCTCAATCATTGGCACTTTAACACTGAGCCTGAAACCAGAAATTAGAAATAACAAAAAAATCTTATTTGGCTATGTCCTTAATTACAACATCGGGCGCGTTTTCAGTTATACACTAGCTGGCTTGCTTCTGGGATCAATCGAAGCTATTTTAACTCTTCCTTTTGGGTTAGAACATGGACATAGGGTTTTGCAATTATTATCTGCGATAATTATGATTAGTGCCGGTCTATACATTGCAGGCTGGTTTCCTCGTTTTGCATATATTGAAAAAGCAGGGGCTGGTTTATGGAGGCAATTAGAACCCTACGGACGAAAGCTTATCCCAGTAAAAACAAAGCTGCATGCATTTTTTTTTGGTATGATTTGGGGTTGGCTACCTTGCGGTCTTGTTTATGCGGCTCTAGCTTTATCTATAACAACTGGCGATATTTTAAGAAGTTCTTTAACAATGCTCGCATTTGGACTAGGGACTTTGCCATCGGTGATGGGAGTTGGTATAATGTCGGGTATATTAGCTAAATTATCTAGAATGCATCGCTTTAAACAAATTATCGGCATGCTTTTAGTTTTGGTTGCTTTAATTGCTGTATTTCCTGAGTTTAATCCAATGAGATTACAGCATATTTAGAGTTTAAATTTACATATAAAGGCAAACCTTTTATGGATTATTTCAGTTCAAATATTGGTCACTCCCCTGCTTTTGAGTCCATCATTCGCAGTGCAAAAATAGTTGCAACTACAGACGTAACCGTTTTAATTAAAGGCGAGACCGGTACAGGTAAAGAAATTCTCGCTACTGCCATTCAAAATGATAGTTCTCGATCAGACAAGCCTTTTATCACTTTAAACTGCGCTGCATTATCTGAAGGGCTTATTGAATCAGAATTATTTGGCCATAAAAAAGGTTCCTTCACAGGTGCTATTGCTAATAAACAAGGTCTATTTCAAGCTGTAGATGGTGGCACTTTATTTTTAGATGAAATTAATTCATTACCACTTGCCATTCAGACAAAACTACTGCGTTTTTTAGAATCAGGAGAATGTTTAGGTGTTGGTGAAACAAAACCATACAATGTTGATGTTCGAATTATTGCCGCAACAAATGCTGACCTTAACAAACAAATAGCTGACGGTGAATTCCGCCAGGATTTATTTTTCCGTTTAAATGTAATTCCTATTGACCTACCATCACTAAATCAGCGAACTGAAGATATTCAAATTTTGGTAAAACATTTTTTAACTCAATTTTCTTCTACTCATTCAATTATCTCGCCAAAATTCAGTAAACGTACTTTTAAAGTTTTACGTGGCTACCCGTGGCCGGGAAATATACGTGAGTTACGTAACTTGTGTGAACGCCTAAGTATATTACTAGCAGGCCAAACTATTGAGCCCGAAAATCTTCCTCATGAGTTTAATAGTTGCATTTCTGCTCCTGATGACTCAGCTTTTATTCTTCCTGAAATTGGCATACACCTAGATGATCTAGAAGCTGACATGATTCATCAAGCCTTAGCTAGAACCAACGGAAACCGAAGCAAATCAGCTAGGCTACTAGGTATCTCACGAGATACTTTACTGTACCGCATTCAAAAACATGGGATTGCCACTCGCTAAAAACTATTATAGTCATATGAAATAACTAGTAAATATATATTATATTACAAGCTCTGCTCTACAATCCCTCATCACTTTCTTTAAATCTCTAACTGTTAGATCAAGACCAAAAAAAACTGCTTGAGCAATGATTGAATGGCCTATATTCAACTCTACTATTTCAGGGATTCTGCAAATCGCCTCTACATTATGCATATTTAACCCATGTCCTGCATTCACTTGTAAACCGGCCGAAACCGCATATTCTGTTGCTTGTTGAACTCTGATTAACTCAGCCTTTTGCTTTCGACTATTTTCTGCATTAGCATAGCATCCAGTATGTAACTCAACAACAGGTACACCCGATTTAACTGCTGCATCAATTTGTTTAGATTCTGGATCAATAAATAATGAAACCTCAATCCCCTCATCGGCTAAAGTATGGCAGACTTTTTTCATTCGGTCTGGACTACCAGCGACATCCAAGCCCCCTTCTGTAGTCAATTCTTCTCTTTTTTCAGGAACCAAGCAACAAGCAGCTGGTTTAACCTTACTAGCAAAAACAATCATTTCATCAGTCACGGCCATTTCAAGATTAAGCCGGGTTTGAAGTATTTCTTGTAGTAAATAAATATCTCTATCCTGGATGTGCCTCCGATCTTCCCTTAAATGAGCAGTAATCCCATCAGCTCCTGCTTGTTCAGCTATTAATGCTGCCTGAATTAGGTCTGGGTACTTCGTGCCTCTTGCCTGTCGGAGGGTCGCAACATGATCTATATTAACACCCAATAAAATAGTTTGTTTTTTCATAGTTGTTTAATAATTTGCGCTAAAACTTGCCTACTATTTAATTTTTTACCTTTTAATTGGAAATCAATTATTCGTCTCATCAACTGCTTTGATTCGTATAAGGCTAGTTTATTCAAATGAGCTCTTTCATCTAAGGCAAGCAATGTAAATCCACTGATATATCCTTTTGAATGCTCAATCATACCAAGCTCAGAACTAAACAAATACATTGCCTTTTCTTTTACTAATATATTTAATTGAGCGTCGTAATTTAACTGAACTCCATATCCAAGATATTCAATTAAATTTAATTCAAAAAACCTTAATGTTTGTTCTACCTCTGTGGGAGAGTCGCTTAATAATATCAAACAACGCTGGTATTCAATAAAAATTTCAGGGTGAGGATCATATTTATGCAGAAAAAAAAAGATTAATTCATTAATATAAAAACCGCAATATAAAGAAAGTCCTTTTAATGGGTTACTGAATGAATCTAATTCAACATGAGTAAGCGTTTTTAAATCATTTTTTCCTAAATAAGATAGCTTTAAAGAGCTAAAAGGCAGCAACAACCCTGCCAATTTAGACTTTTTTTTTCTGACGCCTTTAGCCAAAATAGAAACGATACCAAATTCTTTAGTAAATACCTCAAAAATCAAACTTGTTTCACGGTATTTTTTGTGTCGCAAAATAAATGCAGATTGCAACTGAACAACGGTGTCATTCATTTGAAAAAAATTTATTAGCTATCTTTAAAGCCAAGGCTTTGAAGAGCACGTTCATTATTTGCCCAACCTTTTTTTACTTTAACCCAAAGTTGTAAATACACCTTTTGACCAATTAACTTTTCAATATCGACTCTAGCATCGGAGCCCACTTTTTTCAGCATTTCTCCTTGCTTACCAATCACTATATTTTTCTGAGTACTCCGTTCTACCCAAATAACAGCATAAACCTTAGTGATGTTTGATAATTCGTCATAACGCTCAATTTCGACGGTTAAGGAATAAGGTAATTCATCGCCTAAGCGCCTTGTTAATTTTTCTCTAATAATTTCTGCTGCTAAAAATCGTTCAGGACGATCAGTTATCTGATCTGCGGGATAGAGTAAATCATTTTCAGGCAATAAATTGAATAAGACTTTTTCTAATTTATCCAAATTTACTTTTTTTAAGGCTGAAATTGGGAGTATTTCTTGAAATGGGTATTTATCTTTCGCCTTATCAAAAAAAGCTAATAAGGTTTCTTTTTCCTTAACTTTATCCACCTTGTTAACGGCTAAAACAACAGGAAGACCAGCTTGTTTAAGTTTTTTAAAAATTATCTCATCATATTCATGCCATGAAAGACCATCAATCAACCAGACAACGACATCCACACCAAATAATACATTATCAGCTGTTTTATTTAGATAACGATTTAAGGCTTTTTTTTCTATCTTGTGCATTCCCGGGGTGTCCATAAAAACAATCTGCCCTGCTTCTTTTGTATTTATGCCTAGAATACGATGTCGAGTAGTCTGTGGTTTTCTAGAAGTAATACTTATCTTTTGCCCTAATATATGATTCATCAATGTTGATTTGCCAACATTTGGGCGACCAATTAAAGCAACATAACCACAATTCATTAATATTTCTTCTTTAAAATTTCTAACATTTTCTCGGCAGCAGATTGCTCAGCTCTTTTTCTTGAAACCCCAGTTCCAATACTTGCTTCATCGATTAAAATTGTTGTACATTTAACATTAAATATTTGCGCGTGAGCAGCACCTTTCATTTTAACAAGCTCATAAATGGGTAACTCTTTCTTTCTGGATTGTAACAATTCCTGTAATTGAGTTTTAGGGTCTTTACTCCAGTTATTAAGATCTAGTGCAGTAAGTTTTCCGGAAAATAAATTTAGCACCCAAGCTTCACAAACCTCGACTCCCTGATCTTTTAACAATGCACCCATAATAGCCTCTAATGCATCAGATAAAATAGAGTCTCGCCTATAACCACCACTTTTTAATTCTCCAGAACCCAAAATCAGATAATCGCCTAAATGATGCTCTCTTGCTAATTCAGCTAAAGATGTTTGATTAACAAGACTCGCTCTAAGCCTACTTAATTCTCCTTCACTAGCTCTTGGGAACATTTCATAAAGCTTATGAGCAATAACAAAACCAAGAATTGAATCGCCTAAATATTCCAGCCTTTCGTTATTATTCGCGCCAGCACTTCGATGAGTTAAAGCCATTTTGAACAACAAAGGTTGTTCAAAAGTTAAACCAAGTTTTTTAGCAAGATTTTCCGGTTTTTTGATCACGTGCCTTCGCCGGCCTCAAACGATTCATTAAATTCAACTAGCACGCTTAGATTACCTAAAATTTTCTCGACCCTTTCGTAATTAAGTTCAACGCTAATATAATTAACTCTTTTGATAATATCAAAGTCATTTATACTGATTTTATCGACGTAATTCATATTTAATCTCTTAGCAAGCGACATTCTAACTTTATGCTTGCTCATATTTTCAACGTTGCTCAGGTTTTTAACATCAGTAATCGCAGTAGTGATTTTGTTATGGTTTAAGTAGATAGGGCCAATTTTAAACGCTAAAAGCGTAAAAAAAGCGAGTATTCCAAGAATTAACATAATACTAATAAATGTTAACCCTTTTTGTTTAGTTATCGAATATGTCATTATTTCTCCAAAGTAAATTTATTCAATTACTTTGTAAGTTTAGACTATTTCAAGATAGTTCCAATCCGGTCAAAGCCAATTCCTTTATGCTTCCAATCCCAGCTCATCCAGATAAAAAATGCTTTCCCAACTAAATTTTCTTCGGGTACTGTTCCCCAGTATCGACTGTCGTTGCTATTATCACGATTATCACCCATGACAAAGTAATGGCCTTCAGGCACAACAAAAACACCTTCTACCGAGGGTGCTCCCTTTCTAACTAAAATACTATGTTCACCATTAGGCAGGTCTTCAAGTATATGTTCAGCACCTGTCATATTTTCACCTTCACCTACAGCTTGATATGCGCCTAAAGAAACTTGTTTTGCTGGCTTACCATTAATAAGTATTTTTTTTTGGTAGTATGCAACCCTATCCCCAGGCAAGCCAATCACTCGTTTAATATAGTCAACTTCTGGTTTTTGAGGAAAGCGAAAAACAACAATATCACCCCTTTCCGGCTCGTTTATCTCAATAATTTTATTATTCAAAACGGGCAATCGAATACCATAGGTGAATTTATTGACCAGAATAAAATCACCAATCAATAAGGTTGGCATCATCGAACCAGAAGGAATTCTGAAAGGTTCTGCTATGAAAGAACGTAAAATAAGAACAATAAAGACAATAGGAAAAAATGAATGCGCATACTCAACAAGTAAAGGCTCTTTTTTTGAAGTTGGGTCTATTTTAGAAAGCTTTAAAAATAATAAATAGCCGCCCCATATTATCCCGGTAACTAGGCTTGCTATAACAAGAAAAAATGAAAAATCGTAGTCCATATGAATCAATAAATAATGATAAGGTTTAAAATCAGGGATTATTTTAAAGAGTGGAAAACAATCATTCTTTATTTATTTGTAAAACAGCAAGAAAAGCTTCTTGGGGGATTTCTATACTACCAACTTGCTTCATTCGTTTCTTACCTGCTTTTTGTTTTTCTAATAGTTTTTTCTTTCGCGAAATATCACCGCCATAACATTTTGCAGTGACATTCTTTCTCATTGCTTTTACAGTTGACCTGGCAATAACCTTAGATCCTATTGCTGCTTGAATCGCAACCTCATACATTTGCCTTGGAATCAATTCTTTCATTTTTTCTACCAGATCTCGTCCTCTAGTTTGACTGAGCTCTTTATGTACTATCACTGATAAGGCATCCACTTTATCACTATTAATCAAAACATCCAATTTAATCAATGCAGCAGGATCAAAACGAATAAATTCATATTCAAAAGAAGCATAACCTCGACTGACTGATTTTAAACGATCAAAAAAATCAAGTACAACTTCACTCATTGGCAATTCATAGCTTAAAGAAACTTGTCTTCCTGCATATTGCATATTCTTTTGAACACCACGTTTTTCAATGCAAAGATTAATTACACCGCCTAAATATTCTTGTGGCACTAGAATATTTGCCAGAATAATAGGTTCTCTAATTTCTGTAATTGTTCCTGCATCAGGAAGTTTTGCCGGATTATCAACCATCAATATATCACCCGAATGAACTTCAACCTCATAAACCACCGTCGGTGCAGTTGTAATCAAGTCAATATTATATTCTCTTTCTAATCGCTCCTGAACTATTTCCATATGTAGCATACCCAGAAAACCACAACGAAAACCAAAACCTAAGGCCTGGGAAGTTTCTGGTTCAAAATGTAACGAGGCATCATTTAGACGAAGTTTATCTAATGCTTCTCGCATGCTTCCATAATCATTAGAACTAACAGGGTAAAGGCCGGCGAATACTCTTGGCTGTATTTTCTCAAAACCAGCAAGCATTTCTTCTGCTGGATTCTCTGCCAAGGTAATAGTATCACCTACAGGTGCACCATATATATCTTTAATACCAGCAACAATAAAACCCACTTCCCCAGTATTTAATACATCTGTTTCTTTTTGCTTAGGCGTATAAACACCTACCTTTTCAGCTAAATATAGCTTTCCTGTAGACATTACCATCAACTTTTGCTTTTTACGTAAGCTACCATTAACAATCCTAACTAACGAAACCACTCCCAAATAATTATCAAACCATGAATCAATAATTAGCGCTTGTAAGGGAGCGTTCTCAGAACCTCCAGGGGGAGGGATTTTTTTAACTAACTGATCTAACACCCCTTCTACACCTATTCCTGTCTTTGCACTAATTTTAAGTGCTTCATCAGCAGGAATACCGATAACATCTTCAATTTCAGCCATCACACGTTCAGGCTCAGCGGAAGGAAGATCAATTTTATTAAGCACGGGAACAACCTCTAGCCCTTGCTCTATTGCTGTGTAACAATTTGCAACACTTTGTGCCTCTACGCCTTGCGCTGCATCAACAATCAACAAAGCACCCTCACACGCTGCGAGTGAACGAGAGACTTCATAAGAAAAATCCACATGCCCTGGGGTATCAATAAAGTTTAATTGATAGACCTCACCGTCATCAGTAGTATAGTTAAGCGTGACACTTTGGGCCTTAATAGTAATTCCCCGCTCTCTTTCAATATCCATTGAGTCAAGAACCTGATCCTCCATTTCCCTTTCAGTCAAGCCGCCACAAATTTGGATAAACCGGTCTGCTAACGTTGATTTACCATGATCTATATGCGCGATGATGGAAAAGTTTCTTATGTTTTTTTGATCCACAGTTTATTTATTTATTTTTAAAGCCAAAAAAATGGGATTTCCTCTACGTTGAATTAAAACAGCGATTGACTGTCCAGCAGAAAGACCCTTAACAATTTTCTCAAAATCTGCCAAATCCTGGATAACATTATTCTGAACTCTTAAGATTACATCGCCCTGCTGTAGACCAACATCAAAAGCAGCTCCTTTTTTAACCTTTTGGATTAACACACCATGCTTAGGTAGCTCTAGTTGTTTGCGTTGTGTTACTGTGAGCTCAGTAACTACAAGCCCCAGACGATCAAATTTTTTATCAGATTTAACTTCACTTACCAAAGTTGATTTATCAGGTAATAAACCGATGACCACTTTAACAGTTTTTTCCTCCCCTTCCCTAATTAGTTTGACTTTTACTTTTTTATCTAACGTTGTCATACCTACTATGGGGGGCAATTCAGCTGAGGTATTAATCTCACGCCCATCAAACTCAGTAATAACATCACCTATTTCTATACCGGCCTTTTCTGATGGACTATCGGGAATAACTCTTGATATTAATGCCCCATGCGGCCTATCCATATTAAAGGATTCTGCTAACTCCCGAGTCACATCTTGAATTTGCACCCCTAGCCAACCTCGTGAAACACTTCCTTTAGTTTTAATTTGTTCTACAACATTCATTGCAACATCAATGGGAATAGAAAAAGATAACCCCATATAACCACCAGAACGACTATAAATTTGTGAATTTACACCGATAACTTTTCCTTCCATACTAAAAAGTGGCCCTCCTGAATTACCCGGGTTAATTGCCACATCAGTTTGAATAAAAGGAACATAATTTCCACCTGGTAAACTTCTACCTTTTGCACTCACAATACCAGCTGTAACAGATTGGTCAAAACCAAATGGAGTACCAATAGCCAACACCCACTCACCCACTTGCAATTCATTAGATGAGCCTATTTCGACGACGGGCAAGTTCTTTGCTTCAACTTTTAATAATGCAATATCAGTGCTTTCATCAGAACCAATCAATTTAGCAATTAATTGACGTCTATCTTTTAATTTAACAACAATTTCATCTGCACCATAGACGACATGATGGTTCGTTAATACATAGCCATCTTCAGAAATAATAAACCCTGAACCTAGCGATTTTGAATCCCTATCTTTAGGCTGCATACCCTGCCCTGGATTATTCGGATTATTAAAAAAATGTTTAAAAAGCTCTTCCATTTCAGGCGGAATACCTTCTGGGTGTTCCTGTTCTCCCATCCTTCCTTGCATTTTATCCAGTGCTTTATAGGTAGTACTAATATTGACGACTGCGGCACCGTTATCCTTAACCATTTCAGTAAAATCTGGTAGTTGGGCATAACACGGCAAATTAATAAAAAATAGAACAATAAAAGACCACACATTTTTTTTAAGCATACGACCTCCGGGGTAGCGCTTGGGCTTTAAAATAAAATTAAACTGGGAAAGTATAATATAAGGTAGGTTTGGTGTTTATTGAAACTGAACACCTTGTGCAACAAACTGAACGGTTTGTGCAGGAACTTCTCCCATAACCGTTATTTGATAATTTTTAACAACATGAGTAAAGGAATTGATGACACCTAAAACTTGAAACCCTTTTGGAACATGGTTTGTTTTTAACTCTTTGTAGACTGAAATAGAAGAAAAACCATCACTTAATAATAAATGATCAACTGATTGATCTGACTTGCCAATATTCATTCGAGTAAAAAAAACCACTTTAAAACCTGTGGGGATATTTTTCAAAACAACTTCAGCTTGCTCAATGGGGAAGAACTTAGATTGATGAATATGTTTTATCTTTACATTTTCAGACTCTGCTTCAGCATTTATCAGTGATAATGGCAACCCAACCTGTATCTCTGTAAAGATGACTTGCTCCACTGCAACGCCAGATAAATCATAAACTTCCATTTTTAGAGGTAAGAAATGTTGTTTATCCACCCATATTTTCCTGCTATATCTGTAATTATCTTTTGCTTCAATTGAAATAACACGAACCGGACGTGTTGCGACTAATCCTTCTTTCCCTAAAGTAATATTGTAGGTATCACTTAAATTAGAAAAACTAGTAGGTAAATTTAAAATAAAAGATTCGCTAGTTGGGCGATGGTTAATGACCATAGTTTGAGAGTCTTTAAGAAAACAACTGACTTTTCCTGAGTCTCTAATAACATCCCTAATAGGTGAATTTAGGGAAAGCAATCTTTCTTTTTTTTGACCATGACTAGCTTGATGAACATATCTCATCGAATCTAGCCGACCATTTTTTACAAGGGCAACTGTTCCCTGATAATCAAGACTTTTCATTGCCTGGCTCATTTTTTCCAGCCATTGTACTGCAGTATAATCAGATCCATTTGCAAATGCACAGGAGATAGAGACAAAAAAAACAAAGAGTAACCGAATGATCACTTCTTATTATTCCTGACTAACAACTGAAGCAAAAGGTTGAAAGTTTACCGAATCATCATAAGCATACGAATTATCACTATGTGCTTGTAAATAAGCTTTTAATCGTTCATGTTGTATTCTCTTAAAATCACTGGCAAGCTGATTTTCAACATCATTCTCTTGATCAGATTCTTGTATTTTAGCCTTAACGAGTTCAATCTCTTGTTCTTTATTATGGGTGCGTTCAGGTTTAGCTTTAACAAGTTGCTGTGTAACCTCTGACACATTAGGCGAAGCTAAAATAGCAGGTACAATATTATCCTGGTTTAATTCAATATTTTTAGGCACTAAAACTACGGCAATAACTGCACTGGCAACCATCGCAACAGAGGTTTTTTGCCAAAGACCAAATTGCCTTTTTTTAACCTTTTGTTTAGGGATAAGAAAATGGGGTTCATGATCAATTTCCTGCTTAATCTTATCTAAAAAACCGGCCTTAACATTAATAAAACTATCTTGTTTTAAGACATGTTTCACTGCTTGATAACGAGTTAATTTATTTATTAACTCAGAGTCTTTACTAATCTTTAGTAACAACGTTTCTTCTTCATAAGAATCTAGATCATTATCTAAATATGAAGATATTTTTTGATGTATTTCTTTTTTCATATATATACAGCCTCTATCTAATCAAGTAATGGACCTAGCTTTTCATCAATTGCTTCACGGGCTCGAAAAATACGAGACCTCACAGTTCCTACAGGACAGTCCATTGTGTGAGCTATTTCTTCATAACTCAAACCTTCAAATTCTCTCAATATTATTGCAGTTTTCATATCTTCAGGTAGATTTTCTATTGCTAAATTAATAACTTGAATAATTTCATCATTCAATAACAAATATTCCGGGGTTTCCATTCCTTTTAACTGGGGTGCATTTTCAACTTGCTCGGCATCTTGTACATCAACATGGTAATCCGAATATCGCCTATTTCTGGAAACCAGATAATTTTTAGCTGTATTGATTGCAATCCTGTACAACCAAGTATAAAAAGCACTCTCGCCTCTAAAGTTTCCTAATGCCCGATACGCTTTTATAAACGCCTCTTGAGCAACATCCTGTGCTTCACTAGGATCTTTAACATAGCGATTCACCAATTGGATAATACGATGCTGATATTTAATGACCAAAAGATCAAAGGCGGATTTATCTCCTTGCTGTACTCTCTGCACCAATTCTTTATCTAATTCGGTATTATTCCTAGTTTGTTCTTTCACTACCTTAAGTTTATGTTGTGTGGACAGAATTAAATCTTATAAGTTCTATGTAACACACAAAAAATGAGACCGTGTTAACATTATTTTATAAAATCACTAGTGAATCAGGTAAGATTCATCCAACTCAATCCTATATTATACCCCGAATGACTAAATTAAAAGCATATGATGTTCTTGTTATTGGTAGTGGTGGTGCTGGCCTAAGTTTAGCACTAAGACTTGCTGATACAACACAGGTTTTAGTTATTTCTAAAGTTGCAATAAGTTCAGGCAGTACATACCATGCTCAAGGAGGTATTTCAGCAGTTCTTGATGAAAATGATTCAATTGAATCGCATATTAAAGACACATTGAAAGCAGGCGCTGGCTTGTGTGATTTAGATGCTGTGCGACTCACCGTTAAACAAGGCGAAAAAAATATTGAATGGTTAAAAAAACAAGGCGTTGAATTTACTAAAAAAAAAGAAAAGGATGGAAAAATATCCCTGCACCTAAATCGAGAAGGTGGACATTCTCATCGACGAATTGTCCATACCGATGATGCCACAGGCAAAGCCGTCTCAAAATCTCTTGTAGAACGAGCCAAGGAACACTCTAATATTACACTGCTTGAAAAGCATAATGCTGTTGATTTAATCATCAAAAATAAATACAAAAAATCAGGCCAATGCGTTCAAGGTGCCTATATTCTTGATATAGCCAATAAAAAAGTAAAATCTATTTCTGCTAAAACTGTTATTTTAGCAACAGGGGGAGCCAGTAGAGTCTATTTATATTCGACTAACCCTGATGTTTCTACTGGCGACGGCATTGCTCTGGCTTGGCGTGCAGGTTGTAGAATCAGCAATATGGAGTTTATGCAGTTCCATCCAACTTGTCTGTATCACCCGAAAGAGAGATCTTTTTTAATTAGTGAGGCGGTCAGAGGTGAAGGAGGAAAACTTCTTCTACCTGATGGCACTGAGTTCATGCATCATTATGACTCACAAAAAGAACTAGCACCTAGAGATATTGTTGCCAGAGCGATAGATAATGAAATAAAAAAAAATGGTATTGACTGTGTTTATCTTGATATAAGCCATAAACCCGCTGATTTTATTCAGCAACATTTCCCAACTATTTATAAACGATGCCTTTTATTAGGTATAGATATTACCCAGCAACCCATTCCTGTTGTACCTGCGGCCCATTATACCTGTGGCGGCGTTATGACAGACTTAAATGCCCGCACTGATATACTTGGCCTGTATGCTGTTGGTGAAGTTGCAAGCACAGGATTACACGGTGCAAACCGGATGGCAAGCAACTCATTACTTGAATGCCTGGTTTTTGCAGAAAGAGCTGCAAATGATCTAACTGAAACTTTATCTAATCTTCCTAATCCAGGACCAGTGCCAGAGTGGGATGAATCTCAAGTTGGCGACTCTGACGAAGAGGTTGTTGTCTCCCATAATTGGGATGAATTAAGGCACTTTATGTGGAATTACGTGGGTATCGTTCGAACCAACAAACGACTAAATCGAGCCATGCATCGTATTAATATCCTTAAACAGGAAATTGCTGAATATTATGGTGATTTTAGAGTAACCAGTGACTTACTTGAGCTGCGAAATCTTGTGATCGTGGCGGAACTAATCATTCGTAGTGCTTTAGTGCGTAAAGAAAGCAGAGGATTGCATTTCACTCAAGACTATCCAAAAACTGATGATAGCAAAGAAGTAGAAAATACTATTCTATATCCGACAGTTAAACGTTGGGAGCAAGAGAATCAGTAGAAATAATTTTTCATAGCTTGCTCTAATATTATTCTAACCACACATAATACTTAATATAAAAATGTCTTTACCCACTTTTCTTGAAAAAGCAAAAAACAAAGAGTCTCTACAATTTAATGAAACAATCGAGATCATCTCTAACAACTATAATTATGAGCCCTCTGAGTTTTCTAATGGCTTAGACAACAAAAAAGTTATTAATACTGCTGGCACAAATGAAGGTTCATGCAAAATTTTTTCTTTTGCTCAATTGAATCAACTAGACCAGCAACAAACACTGAATTTGTTTGGTGATTTTTATCATAAAGAGGTATTGTCAGATCCTACAGGAACAAGCCATCAAAATATCAGAAATTTTATGCGCTTTGGCTGGGAAGGCATTAACTTTTCCCAACAAGCATTAACGCTTAAATGAGAAACTTTTACGTATAACAAACAACTACTGCTTGTTTATTTTGTTCAACGGCGAATCACTAGGATAAGGAACTTTCCCCGCAGGCACGACTTTTGATGCATTTTCGATATGCAAATCCTGATCATCAAAAAAAATATGGGGGTGAAAGGCTTCCAATACATTTGTTTTCTCTAACCCGCCTAAAAAGAAAATCTCGTCCACATAAACGCCCCAATGCCTAAGCGTTTTTATTACCCTCATTTCTGCTGGCGTATTTCTCGCCGTTACAATTGAAATACGCACTGGCGAATATTCAACACTAAAAGGAAGCCGCTCTTGTAACCGGGATAACTTTTTTAACAGAGCGGCATAAGGTCCTTCTTGCATTGGCTGATCCTGATGCTGGTCTTCTATCTTATTAAAGCGATCAAGCCCTTCCGCTTTATAAACAATCTCGCTACTTTCATCGAATAAAACAGCATCACCATCAAAAGCGATTCTAACCTGCCCTTCGGGTATTTTTTTATGATTTTTCGGTGGGTTTTTTAAAACCGCGGCTGCACATGTTTTTCCGTCAATTACTTTTTGAGCATCAACAACAGTTGTGGTTAAAAACAAATCAACGCCAAAAGCTTCAAGATAATCAACAACAGACTCTCCACCCGTAAAAGCATGTCTGGAAATTTTAAGCTTATTATTTCTTATATTTTGCAACACCCTTATTCCCGTTTCAGGGCTATTTCTTGACATAACCACGACTTCGACAAGTGGCGACTCACTTTTCGGTTGATACTTATTTAATTCTAACAATGCTTTAACCAAAGGCATTCCAGTCCCATCATCAAGAGGCTCCCCTTCCCTTTCAAGCATATATTTACGATATTCAGAAATCGCGGTATCTTTATCCGACTTATATTTTTCCCGAAACACTTTATCCGCTTCTTTTAAATCAAACAAAGCAGTTGCTGAAATCCCTACGACTAAAGTTTCTTTTAAATGTGCTGACATAAACAGATTTACTTTCTTTTACTTTGAGTTAAAAGCTTATCTAAATGATTCGCAAAAGCCTGCCGATCATTTTGATTTAAGGCTGCCTGCCCACCAGTATCAATACCACTGCCTCTTAAGGTATCCATAAAATCACGCATATTTAACCGTTCCTTAATATTTTCTACCGTATAGAGTTCTCCACGATGATTAAGAGCAACGCCACCTTTATCAATCACTTCTGAAGCTAAAGGAATATCGCCAGTTATCACTAAATCACCTGATTCAACTTTCGCTACAATTTCATTATCAGCCACATCAAAACCACGCGACACTTGTATAAATTTAATGTATCGCGAAGGCGGTGTACGAATAAACTGATTGGCAACAAAGGTTGTGTTTATCTCGGTACGGTCTGCTGCCTTACACAAAATATCTTTTATAACGACAGGACAAGCATCAGCATCTACCCATATTTTCATTTTTTCATACCCTCACTCCTAAAGTCTAAACTCAAACAACTAATGATAGGACTATTCTTTGAGAGTAAATTGCTTATCATTGAAATTAAACAATTAAATATAAAAATAACAGGGTCTTTTTATAGTAATTTTTAACCCTTCAACTATAGTTCAAAGTATTAATTAGCTTTATCAAACTTGTATTAGGACTGAGGATTTAATAACTTCCGAAGTTTGGCGAAGAATTTAGGTTTCATAGGAAGGGTAATGAAATAGGCGCATAGCAGGCTACATAACTATTTTATTACCCTTGTCTATGGATCCTAGAGGCAAGTCAAAATGCGGAAGTTATTAAATCTTCAGTCCTTAGTAAAAACACAAAAAAAAAATAAAACATGCCCTTTTCAGTAAAAGAAAACGCTAGTTTATTAGCTTTATCCTTAAGATTAATTGATAGCGTCATCATCATCGCGTCCGGTACGGTGTGTTTTTATCTACTAGAACCTATCAAGTATTTTCCTCCCTATACTGGCCATTTACCAGAAAACTATTTAACCGTTATTGTACTAGGTTTTATATTCAGTGCTTGGTGGTTTCCAGCATTTAATTTATACCAAAGTTGGCGAGGATCAAATCTTTCTACAGAAATACGTGCACTGCTACTCGGTTGGAGTTGCTCACTTTTAGGTGTCCTGGCCTTT
>CAZHUE010000045.1:0-15890 GCA_964535875.1 uncultured Methylomarinum sp.
AGAATTAAATCAATTGCAGTCTCTGCTTGTGCACCAGAAATCATGGGGATAGGCCCGGTCAATGCAACACATAAGGCTTTACAAAGAGCAGGTATAATCTTAGATCAAATAGATATTGTTGAATTAAATGAAGCCTTTGCTGCCCAATCGTTAGCGGTGCTCAATGATCTACCCATTCCCTTAAATAAATTAAATCTGCATGGTGGTGCTATTGCATTAGGTCATCCATTGGGCGCGACAGGTGCACGTATTGTCGGAAAAGCGGCGAGCTTATTACAAAGAGAAAATAAGAAATACGCATTAGCCACGCAATGTATAGGGGGTGGACAAGGGATTGCAACGATAATGGAGGCAATCTGATGAACATTGAAAAAGTTGCCGTTATCGGCGCAGGTGTTATGGGAGCGAGTATTGCAGCGCATGTCAGTAATGCCAGTATCCCTGTCTTTTTATTGGATATTGTTCCAAAATCAGAAAATGGTGAGGTTAAAAATCGCAATGTAATTGCTGAAACAGCGGTACAAAAACTTTTAAAAGCCAAGCCAGCACCTTTAATGCATAAAAAAAATGCACGACTAATCACCACGGGTAATATTGAAGATCATCTAGACTTATTATCAGAAGTTGATTGGGTGATAGAAGCCGTGATTGAAGATTTAACCATTAAAAAATCACTTTACCTAAAACTGGAAAAGGTTTGCCAACCACAAACCATTATTTCTTCCAATACCTCTACTCTGCCTTTAGCACAGTTACTTGATGGCTTTTCTACGGATTTTCAAAGCCGTTTTATGATTACCCATTTTTTTAATCCGCCTCGTTATATGCGTTTGTTGGAACTGGTCAGCAGTTCTAAAACACTGCCACAAGTTACTGAGACTGTTAAAAAGTTTGCTGAAATAAAATTAGGAAAAGGTTGCGTTGAATGTAAAGACACTACGGGCTTTATTGCCAACCGGATAGGTATTTATTGGGTACAGAGCGGCTTGCTGGAAGCCTTTAAACAAGGACTGACCGTCGAAGAAGCTGACGCAGTGATGAGTGCGCCTTTTGGTATACCTAAAACAGGTGTTTTTGGTTTATTGGATTTAGTGGGTCTGGATTTAATTCCTCATATTATAGAGAGTATGAAGCAATTGCCCGAGCAGGATGCTTTTTATGAAATTAATCAATTACCTGAATTATTTACCCAAATGATTAGCCATGGCTATACCGGTAGAAAAGGTAAAGGGGGCTTTTACCGATTAAATAAAGCCGAAGGTAAACGGGTTAAAGAATCTATTGATTTGAACACGGGTGAATATAGTCAAAGTGAGAAACCTGTTCTAGACTGTTTAAAAGTGGTTCATAAGCAGGGTCTGCAAGCATTCTTGTCGTTAGATGATAAATTCAGTAATTATGCTTGGACAGTTATCTCAAAAACGTTGTTATACGCAGCCAACCTTACCCCTGAAATAGCTGACGACATAAGTTCTGTAGATGAAGCCATGCGCCTAGGTTATAACTGGCAATATGGGCCTTTTGAACTACTTGATAAAATTGGTGTGGATTGGTTTGCTGTTAAGGTTAAGCAGGATGGTTATGAAGTCCCCGATCTATTATGCCCTCAGGCATTTTATAAAACAGGTTCAGGCGTACTTAAATATCGTGCTTTATCTGGCAAATATCAGCCTGTTCAACGAGCTGAAGATGTTTTATTACTCTCCGATGTAAAATTACAACATTCCCCAATTCTGAAAAATGCATCCGCTAGTTTATGGGATACTGGGGATGGTGTAGCCTGTTTTGAATTTCATAGCAAAATGAATACCTTTGATATGGAAATTTTAAGCTTGTTACGACAAAGTTTAGAAAAAGTAGAGCAGGATTTTGTTGCATTAGTAATTCACAATGAAGCGGAAAACTTTTCTGCTGGAGCAAACCTTGGTTTGCTAACCTCTGCGATAGATAAAAATGATTGGGATGGGGTTGAAAACCTGATTAAACAAGGGCAGCAAACTTTTATGGCTGTGAAGTATGCGCCATTTCCTATTGTTGCAGCACCTTCGGGATTAGCTTTAGGCGGAGGGTGCGAAATTCTACTACATTGTGATGCAATACAAGCACATGCAGAGTTATATACAGGTTTGGTTGAAGTAGGCGTTGGTTTAGTCCCTGGCTGGGGAGGCTGTAAAGAGTACCTACGTCGCTGTCTGCAATTAAAATTATTTGGTGGTCCTATTCCTCCCGTTGCCAAAGCATTTGAAACCATTGCAATGGCAAAAGTTTCAAAATCAGCTATTGAAGCAAAAGAACTACTATTTCTTGCAGCATCAGATGAAATCACTATGAATAAAAGCCGCTTAATGGCTGATGCAAAACGCAAAGCGTTAGCGTTGAGCCAAAACTATACCGTTCCAGAAAAAATTGAATATAAATTACCAGGAAAAACAGCTAAAATATGGTTAAATATGTCAACAAAAGCATTTAGGATGTTAGGTAAAATAACAGATTATGATGCACAAGTAGCCGATAGTCTGGCAACTGTATTAACAGGTGGTGATCGTGATATCACTGAGCCTTTATCAGAACAGGATGTGCTAAATTTAGAATGTCAGGTTTTTACTGAAATTGTTAAGCAAGAAGGCACCTTGGCCAGGTTGGGGCATATGCTAAAAACCGGAAAACCATTAAGAAATTAGAACCGCTTTAGCATTAGCATGGTAGCTGTATTACGAGTACCTCTATTAATTGTGGATGAGAAAAATTTTGAACTCAATTTTTCTGTTCATCAATTTATAAAGGTACCATTAAACCTTCAGGCTATCTTTAATTTAAAGATAGCCTGAATTCCCAAACAAAATTATTTTATTCCCAAAACCTAGTATTTTCAGATTACTCCCTACTCTCCTTATTTTCAATTATTTTTTAAAACTTGATTATTAAAAAACTATTAATTAGTTTCCATGTCTAGAAGCATCACTACGATAACCATTGATTTTATTGAGTAGTGAAAAACGAGAGTTATCTGTTTGCAGATCACCATAAATCATAACCTTTTTCACTTATTTCAGCTCATTTTTTCATCGAATAAATAGATTTTCTGAACAACAATTTTGGTATAATATTCGGTTAATTTAATAGTTTGCCGGAAACCGACTATCCTTATTGATAAAACTTAGGTAACTTTGACATTACCTTGTATCAAAACATGAAATTAAAAATTTTTCTATTCCTTTCATCCTTTGTTAATACACTGTTAATACACTGCTAAATATAATCGTTATTTAAATTACATTCTAAGCTTTTCTTGAGTATAAAAAAGTATAATAACCAATTAATTGTTGTGTACTTGTTACCTAACTTGAAAAAACTAAAGCCTTGGCAGTTTCTAATCATGTTCTTTAACTATTAACCTACATTAAACTATGAATTTAAACTATCTATTCGTCAATCCACTAAAAAAATCATTTTTACTGACTGTTGCCATCATGATAACGAGCTTAACAGGTTGTTCTGTCTATGAAATACAAGATTCACCACCTGTTGATATTCATGCTAAATGGATTATGTTACCCATGCTTAATCATTCAAATACGCCTGACGCTGGTAATCGAGCTTCTGATATTACTGCAACATTATTACGTTCTCAAGGTATTACGCAACTATCAAATTATGAGCCGCCAGTTAACGAAAATAATCATCTTGAACTTGATCAGCAAAAAAAATTACGTCAAGCAATTAATTGGGCTAAACAACAAGGTTATAACTTTGGCTTAAGTGGAAGTGTTCAAGAGTGGCGGTATAAAAGTGGTTTAGATGGAGAACCAGCAGCAGGAATTACTTTAAATATGGTTGATCTAAACAATGGGCAAATCATTTGGTCAGCATCGGGTTCTCGTACTGGCTGGGGACGGGAGAGTGTTAGTGGCGTAGCTCATAAATTATTAGCTATTTTGATAAATGGTTTAACATTAACGGAATAATGTATGCTTCAAAGGCTTAAAGTTAATAAATCGCCTCAAACAACTAGTGCTGCAATTGTAGAAACAATCGTTCTCACTTTATCAAGCTTGATATTAGGGTATTTTATATCATCTGGATCAAATTATTTTTCTGTACTTGGTTTTTCAAGTTTACTGATGGGGCCATTATTGTGTGGACTGCGTTATGGCTTTATATACGCTTTAAATAGTGCGTTATTGTTGATTGGATCTATGTGGGTAGTGAGCCAATTTAGCACAGTCTGGACTTCTGATATTTTTTCAAGCACAACGTTAGGGCTTATCATCATTCCTGTTATTGCGGGTGAATTTCGCAATCATTGGGAACACAAAATGAGGGAATCACAGGGTAAATTAGCTTATATAGACCAACGCCTTGGAGAAATCACCAATGCTTTTAATATACTCAAAATATCACATGAAAGATTAGCTCAAAGAACAGCATCTCAAACGACTTTACGAAATGATATTATTGCTGTTCGGAATCACATCATGATGAGTAATATAAGCGCTTCAAATGCAGAAAGTCTGAATAATTTAATTTTAAAACTTTTTGCTGATTATTGCTCAATTCAACAAGCAGGGTTATATGCTGTAAATGATTCAGGAAAAATTATTAATAATGCATTAGCTATCTATGGGGGTGGTTTTGAAATTATGCCTAATGATTTGGTGTTAAAAGAAGCTCTTAATACATTAAAAACAACGAGTCTTAAACCAGAACTAGCAACCAAAGAAAAATATAATAAGTTCATCTTACTGGCTATTCCTCTTATAGATGTTTCCGGTCGAATATGGGGCATTGTTGTTGTTAACAAAATGCCATACCGTGCATTTCAACCAGATAATATCAGGTTATTCGCTATTTTAGGAGGGTACATCGCTGATCTTATAGGAATGAGAGGTGACTCATATTATTGTGAAGACGTTACCTTACAGGCATTTATTTTACATTTAAAGCGTTGTTTTCAAAATTTAAAAGCATTTGAAATCCCAAGTAGTCTTGTCATAATTAAAATTACAAATAGAGAAAACGCTACTGGAATAAGTAATTTAATATTAGAACGTCAACGAGGGTTAGATAGAGCTTGGTCAGTTAAAAACAACGAAGGAAAGCATATTGTTTTTGTTCTATTACCGTTAAATACAATCACTGGAACTGACGGATATAAACTTCGTTTAGAACAGATTATTAACGAACAATATAACTATGCCAACTTAGAAGGTGCAGGCATAGAATTTTATAGAAAAAAATTAGTAAGCAATGAAGATTTGAAAAAAATGATGTTTAGTTTTTTTAAAAAATTAAATATAGATCTAAAGCATTGGCAAAAACAATGAAAGGTGATCTGTTAATATCTAACTATTTAATGTGTCACTTAAAAAATGGCAATATCTCCATTTTTTTTATTGCTTTACTATCACAAGTATTTTCAATCTATTTACTCATAAATCACAAAGTACCTGATGCCTTACTTTTTCATATTTTAAGTGCCTTTTTATTTCCTTGGCCTCTTTGGAAGTTATCACCTGTACGATTTCATAATGACTGGAAAATACTTTTTTTATTTTTTCTTATCTGTTTACTAATCCCGGTAATATCCGGTATTGGGTTACTACTAAGTTTAAGCATAAACAGTCATTTTTCCAAACCTTTTTTAGGTGAGCTATCTAATACTATAAAAATACCTGAATTACCCGTTCATCTTTTACAAACCATGCAGTTATCAAGCTATAAAGGTGAAAGTTTATTAGGTGTTCTTGATGCCTCTACTGTTGAAAACCAACGGATAAATGCCGTCCTGAAGACGCGACAAATGACTGACAAGGCAGCTATTCCCATATTAAAAGTAGCGCTATTAGATCCTGTTGATGAGGTAAGGTTACTTGCTTACTCTATGTTAGATAAAAAAGAAAAAATAATAGGAAGACAGATTTCTTCACAACTCAAAGCTCTAAAAGACAAACCTTCCGAGAAACATATCGCAGAACACATGAGTTTAGCCGAAGCTTATTGGGAGTTATCATACTTAGGTTTAGTAAATGGCCAAGCTCAACTTCATATTTTACAGGATGCATTTTCTCATATACAGAAAGTAGTAAAGCATAGAACAACTGATGCAGATGCATATTTTTTACAAGCTCGTATTGCATTAGCTTTAAATCTTTATGATATTGCTGAAGATTCCTTAGACCAAGTTGTAAAACTAGAGCTAAATACAAAAAGAGCAAAATCGTATCAAAAAGAACTTGCTTTTGTTTCTCGGCACTTTGGAGAAGTTAGCGAAAAAAAATCTCATCACAATAATTCAAATACCATTGAGGAACAAATTGAAGGAGTCACAGAAAGTTGGGGATAAAGATTGAAAAACCTAATCAAGCAGATATAGGTTTAATTTTAGAAGGAACTTATCCTTATGTTCGAGGAGGAGTCTCAAGCTGGATACATCAAATCATCCAGGGTTTACCAGAAATTACGTTTGCAATAAATTTTATTGGCGATAAAGAAGAATCATATCCAACAAAACATTATCAGTTACCAGAAAATGTCATTGATTTAAAATGTATTTATTTAGATTCAGAAGATAACATTAAAAAACCTAAAGCACGTACTGGAAATAAAAAAGCTTTTATTCAAGTACAAAAAATGCATGAAGAGTTTCGTAGTAACACAGACTCAAATAACTATCAGGCTTTAGGGAAAGTACTGCATCACCTACACACAAAAAAAGATTTTGATATTAATGATTTTTTATACAGTGAGCAGTCTTGGTCTTTTATTACTGAACAATATGAAAAATCAACCGCAGACGCCTCTTTTATAGATTATTTCTGGACGATTAGAGCTATGCATCAACCTGTTTTTGCTCTAATTGAGGGTTTGGATAAAGCTGTTGATGCTAAGGTTTTTCATACCATATCAACTGGCTATGCTGGTTTATATGGTGCTATGTTACATCATCTTTATAAGAAAAAACTGATACTTACAGAACATGGAATTTATACCAAAGAAAGAAAAATTGATTTATCTCAAGCTGACTGGATCGAAGAAGTTAAAAAAGCATCTGGAGATACTCTAAATAGTGACTTTAGTTATTTAAGACTTTTATGGATTCGTTTTTTTGAATCATTAGGTCGTATTGTATATCAAATAGCTGATCCTATAATTTCAATATCCGAAGGCAATAAACGTAGACAAATTATTGATGGGGCAAAAGCTGAAAAAATATCTGTTATCGCAAATGGAATAAATTTAGAAAAGCTACAACCACAACGACTTAAACGTCCTGATAAATTACCATTAGTTATTGGTTTTATAGGACGAGTTGTACCTATTAAAGATGTTAAAACATTTATCAGGGCGATGAGTAATGTTTGTTCTGCCATGCCTGAAGTACAAGCCTGGATAATTGGTGGAGAAGATGAAAACCCTGCCTATGCAGTTGAATGCCGCGATATGATTGCTAGTCTGCATTTAACCAATCAAATTATTTATAAAGGCTTTTGTAATGTAGTAGAAATTTTGCCTCAACTAGGTTGTGTAGCATTATCATCCATTAGCGAGGGAGTCCCACTGGTTATCTTAGAAGCCTTTGCCTGCGGTATTCCTGTAATTTCAACTGATGTTGGAGCTTGCAGAGAATTGATTGAAGGCGGATCAGACGAAGATAAAGCTTTAGGAATAGCTGGAGCAGTTGTTTCCATAGCAGATTCGGAGCAATTAGCGATTGAAATGGTTAAGTTGTTTAGTGATGCCGGTTATTGGAAGCGATTATCAATGATTGCTGAAAAACGAGCAGACAATTTTTTTGGAGAACAAGCTTTGTTTTCCAGTTACAGGAAGGTTTATACAGAGGCATTAGAAAACTAATGGCTGGAATAGGGTTTGAACTCCGAAAGCTACTCAATAAAAAAAGTTTATTTGGTCTATTACAGGCTTATGGCTATGCAGGAATAATAAGTTCCGGCCCATGGGTTCTTTCAATTTTAGGCATTATGGCTATTGGTATTTTAAGCGTCAACTTACAGACGCAATCCAATGTTGTCCTCTCTTTTTTAATATCCATCACGTATTTAATGGCATTCTCCATCATTATTGGTGGCTGGTTACAGTTAATGCTTACACGGTTTGTATCTGATTTAATTTATGCAAAAAAACAGCAAGAAATAATCCCAAACCTGCTAGGAGCACTTATTGTCACAAGTTTAACCAGTATGCTAGTGGCATTGATTAGTTGGCCACTATTTCCTGATCAAAGCTTAGCTTATAAATTATTAATGCTAAGTAGTCTGGTATTACTAAGTAATATTTGGATACTGGTTGTTATGCTTTCCGGCTTACGTGCCTATAAAAAAGTAATTGCAGCTTTTTTTATTGGTTATAGTTTAACGATTGTATTTTCGTTATTACTTAGATCTTATGGAGTAGAAGGGTTATTAGCTGGTTTTTTATTGGGTCAGTCAATGATGATGTATTTCATGCTCGGCATTATAATTCATGAATATACAGCAGATTCACTCATTAGTTTTAATTTTTTAGACAGGAACAAAGTTTTTTATAGCTTAGCGGCCATATCAATCATTTATAACCTTGGGGTCTGGACAGATAAATTTATTTTCTGGTTTAACCCTATTACCTCGGAAGCTATTATTGGCCCACTACGAAGTTCTATTATTTATGATCCCCCCATATTTCTAGCTTATTTATCAATTATTCCTGGCATGGCTGTATTTTTATTGCGAATGGAAGCCGATTTTGTAGATAAATATAATGATTTTTACAGTGCTATCCGTGAGGGTGGCTCTTTAGGAACGATTCGTAACTTAAAAAAATCAATGATTGATACAATTCGCTCAAGTTTTCTGGAAATATTTAAAGTACAGGCAATAACCGCACTCATATTAATTTATGCTGCTGACCATATCTTATCTATATTTCAAATATCAACAAATTATCGAATGTTATTTGCCATTGATGTAGCAGCTGTAGGTGTGCAAGTTGTTTTATTGGGTGTATTTAATGTGTTTTTTTACCTGGATAAACGTTTTATTATTTTAAATTTAACCATTTTCTTCGCACTATCTAATTTTATATTAACTATTATTTCTCAACAATTAGGCCCCGTATTTTATGGTTATGGTTTTGCTTTATCAGTATTACTGACAACAATGATAGGCTTTGTCATTTTAAACCAAAAATTAATGCGTCTTGAGTATGAGACATTTATGTTGCAACGATAAGTAAAAACCGAGATATGATGCAAAAATATTTATTTTTTCTAGTCACTTTTTTATCGTCGCAAGTTTTGGCTATAGAAAACCCCTCTACTGCCTTTTATTATGCAGCCAACCCACCCCTGGATTTATTATCATCCTATGAACGTGTCATAGTAGAACCAGAAAACATTACTCCCGAGCAGTTACGTTTTATGCAAAAGCAAGGCGTTACTGTTTATGCTTATTTAAGTATAGGTGAAGTTGGCCCCACTCGCACTTGGTCTAAGCAGATTAAGGAAGAATGGAAAAAAAGTATTAATATTGGGTGGAATAGTGCTGTTATGGATATGAGTTCAAATGGATGGCAGCAGTTTTTATTGAATAAACAGATGAAGAAACTTTGGCAACAAGGTTACCGAGGTTTTTTTCTTGATACTATGGATAGTTATCATTTATTTGCAAAAACTGATGTTGAACTACTTGAACAGCGACAAGGTATGATTTATTTAATTAAAACAATGAAGGAACAATATAAAGGTGTTCATTTGTTATTTAATCGTGGCTTTGAAATTTTAGACCAAGTTGCGAGTTTATCTGATGGCGTTATCGCTGAATCCTTATTTTCAAGATGGAACCCTGAAAAAAATGAATATCAATCCGTACCTAAAAAAGACTTCCAATGGCTAGCAGGGAAACTCAAACAAGTAAGAGATGATTACAATTTGCCTATAACTGTTCTTGATTATTTACCACCAGAAAAAAGAGAACAAGCAGAATCAATTGCAACCCAAATTAGTCAATTAGGTTTCACACCTTGGGTCAGCACACCTGGCTTAGATTACATGGGGGTTGGAAGTAAAAAACTGGTTCCAAGAAAAGTATTGTTTTTATATGACTCACGTGAATCGAAACTCGCTTTTCATGAGATACATCGATTTTTAGCGATGCCACTTGAGTATTTAGGCTATATTCCTGATTATTGGGATATAAGCAAAGGTCTGCCTAATTATATATTAAAAGGACGTTATGCAGGAATAGTGACATGGCTATCTGGCAATAACTCCTCTCGCGATGAGGTTTTAGCAAGCTGGGTGCTTCAACAAGTCCATCAAAAATTACCCATTGTCTTTATGGGGCGTTATACATTATCAAAAAATCATCAATTAACCAAGTTACTGGGTCTTGAGAATATAAAACAAAAATTAACACCCCCTTTAGAATTAAAAGTTATATCTACTCATTTAGGGTTTGAAGCAAAACCAGTCCTGCGACAAGTTGACTTATCTTTAATTAATAGCACAAAAGGGCAAGCATGGTTAAAAATTAAAGACAGTCAAAACAAACAAATCACACCAGTTTTTATAAGCCAATGGGGTGGAGCAGCTCTTAATCCATATGTTGTTCAAAATGTCCCTGCTTTAGGTAATGACGATGAATATAGTCGCTGGATTATAAATCCTTTTGAGTTTTTAAAAGCAGCCTTACGTTTAAAAACTATCCCTGTTCCCGATGCTACAACAGAGAGTGGCAATAGAATATTAACTTTACATATTGACGGGGACGGCTTCAATAATAAATCACAACTACCTGGCAACCGTTACTCTGCAGAAATAATTTTAGATGAATTTCTTAAGCCAACCTCCCTACCCCACACTGTTTCAATTGTTGAAGCAGAAATAGGTAAAGAAGGAATTAACCCTTGGTTAAGTCAGACACTACAACGTATTGCCCGGGAAATATTTAAATTACCCAATGTTGAAATTGCAAGTCATTCATATAGCCATCCTTTTAACTGGGTCATGGCAGCAAAGAATACAAAAAAAAATAGAGGTAAAAAGGATAAAAACGAGGCCAATAAAACAGAACAAGGTCTTTATCATTTACCAATACCAGGTTATTCATACAATGTAGAGCGCGAAATAAAAGGTTCTATAGATTATATAGATAAAACTTTAGCTCCAAGAGGAAAAAAAACTAAAGTTTTTTTATGGTCAGGCGATAGCTTACCAAATCAAGAGGCGTTAGCCTGGACTACAAAAATGCAAGTTGCTAACCTAAACGGTGGAAATACTATTATCCGAAAAGGGATGAACTCAATCACTAATATTAGTGCTAGTGGAATAACAAATGGACCTTTTTTCCAGCCCTATGCCCCAATTCAAAATGAAAATGCCTATACTAATAATTGGACAGGTCCTTTTTATGGCTATCAACGTGTTATAGAAACCTTTACATTAACTGATCTACCTAAACGTTTAAAGCCTATCAGCCTCTATTATCATTTTTATTCTGGAGAGCGTCAGGCTTCCTTAAGGGCCTTGCATAGAGTTTACGACTGGACATTAAAACAAGAGACTTTACCCTTGTGGCTAAGCGAATATATTCCTAGAATCAACGCCTTTCGAAGTGCAGTGTACGAACAGATAAAAAATGGCTGGCGAATTTATCAGGCTAAAGATTTACACACCTTACGAATAACGGAACAAGTTCAACCATTAGACATCGTTAATTCGGAAGGTATAGCAGGGTTTAGAGAATTACCACAAGGTAAGTATATAGCTCTAAATGGAGATAACATTGTAACTTTACGTTTTAACAAGCAATCTAATGCCATCCCTTATCTTATTAAATCTAACTCACGCATCAAGTATTGGAAAAACAATAAAAGCTTAATTAATTTCAGATTGGCTGGACATCAACCCGTCACTTTTAGTTTGGCTAATTTCAGCAAAACTTGTAGTTTAAAAACTAAAAATGGCAAACTTATTAACGCCATAAATAAAACTAATTTTGCTACTTTTTTCAAATTTAAAAACTATGATACTGGAGTATTAAAGGTGATATGTGAAAAATAAGGAGTCATCTCTGTTTTCCAACGGGTCATTAATTTTATTTGGTCTAATAATTACTGTCGTTTTATTGGTTTTATTTCCTGGAGGAAAACTGTTAACTAGTTTTAAAAAAAACCAAACTGATCAAGCCTCTGTTCGATATTTAAAGGAGCTTGTTGCAAATGACCCAAGCAATGAAAAACTAAAATTACAACTTGCACATAATTTAGTATTCCTTGGAAAATTAACTGAAGCAGAAGCCGTATTACAACCCATTCTAATTAATTCTAAACTTACTAATAAAGCCCAGTTTTTAATCATAGAAATTCAACGTAAACAGTATTTTACTCTGGTTAACGATACAAAAAAGCAAGTAAAAAAAACTGAAATAATTTTATCTATAATTAGTCTCTATCCAAATCTCACGGATGTGTATTCACTAGATATTTTAGCAAGCTGGAGTTATGGTTTAGGAAACCCTGCATTAGCAGCTAAGATTTATCAACACATCGGAAAAGTTTTTGATAATAAAAAAATAAGTGAAAGCAGTGATAGTAATAATTTATTCTGGTCAATACTAGGTATTCAAAACCTCTTTGCTGATGACGTTGAAAAAAATGCGGAGTATTATGTAATAAAAGAGTTACAGGCGTTACTTGCTGCGAACCTAATGGAAGACGCATTTGATAAAGCTAAAATAGTTATTACTAAGTTTAATCAATCAGAAAAAATACTTGAACAAGCAATTAAAATTGCAACTTTTTCAGCGAAAACTACTTATAGTAGAGACTGGGGAAGACTATTAATTACTAAATTTGGTGTTTCTGAAGAAAGAATCAATCTACAGATCACTCGTGAATTAGCAGCGGATGATCCAGAAAACAGTTTGCAATGGGCAAAGGACATCCTAACGAATAATTCGTTAATATACCCTTCCTTCTTAGCATATGGTACTAATTTAGCTAGCAGTTTAGGAGACAAGGAAGTCTTTAAACAATTTAGCTCTAAGCAACTAGAACAAAACCCTAATGACCCTGTTTTATTAGCTAAGTTAGTACAATATGAATTAGCATTAAATAATTTACATAATGCGTTACAACATGCAAATAAACGAACAATCCTAGACCCCAAGAACGTAAAGGCTAGAGAAGATCTGATTAAAATAGCAATGTGGGCTGGAGTTCCTTATTTCTCAATGCAGCAACTAACTCAGGTCTACCATAAAACCGGTAATGAAGATCAATTAAAAGATGCGATTAAAATCGGAAAAGACCTTTATCAACATGCAAGAGTTGCAAAAAAATATGAAATTTTAAGTAATAATCGTAGATTAACAGACAAGGAATTAAAAGATTTATATGAAACCCTGAAACAAACTGGGTATTTTGATAGTGGAAAACGGCAACTTAAACAATATATAAAAAAATGGCCTAATCACAAGCAAGCTAGAATCTATTTAGCATCAGTTGAAGAATTAGATGGAAATTATAGTGAAGCTTATCAAATTTTAATGACTACTGAGCAAAATCTTGGAAAGTCATGGATAACAAGTAGAAAAATAATTGAGATGCTTATCAAAGCTGAGGATTATTCTCATGCCTGGCAACAGCTTTCAAGAATTGCAAAAAATATAAAATCTACAGATAGTGATTTTTGGAAATTTTATTCAGAAATCTCATGGTTTCTAGGGCATGAACAAGCAGCAGAAAAAGCATATTATCATCTATTAAATTATGGTGAAATAGAACCGCAAGAAATTAGCCGTTTATTACAATTAAGTCATAAAGGGAAAGAAAATGAACAACAACTGGAATTATTAATTAAATTTTGGAATAAATTTAAACAAACTAATTATCTACTTGATGCTATTGATTTATCAGAAAGGCTGGAAAAACCAGAGAAAACAAATAAACTCATTCTTATTGCTGATAAAAACAGCCGTTTGTTTAAAAACAGTACCCGCTATTGGATGGCTAAAGCCAGAATTGCAACCCAAACAAAAAATCATTTACTTACTAAAAGCTATTTATTAAAAGCATTAGCTATAAATCCGCAACAAATTAGCACTCGAATTGCTTTGCTTTGGCATATGATTGAATACGACTCTGACTCAAATTTGCGAAAAATGCTCAAAAAGTCAATCCAAGTTGCTAGAGATCAATCAGACTTGTGGGAAGCCATCGCAGCAAGTTACCTTAGATTAGGAGAGCCTAAACTTGCAATTCCTTGGTATGCTAAGGCCGTACAGAAAAAACCAAAAGATTATTTACTATTACTTGGCTATGCTGAAACATTAGATAACGCAGGAGAAAAAGCTAAAGCAAACAAGATTAAACATTATGTTATCACACAAGTCAGACCTGAACTTGTAGCTAACTTATCACCCATGAAACCTCAGCTAGCTGAATTTAAGCGACGGTACGGTAATGTTGTTCACCAAACCTTTGGTAGAAATATTACAGAAAAATGGTTCAAATGGGTGCAACTCGAAAATAAAAAAGTAAAACAGGTTTTATTTGATGAGTATCGAATTACCTGGTTAATAGCTGAAAACCGAATGGAATCAGCACGTCGATATTTATTAAAATCATTACATAAACGTATTACTGTTCCTACATGGCAGTATATGGCATTAGCAATTTATGATAATAATATTAATGCTATCAATCAATTATTAAAAAATCCAGACAAGTTATCACCAACAAACCAAGTCGTAGGACTCAGAACAGTCGGAAGAGAACAAGAAGCATTAAAAGTAGCTCGTGGTTATTTAAACGAGTCTCAAAAAGAAGAAGAGTTAATAACTTTGCGACGACAAACCTCTGATTTAGGTGTCAGAAACCCTACTGGCATTGCATTAACAGGAAAAACATACAATATTAGCAACCTGGATATATGGAGCTTTAATCCTGAATTTGCATTAACGCATGGAGTAAACAGTTATTTTCTGAACTATAAATACCTAGACTTTTCCTCAAATAGTTCAAATTTAATTATCCAACCTAATCTAAGTTATGAAAATAATCTAGCTTTAAAGTGGGGCTACAAAGGTATTCGTCATAACGTATGGTTGCAAGGGGATGCAGGATTAAGAGAAGACCGTGATTTATACAGTATAAAAACAGGACTAAGTTACAAACTAGTAGAAGGCTGGTCAGCCAACATTGAAGCGGCGTATAACGAACTATCTGAAGAAAGTGCTGCGTTTAGACTTATGGGAGCCAGAGATAGAATTACCTTAGGGCTAAATGGAGGCCTCACAAAAAGAGATTTTTTTTCACTAAGGCTTCATGGTAGAAATTACAAAACTAGATATGGCTCATATTTAGGAGCAGGTTTTGGGGCTGATTTTTCCGCTGGTTACAGAGTAAAATTTGCAAACCCAGCGATAAACATAAATATTCACGGTATTTTAAGTCAGTCAGATTTAATTTCACGACTACCGACTGAAATGCAAACTGTCCTTGGTACTAATGGAACCATACAGAATGTTTTAAGTGATAACTATAAAGAAATAGGGATGAATTTCAGCGTCTATGATGGTGAATTCCGACCTTTTGGTTTTGTAGAAAAAAGATTTCATTATTATTTGAATACCGGTGTGTTTTTTACCGAACCTTGGGCTGGAACGGGAGTTTTAGTTGAAGCAGGAATAGGAACAAGATTATTTTTAAATGATGATTTAAGCTTGATGGGGAGGTATGTTGATTCACAAGGTGGAGTGAATACTGAAGCAACCCAGGCAATAGAATTGCGATATAGTTTAAGGTTTGATGCAATCGTTCCATAATTAATTTAAGTATTCTTCGCGCGGTCACGGATGCGGATTTTATAGCGAGTTGATTTTTGTCGATAGCAA
>CAZHUE010000046.1:0-15868 GCA_964535875.1 uncultured Methylomarinum sp.
AACCTTAAAAGGCGTACCCAAACAGATTTAGAAAATGCTCATAAATATGGTTTGGAAAAATTTGCTAAAGAATTACTTTCGGTGATAGATAGTCTGGAATTGGGAATTCAGGCTTCAATCAGTGATAATCCAGAAGTTATTGCATTAAAACAGGGTAGTGAATTGACTATTAAACAATTTGAAGCTGTTTTTGCAAAATTTAATATAGAAGCACTTGAGCCGATAGGGCAAGCATTTAATCCAGAATTACACCAGGCTATGACTATGCAGCCTAGTGCTGATGTTGAGCCAAATACAGTGCTTAATGTATTTCAAAAAGGTTATGTCTTGAATGGTCGTTTGATCCGTCCAGCAATGGTTGTTGTGTCGCAGGCTGCTAAGCCAACTGATGAACCTGATGTTGATTCAATAAATTTAGATGAGCAGGCTTGAAATAAGTTTTAACAACCTCATATATACAACATACAAAATAATACTATAAGTCTGGAGATTTTAATGGCTAAAATAATTGGCATAGATTTAGGAACCACAAATTCATGTGTGGCAGTTTTAGAAAATGGTAAGTCCCGAGTGATCGAAAATAGTGAAGGCGCTAGAACTACACCTTCTATTGTTGCCTTTACCGGTAATGATGAAGTGTTAGTGGGACAATCTGCAAAGCGACAGGCAGTGACTAACCCTGAAAATACTTTGTTCGCGATTAAGCGTTTAATCGGACGTCGTTTTAAAGATGATGTGGTTCAAAAAGACATCAAAATGGTGCCATATAAAATTGTTGAAGCAGATAATGGTGATGCGTGGGTCGAGTGCCACGGCAAAAAAATGGCTGCACCTGAAGTATCATCTCGTATCTTGATGAAATTGAAAAAAGATGCAGAAGCTTTTTTGGGTGAAGAAGTTAAAGAAGCCGTTATTACTGTCCCTGCGTATTTTGATGATTCACAGCGTCAAGCAACTAAAGATGCGGGACGTATTGCTGGATTAGAGGTTAAACGTATCATCAACGAACCAACTGCTGCTGCATTAGCTTTTGGTATGGATAAGCCAAAAGGTGATACAACCATTGCAGTGTATGACTTGGGTGGTGGTACATTTGATGTGTCTATTATTGAAATTGCTGAAATAGAAGGTGAACATCAATTTGAAGTACTAGCTACTAATGGTGATACATTCTTAGGTGGTGAAGATTTTGATTTAAGAATTATTGACTTTTTAGTTGATGAATTCAAAAAGGACAATGGCATTGATTTGCATAATGACCCACTGGCTTTACAGCGTTTAAAAGAAGCCGCAGAGAAAGCAAAAATTGAGTTGTCATCAACAGAGCAAACAGATATTAATCTACCTTATGTTACAGCCGATGCAGCAGGCCCAAAACATCTTAATGTTAAGTTAACCCGTGCAAAACTAGAGTCATTAGTTGCTGATTTAATTGAAAGAACTAAAGGCCCATGTGAACAGGCGTTAAAAGATTCTGGTTTGTCGGTCTCAGAAATTAATGATGTTATCCTGGTCGGCGGGCAAAGCCGTATGCCTAAGGTTCAGGAAACAGTAGAGGCTATTTTTGGGAAAGAACCTCGTAAAGATGTTAATCCAGATGAAGCAGTAGCGTTAGGTGCTGCAATTCAAGCCGGTGTTTTAGGTGGTGATGTTAAAGATGTATTGCTACTAGATGTTACGCCATTGTCTCTAGGTATTGAGACTATGGGGGGAGTGATGACTAAGTTAATTGACAAAAACACTACGATTCCAACAAATGCATCTCAAGTATTTTCAACAGCTGAAGATAACCAAGGTGCGGTAACTGTTCATGTTTTACAGGGTGAACGTGAAGTGGCTGCTGGTAACAAATCATTAGGTCGTTTCGACTTGTCTGATATACCACCCGCTCCACGAGGTATTCCGCAAATTGAAGTGGCGTTTGATATTGATGCCAATGGTATATTGAATGTATCAGCAAAAGATAAGGCGACAGGTAAAGAGCAATCTATCATTATTAAAGCTTCAAGTGGTTTATCGGATGATGAAGTAGATCGTATGATTCAGGATGCAGAAGCTCATGCTGATGAGGATAAAAAAATAACAGAACTGGTTTCTTCAAGAAACTCTGCAGAGAGCATGATTAATGCAACTAAGAAAACCATGGAAGACTTAGGTGATCAGGTGGTTGAAGAGGAAAAAACAGCAATTGAAGCTGCTATTTCTGAAGTAGAGGACGCTGTTAAAGCGGATGATAAGGAAATTATTGATACTAAAACAGCAACTTTGACTGAGCTATCAGGCAAATTAGCAGAACGTGTTTATGCTCAAAAAGCAGAAGCTGAAGGTTCTACTGATGCAGCTTCTGATGAAACGGAAGAATCTTCTGTATCAGCTGATGATGTTGTAGATGCTGAGTTTGAAGAAGTTAAGGATGATGATAAAAAATAAATTGTTCTTGGTGTAGCAAGGGTGTGTAGTGAGGTAAGTATTACGCACTCCACAAGACTTATTTTTCCTGATATAGGACTTTAAAAAAACCGCCGATTCTGCTGGCGGTTATTTACGTTATGGCAAAAGAAGATTTTTATAAATTACTTGGGGTTAATAAAAACGCAAGTGATGCTGAGATAAAGAAAAGTTATCGTCGCATGGCGATGAAATTTCATCCTGATAGAAACACAGACAATCCTGAGAAGGCAGAAAAAAAGTTTAAGGCAGTTAAAGAGGCTTATGAAGTTTTATCTGACCCAAAAAAACGTTCAGCCTACGATCAATTCGGCCATGCTGGAGTTGACCAGACTGTAGGAGGCGGTGGCCATGGTGCTGAAAATTTTAGTGATATTTTCGGTGATGTTTTTGGGGATATTTTTGGTGGCGGTGGAGGTGGTGGCGGCCGAAGACGAAGTAATGTTCAGGCAGGGTCTGATTTACGCTATAACCTTGATCTTACATTAGAAGAAGCGGTTGGAGGGACCGAAGCAACAGTTAAAGTGCCAGTTTTAGTTTCCTGTGGAGAATGTAAAGGATCAGGTGCCAAAAAAGGTTCGAGTCCAGTTACTTGTACCAGCTGTCAAGGGCATGGGCAAGTCAGAATGCAGCAAGGTTTTTTTTCTGTACAACAAACTTGTCCAACTTGTTCAGGGACAGGAAAGCAAATTAAAGATCCATGTCGAAAATGTCATGGGCAAGGGCGTATTCAGGAAAATAAAACATTGTCTGTTAAAGTTCCCGCTGGAGTGGATACAGGGGATCGTATTCGTCTGGCAGGTGAAGGAGAAGCAGGCCTTAATGGTGGTCCATCTGGAGATTTATATGTTCAGGTTCAGGTTAAAGAACATCCCATTTTTACTCGAGATGGAGCTAACTTATATTGTGAAATGCCTATAGGTTTTCCAACAGCGTGCTTAGGGGGAGAGCTAGAAGTACCCACATTAAACGGCAAAGTAAAACTTAAAATTCCAGCAGAAACTCAAACAGGCAAAATGTTTAGATTGAGAGGGAAGGGCGTTAAGCCAGTACGGGGCGGATCTATGGGTGATTTACTTTGTAAAGTACAAATAGAAACCCCGGTTCGCTTAACTAAGGAGCAAAAATCATTGGTTGAACAACTTAGAAAATCATTGTCTGGTGGCGGGAAGCAGCACAGTCCACAAGAACATTCATGGACAGATGGGGTAAAAAGCTTTTTTGATAAGCTGACGGGTTAAATTATGATAAGAATTGCTGTTGTTGGTGCATCTGGACGGATGGGTTTGTGCCTTGTTAAAGCTGCGGTTTTATCAAAAAATACTGAACTGGCTGTCGCAGTTTCCAGAACGGGTAGCGATTCCATTGGTAAGGATGCTGGTGAGCTTGCGGGTATAGGAAAGGCTAAAATTACAATAGTTGATGACTTAAGGTCAGCAGTTGATCAGTTTGACCTATTGATAGATTTTACTCGTCCTGATCCATCAATGGAATACATGGAAATTTGCCGGCAAGCTGGGAAAAAAATTGTTGTTGGTACGACAGGATATAGTGAAGAACAAAAAGAAAATATTAGCCAAGCCGCGAAAGAAATTGCTATCGTGCTAGCACCTAATATGAGTGTAGGAGTTAATTTATCACTTAAGTTATTAGAAATGACAGCAAAAGTGATGGGTGAATATACGGATATTGAAGTGATTGAAGCTCATCACAGACATAAAGTTGATGCTCCCTCTGGCACCGCCTTACGAATGGGAGAAGTTATTGCTGACACCTTAGATCGTGAATTGAAAAACTGTGCTATATACGGGCGAGAAGGTGATACGGGTGAAAGAGATAGGAAAACGATCGGTTTTTCTACTATACGTGCAGGTGATATTGTTGGAGAACATACAGTTATGTTTGCTGATGAAGGCGAGCGATTGGAAATTACACATAAAGCAAGTAGTCGAATGACTTTTGCGAATGGCGCGATAAGAGCCGCTAGTTGGTTAAAAAATAAAGACAAAGGGCTTTATGATATGCAAGATGTTTTAGAACTTAAAAATTCTTAATGACCTACGGCTTATAATTCCGTAGAATTAAGCTTAAGGCACTGAGGATTCGTATATTATTGAATCCTTGATCCTTAATGTTATTGTAACTACCCAGAACGGGATGAGTCTTATAGGCTTATCCCGTTTTGCACATAATAAGGTGACTGATCTTGAATAACCCTGCTTTACTATTATTAGAAGACGGAACGGTTTTTAATGGTGTGTCAATAGGTATTGATGGTTGTTCTGTTGGTGAAGTTGTTTTTAACACCTCATTAACAGGATATCAGGAAATTCTGAGTGACCCATCCTATGCTCGTCAAATTATTACCTTAACCTACCCTCATATTGGTAATGTTGGGACAAATAGTGAAGATGATGAATCTTCTGCTGTTTTTGCTAGTGGTTTGGTCATTCGTGATTTGCCACTTCAGTTAAGCAACTGGCGTAGTGAAAAGTCATTGCAAGAGTACTTATTAGAGAACAAAGTTGTTGCTATTGCTGATATTGACACCCGTAAATTAACACGGATTTTGCGAGATAAAGGTGCGCAACGAGGTGCTATTGTTGCTGGTGAAAGCGTTGATACTGAAGGTGCGAAAAAAGCGGTTGCAGGTTTTTCTGGTTTAAAAGGCATGGATTTAGCTAAAGAAGTAACGGTATCAGAGCAGTATGATTGGACAGAAGATGTTTGGTCGCTTACAGAGGGATATACAGATGCAAAAAAATTGACCAAGCATGTCGTCGCTTATGATTTTGGTGTTAAAAGAAATATTCTTCGATTACTTGCAAATAGAGGCTGTCGTGTGACAGTTGTACCTGCAACAACCCCCGCAAGTCAGGTCTTGGCAATGAGTCCTGATGGTATTTTCTTATCCAATGGGCCGGGGGATCCTGAGCCATGTGACTATGCGATTTCTGCCATTAAAACTATTTTAGAGAATAAGATTCCTGTTTTTGGTATTTGTTTAGGGCATCAATTACTGGCTTTAGCGAGTGGTGCAAAAACAGAAAAAATGAAATTTGGACACCATGGAGCAAATCACCCCGTTCAAAATAAAGAAACCGGCAGAGTAATGATCAGTAGTCAAAACCATGGTTTTGCCGTAGATGAGGGAACACTTCCTAATAATGTAAAGCCTACTTATCATTCGTTATTTGATGGGAGTTTGCAGGGAATTGAACGAACAGATTGTCCAGCAATGAGTTTTCAAGGGCATCCAGAAGCAAGTCCTGGGCCGCATGATGTAGAATTCTTATTTGATCAATTCATCACAATGATGGAAGAACATTCAGCTAACCAATAATTTAGTAGATTTAGTTAATATGCCAAAAAGAACGGATATAAAATCGATTTTATTATTAGGTGCAGGGCCTATAGTGATAGGTCAAGCGTGTGAATTTGATTATTCTGGAACGCAAGCATGTAAAGCACTGCGAGAAGAGGGTTATCGCGTAGTTCTGGTTAACTCTAATCCAGCAACGATTATGACTGATCCAGGTATGGCTGATGCAACTTACATCGAGCCAATAGATTGGCAAACCGTAGAAAAAATTATAGAAAAAGAACGGCCTGATGCTGTATTACCCACAATGGGTGGGCAAACTGCATTAAATTGCGCATTAGATTTGGATAAGCATGGTGTGCTTAAAAAATATAATGTGGAAATGATCGGTGCAACCAAAGAAGCCATTGATATGGCTGAAGATAGGGACTTATTTAATCAGGCAATGGGGCGCCTAGGTTTTGAAGTTGCTCGCTCTAAAACCGCTCATAATATGGAAGAGGCATTTGCTGCACAGGCAGAAGTTGGCTATCCAACGGTTATTCGTCCTTCATTTACCATGGGGGGAAGTGGTGGTGGCATCGCCTATAACAAGGAAGAATTTGTTGAAATTTGTGAGCGTGGATTATATTTATCACCAACTGATGAATTATTGGTTGAAGAATCTGTTTTAGGATGGAAAGAATATGAAATGGAAGTGGTGCGAGATACCAACGATAATTGTATTATTGTTTGCTCCATAGAAAATTTTGATCCTATGGGCGTACATACAGGTGATTCAATTACTGTTGCTCCAGCTCAGACATTGACAGATAAGGAATATCAGATTTTACGTAATGTGTCTTTAGCTGTTTTACGTGAGATTGGTGTTGATACTGGTGGTTCAAATGTACAGGTTGCAATTAATCCAGAAGATGGACGAATGGTCGTTATTGAAATGAATCCTCGTGTATCTCGCTCTTCTGCATTAGCTTCAAAAGCGACAGGCTTTCCTATTGCTAAAGTCGCTGCAAAACTGGCGGTAGGCTATACGCTAGATGAATTGAAAAATGAGATCACCGGTGGTGCGACCCCTGCATCTTTTGAGCCATCTATTGATTATGTAGTGACAAAAGTTCCTCGCTTTACCTTTGAAAAATTTCCTCAAGCTGACGACCGCTTAACAACTCAGATGAAATCGGTGGGTGAAGTGATGGCAATAGGGAGAACTTTTCAGGAGTCACTACAAAAAGCATTAAGAGGGCTTGAAGTTGGTGTTTGTGGCTTAGATGAAATTGTCGATTTAAATGACGACCATACCCAAGATAAAATTCAGCGAGAATTACGTCACCCAGGGTCTGAAAGATTATGGTATGTAGCTGACGCCTTCCGTAGTGGATTAAATTTAGAAGAGGTTCATGAAGCAAGTATAATTGACCCATGGTTTTTAGCTCAAATTGAAGACTTGGTTTTAAGTGAAAAATCTTTAGCAACAAAAACTTTAGCAACATTGAAAGAGGGTGAGTTGTATCGTTTAAAACGAAAAGGTTTTTCTGATGAACGTTTGGCTAAGTTACTAGATACAAAAGAATCAGAAATTAGAAATGTGCGCTATAAGCAAAATATACGTCCTGTATATAAACGGATAGACTCATGTGCAGCTGAATTCTCATCAGATACAGCTTATTTGTATTCAACTTATGAAGAAGAGTGTGAAGCAAGGGTCACTGATAAAGACAAAATTATTATTTTAGGCGGTGGACCTAATCGAATAGGTCAGGGGATTGAGTTCGACTATTGTTGTGTGCATGCGGCTTTGGCATTACGAGAAAATGGTTTTGAAACCATTATGATTAATTGTAATCCAGAAACGGTATCAACTGACTTTGATACATCGGATAGACTATATTTTGAACCTTTAACTTTAGAAGATGTGCTTGAAATTATTGAACTTGAAAAACCGAAAGGTGTCATTGTTCAGTATGGAGGTCAAACACCATTAAAATTAGCGCGTGCGCTTGAAGCAGCTGGAGCACCGATTATTGGGACGTCTCCTGATTCAATTGATTTAGCCGAAGACAGAGAGCGATTCCAAAAATTATTAGAACGATTAGGCTTGAAACAGCCGCCAAATGCAACAGCTCGATCGATTGAGCAGGCTGTTAATCAAGCAAAAGAGTTAGGCTATCCTTTGGTAGTAAGACCATCTTATGTATTGGGAGGTCGTGGGATGGAAATTGTGATTAATGAAGAGCGGCTGCGTCATTATATGAAAGAGGCCGTTGCCGTCTCAAATGACGCGCCTGTTTTATTGGATAGATTTCTTGATGATGCTGTAGAAATGGATGTTGATGCAATTTATGATGGTGAAACTGTTCTGATTGGCGGACTAATGGAGCATATTGAACAGGCTGGTGTTCACTCGGGTGATTCAGCATGTTCTATCCCTCCTTATGAATTGGCAGAGCATCTTCAAGACCAACTTAGAGAACAAGTCGAAAAAATGGCTGAAGCTCTAGGGGTAAGAGGGTTAATGAATACTCAGTTTGCTATTCAAGGTGAAACTATTTATGTTCTGGAAGTTAATCCAAGAGCATCAAGAACCGCTCCCTTTGTTTCAAAAGCGACAGGGTATCCTTTAGCTAAAATTGCTGCTTTGTGTATGGCGGGTATTTCTTTAAAAGATCAGGGGTATACAAAAGAGCGTATACCTGGATATTATTCGGTTAAAGAAGCTGTTTTTCCTTTTATTAAGTTTCCTGGGGTTGACCCTTTGTTAGGCCCAGAGATGAAATCTACTGGTGAAGTCATGGGGGTAGGTAAAACTTTTGGAGAAGCTTTTGCAAAAGCGCAGCGTGCTGCTGGTGTAGATTTAAGTCATACCGGTAAAGTGTTAATTAGTGTGCGAGAAGCGGATAGAAAAAAAGCACCTGAAATTGCTAAAATGCTGATAGATAAAAGTTACGAGATTGTTGCTACTAAAGGGACGGCAGCAGTACTTAAAGAAGCAGGGATTGCTTGTGAAATTGTTCATAAAGTAAATGAAGGTCGCCCAAATACGGTTGATATGATTAAAAATGACCAAATTCAACTGATTGTAAATACAACTGATGGTGTTAAAGCAATCAATGATTCATTTACTATGCGTCGAGAAGCATTACAGCATCATGTGACTTATTACACGACAATGGCAGGTGCAAAAGCAGCATGTTATGCATTAGGTGAGTTGGATGCAGGAGATGTTAATTGTTTGCAAGATTTGCATGATAGTTTGAGCTAAGTTATCGAGTTGCCTTAGTTGGTTCCATGCCTATCCGGTTGTTGCACAATACGACACTAAATAGGCTATGTTCATGCTATTAGACTAAGAATGGCCTTTCATTTGGAAATATCTCCCTAAATTTGCCAATTCATGGTCATTCGGTGGGATTTTAATGCATCGTGAACTTTTGTTGTGCAACAACCGGATAGGCATGGTTGGTTCTATTACTAAAATTATGAAAAAGGCTGGCTTTTTTGTCAGCCTTTATTGTTTATTTGTCCATAGAGAAATGGACTAAAAAGTTTGGAGATTCAAATGGTAGATAAAGTACCTCTTACAGTAGTTGGCGCAGATAAATTACGTGAGGAATTAAAAGAATTAAAAAATGTAGTCAGGCCAAGAATTGTCGCGGCAATTTCAGAAGCCAGAGCTCATGGTGATTTAAAAGAAAACGCAGAGTATCATGCAGCAAAAGAGCAACAAAGTTTTACCGAAGGGCGTATTGCAGATATTGAAGGTAAACTATCTAATGCGCAAATAATTGATGTGACTACAATAGATGCGGGTGAAAAGGTCATTTTTGGTGCCACAGTAAAAATTGAAGATATTTCTTCTGAAGAAATGGTAACTTATCAGATTGTTGGTGTCGATGAAGCAGATATTAAGGAAGGGAGAATATCAATAAATTCTCCCATAGCAAGGGCATTAATAGGTAAGAAAGTTGAAGATGTAGTTACTGTTAAAACACCTGGTGGCGATAAAGAATACGAGATTATTTCAATTGAATATATTTAAATTAAAAACAGGTGAACTTGTTATAACTTTCACCTGTATTTTTATTTTTCAGATTTTTTTCTATAAATAACTATAACTTGTCCAATTGACTGGATAAGTTCAGATTGGCTGGCATTAATGATTTGATCTGAAATTTGTTTTCGACCTTCTTTTTCGGCACGGATTTTTATTTTTATCAGTTCATGTGTGTTTAAGGTTATTTCGATTTCTTCTAATACTGAGTTTGTTAGACCCGGTTGCCCTATTATGACAACGGGTTTTAACAAATGAGCTCGAGTCTTTAGTTGTTTGATTTTGGCTGGAGTCACGTTTGTTTCCTTAATAAAATTATCTAATTCTACACTACAAATACTATGGCGCGTAGCAAAAGCAGTAATCAGTGGATGCAAGAGCATTTTGATGATGAATATGTAAAAAAAGCTAAGGCAATGGGCTATCGTTCCCGATCTACTTTTAAATTAATTGAAATTCAGCAAAAGGATAAGATCATTAGGCCAGGAATGAATGTGATTGATTTAGGTGCTGCACCAGGTGGATGGTCTGACTATGCCCGAAAAATTGTAGGAAAAAAAAATAAAGTGATAGCTCTGGATTTATTAGAGATTGACCCTATTAATGGTGTGGATTTTATTCGAGGAGATTTCAGGGAAAATGAGGTGCTTGATGAACTTTATCGGGTATTAAACGGTGCACCTGTTGATCTGGTTATGTCTGACATGGCACCTAATATAAGTGGAAATAAAGGGATGGATCAGCCTAGGTCAATTTATTTGGCCGAATTAGCATTAGATACAGCGCAAACTGTTTTATCAAAAGGGGGGGCGCTTTTGATAAAAATGTTCCAAGGCGTTGGGTTTGATGAATATAAAAGAGAAGTTGAAAAATACTTTTCTAAGGTAGTGATTAGAAAGCCAAATGCTTCAAGGGCAAGAAGTAAAGAAGTATATATTTTAGCTAAAGGGTTTAAATAACAAGATTTGGCTATATAATCTATATAATAGCGAAAGCTAACAATATAATTATGCAAAATAGGCTTTATTATTAAGATTAGGTCTAACGGGTGTACGTTTGTATTGATTTAAATGCTTAATAAATTAAAATTAGTTTTTTAAGCAGTTATAAAATTTCAGCCTAAAAGTTTGGTATAATTTCATGGTTTTTTTAAAATATGGGCCATTCTGGTCTTGGAGCGTATAGCTTGAACGATATGGTTAAAAATATAATTTTGTGGGTTGTCATTGCCGTGGTGTTAATGTCGGTCTTTAATAATTTTGGTACGCGATCTAATCGTGTCGATAATTCATTGTCTTATTCTCAGTTTCTTGATTCCGTAAAGGCGGGTCAAGTTCAGCAGGTTGTTATAGATGAGAACAACATAAAAGGAAAAATGCAAACGGGTGAAAAGTTTAGAACTTATGCGCCAAATGACTTGCATTTAATTGACGATTTATTAGCCAATGGCGTTGAGGTTAAAGCTCAGCCACCAGAAGAACCATCAATGTTAATGACTCTGCTGATGTCATTTGGCCCGATTCTGCTACTAATTGCTGTTTGGGTGTTTTTTATGCGTCAAATGCAAGGTGGAGCCGGTGGTGGGCGTGGCGGTGCGATGGGCTTCGGTAAAAGTAAAGCTCGAATGCTTGAGCAAGACCAAAATAAAGTGACTTTTGCTGATGTTGCCGGTTGTGATGAGGCAAAAGAAGAAGTAGAAGAAATGGTTGATTTTCTTAAAGACCCTGCTAAATACCAAAAGTTAGGAGGAAAAGTTCCCCGTGGAGCTTTAATGGTTGGTCCTCCAGGAACAGGTAAAACTTTATTGGCGCGAGCAATTGCTGGTGAAGCTAAAGTTCCTTTCTTTACTATTTCTGGTTCAGATTTTGTAGAAATGTTTGTTGGTGTTGGTGCATCACGTGTTCGTGACATGTTTGAACAAGCAAAAAAACATGCGCCTTGTATTATTTTTATAGATGAGATTGATGCTGTAGGTCGTTCTCGTGGTGCTGGTTTAGGCGGTGGTAATGATGAAAGAGAGCAAACATTAAATCAACTCTTGGTTGAAATGGACGGTTTTGAAGGGCATGAAGGTATTATTGTTATTGCTGCAACAAACCGTGCTGATGTTTTAGATACTGCATTATTGCGTCCAGGTCGTTTTGATAGACAAGTTAATGTAGGCTTACCAGATATAAGAGGTAGAGAGCAAATTCTTAATGTACATATGAAGAAAGTTCCGGCTGCTGATGATGTTATTGTTAAGTATATTGCACAAGGAACGCCAGGATTCTCAGGTGCTGATTTAGCTAACTTGATTAATGAAGCCGCTTTATTTGCTGCTCGTGAAAATAAGCGTGTAGTTAGTATGGCAGACTTGGAGAAGGCTAAAGATAAATTGATTATGGGCGTTGAAAAACACTCCATGGTCATGGATGAAAAAGAGAAAAAAATGACAGCTTATCACGAAGCAGGCCATGCCATTGTGGGTAAGTTGGTTCCAGAACATGATCCTGTCTATAAAGTGAGCATTATGCCGAGAGGACGTGCTTTGGGTGTGACAATGTTTTTGCCTGAAAAAGATCAATATAGTGCCAGTAAACAGAAATTAGATAGCATGATTTCCAGCTTGTATGGTGGACGAATTGCTGAGGAACAAATCTTTGGCTGGGAGCAGGTTTCTACGGGAGCATCAAATGATATTGAAAGGGCAACTGAGCTAGCTAGAAACATGGTTACTAAATGGGGGCTGTCTCGTCGATTAGGTCCTTTAGCCTATGGTGAAGAAGACGGAGAAGTATTTCTTGGACATTCAGTAACACAAAATAAATCAATTGCTGAAGGAACAGCTGTGACGATTAATGAAGAAATAAGAAAAATTATTGATCAAAATTATAAGCGTGCAGAACAGATTCTTAAGGATAATAAAGATATTTTGCATACAATGTCTGACGCTTTGATGAAATATGAGACTATTGATAAGTATCAGATTGGAGATTTAATGGACAGGAAGCCTGTTAGAGAACCGCAAGGCTGGGACGATGTGCCTCCTCCATCCAATGATGGTCTTAAGGCTGATGATAAGGATGACAAAGTGAATGATAAAAAAGATGGGCCATCAATAGGCGGAACAGCAGAGCAAAATTAAAATATCGAACTAAAATTATAAGGAGAGGTGTTTTGCCTCTCCTTTTTTTTTGAAAAAAATTAATTTTTATGCACAGCACTAGGTAAAAAAATGAAAAAAAAATATTTTGGTACGGATGGAATTAGAGGTGAAGTAGGTAAGTATCCAATTACACCAGATTTTATGTTAAAACTAGGTTGGGCAACAGGCCGAGTATTTGCTGAAGAGGGGCAGGGTTTTGTCCTGGTTGGTAAAGATACGAGAATTTCAGGTTATATGTTCGAATCAGCTTTAGAAGCGGGTTTGTCAGCAGCTGGTGTTGATACTAAATTATTAGGGCCTATGCCAACACCTGCTATAGCCTATTTGACAAGAACATTGAGAGCTAAGGCTGGCATTGTCATAAGTGCATCTCATAATCCCTATTATGATAATGGTATAAAGTTTTTTTCGACTGAAGGAACAAAATTACCAGATGAACTAGAACATAAAATAGAGCGCTATATTGACTCACCAATGGCTACCGTAGAATCGGCAAAATTGGGAAAAGCTAGTCGTTTAAAAGATGCGGGCGGTAGATATATTGAATTTTGTAAGTCTACAATTCCTAATACTTTAGATTTTAAAGGTTTAAGGATCGTTGTTGATTGCGCACACGGTGCTACCTATCACGTAGCTCCTTGTGTTTTTTCTGAAATAGGCGCAGATGTTATTCCTGTTGGAGTGGAGCCCAATGGACTCAATATTAATGAAAAATGTGGTGCAACAAAACCAAAGTTTTTAGCTGAAAAAGTAATTGAGTTTCGTGCTGATTTAGGTATAGCCATTGATGGCGATGGAGATCGACTAATTATGGTTGATCATAAAGGTGAAATTGTTGATGGCGACGAATTAATTTATATTATAGCCAAGTCAAATCAGAAAATCGGAAAGTTAAAAGGTGATGTGGTTGGAACATTAATGTCAAACCTTGGTATGGAACATGCGCTTAAAAAATTAGGAATTAATTTACTCAGGGCAAATGTAGGGGACAGGTATGTTATGGAGTTACTTAAGAAAAACAAAGCAATTATAGGTGGTGAGAGCTCTGGCCATATTATTTGTTTAGATAAGACTACAACAGGAGATGCAACCGTTGCAGCTTTACAAGTTTTAACAGAAGTACAACAGACGGGGAAAAGCCTTCATGAACTCAAGTTAGGGATGCAAAAATATCCTCAGGTATTACTTAACGTAAGAATTAATAAAAAAGTTAATATTGATGAAGTTGATGAAGTTACAGCAGCAGTTAAAGCGGTAGAGAAAAAAATGGGTGAAAAAGGCCGTGTGCTATTAAGGTCCTCAGGTACGGAGCCGTTGATTCGAGTTATGGTTGAAGGTGAAAACGAAAGTGATGTGCATAAATATGCCAATGAGTTAGCTGAAGTGGTGAAGAAAGCAATCTAAGCTTGAACTTATTGCTCTTACCTTATATCATAGACTGTTTAGTTTTTCTTGGAGTTATGTAATGCGTCAATCTCTAGTAATGGGTAATTGGAAAATGAACGGTTCACGTTCAGATGGTCTGGCATTAGCAAATGCAATTGCTGCAGGATTAAAAGACGGGGATCAGGGAATAGCCGTTTGTGTCCCTTATGTTTATTTATCTGATGTACAAGACGCAATAAAAAATACTCCATTAGCATTGGGTGGTCAAAATATTGCCGATCAGGAATCAGGTGCTTATACGGGTGAGATTTCAGGGGCAATGCTTAAAGAGTGTGGCTGTACCTATGCTTTAGTTGGGCATTCAGAAAGACGTTCTTACTATGGTGATACTGATGAGTCAGTAGCTACACGTTTTTGTCAGGCACAAAAACAAGGTCTTATTCCAGTGCTTTGTGTTGGTGAAACATTAGAAGAACGTGAAGGCGATAAAACATTTGCAGTTATTGATAGACAGCTGAACGCTGTTATTGATATGGCAGGTATTGATGTGATTGCAGATTCAGTGATTGCATATGAGCCTGTATGGGCAATTGGAACAGGAAAAACAGCAACTGATGATCAAGCTCAAGAAGTTCATAAATATATTCGTGAACAAATAGCAGCTAAAAGTCAGACAGTAGCGGATAAAGTCCAAATTTTATATGGTGGTAGTGTAAAGCCTGGTAATGCAAAGGCAATTTTTGCTAAGCCTGATATAGATGGTGGATTAATTGGTGGTGCTTCATTAGATGCGGCGTCTTTTTTAGCGATTTATCAAGCGATTTAATTTAGTAATAGATATGTATCAAGCAATCATAATTGTTCATGTTCTTCTAGGCTTAGGTGTAATAGGCCTAATTCTTTTGCAACATGGTAAAGGTGCTGATGCTGGAGCTGCATTTGGTAGTGCTTCATCAGGTTCTGTTTTTGGAGCGCAGGGTGCTTCGTCATTTTTGTCTAGAACAACAGCGATTTTAGCCGCTTTGTTTTTTTCAACAAGCTTAGGATTGGCTGTATTAAGTGGATATCAGGGAGATGGATCGACAGATCTAATGGACACTCCTGATACTGAAGAAGTATTTACCGATCTTCCCTCTATTAAAGATAATGATAGTAATGCCCCTATAAAAGCAATTCCGATGAAGAATGATGGCGATGTTCCTACAACGTCTATTGTGCCAGAAGGAATATCTAATTCAGTAGATAAAGCTGCAAAAGGTGTTAATACTGCAATTGATTCAGTAGAAAATAAAGCTGAAACTGCGATTGATAATGCAAAAGAAGGAATTTCTAATGTTGGGGGAACAGTTAAAGACGGAGTTGATTCAGTTGAAAATACTGCCGAAACTGTGATTGAGAATAGCAAGACTATTGGTTCAGAAAAGCTTGATGAAGCAGAAAAAAATAAATGATTTTTTGATATGCCGATGTGGTGGAATTGGTAGACACGCTATCTTGAGGGGGTAGTGGCGTAAGC
>CAZHUE010000047.1:0-15490 GCA_964535875.1 uncultured Methylomarinum sp.
TGCTGATAATTATACGCTAAATTTCAGTAATAACATTATATTTAAGCCACACCCTTCTTTAACTGCCTTTGAAGGCTCCATGGCTATCTCAGCATTCTCTAGGAAGATCTTTTTCCAGTTTTGTAGATTCTTTGGGGTCATATTATTGGCACTGGCTATTTCTACCAAGGTCTTTTCATTATTCAGTACTTCTAATACCCGCTTGCTTTTAAAGCCAGCACTGTAGTTTGTTCTTTTTCTACTCATAATTTGTACTCCATTTTTTTAAAAATATTAACTAAATTGGAATAAAATGTCTTGATTTTATTGTCTGATTTTGTTGGGCTATTATAATCGCTTGGGTATCTTTTACTTTCCATTTTTTAAAAAGTTATATAATATTCCTAATGATAGATCTTGAACAGGTTCTTAATAAAAGAAAGGTTCATATACTTTTTTCATTTTAGTGTGTCTAACGTTACTTGGGCTATTATTGAAGGCAACAAAAGAAAACAGAAAACGGGGGCAGACTCAGTTAAAATTAAAAAATGCACAACAGAATGCAGAATGGGGTCAGATCCTGAGTTACGAATATTTTGTTGTTCTTGTATGCTTCTTTCCTCTTCCAGTTTTATTTCAGGATTTGACCCTGTTTGACCTTTGAAATTATAAAAACTAGGAAAGTAAAGAACAGAGTAAGGATTTTAGATTCAATGCATATATCTTCTAGAAATCAACAAAAAAAATATCCACCAGCAGATCGAAAGGAATTGCTTGCATGGGCACTGTTTGATTTTGCCAATTCTGGATACACTACCGTAGTGTTGACTACGATTTTTAGCACCTATTTTGTTAGTGTGATAGCGGCGGACACTCAGAACATTTCTCTTGGTATGCCAACATTGTTATGGACTTTGGCCATCGGATTCGCTAACTTTGCGGTAATGATTTTCGGGCCGGTGATTGGAGCGATAGCTGATTTTCAAGCGAGTAAAAAATCATTTTTGCTGATTTCCAGTGTAGGGTGCATAGTAGCAACGGCTTTATTGTCGTTAGTTGAACCAGGTGACGTGTTGTTGGCGATGGTATTAGTGACCTGTTCCACAATAATGTTTGCGCTTGGCGAAAACTTGATTGCTGCTTTTTTACCAGAGCTTGTTCCTAAAAAGAATATGGGGCGCATGTCTGGTTATGGCTGGAGTATAGGTTATCTTGGCGGCTTGCTGACGCTGGGGTGTTGTCTATGGTTTATTCAGTGGGGGCAAGAGAAAGGTAGGGTTGATACCGACATTATTCCGGTAACTTTGCTTATCACTGCTGTAATATTTGCCTTAACTGTAAGTCCAACTTTTATATGGCTACATGAACGTGCAACAGCACAGCCTAAAGAAGATAATGTTTCTTTTTTCCGTATCAGTTTTAACCGATTGCGAAATACCTTTATGCAGGCTATGCATTTCCAGGATTTATTTCGTTTTTTACTGACCTTGGCAGTATATCAGTCAGGTGTTAGCACTGTTGTTGTTTTAGCGGCCATCTATGCTCAGGAGGTGATGGGGTTTGGCCAACAAAAGCTGATTATTTTGATTATGGTGGTTAATGTTACGGCGGCAATAGGTGCATTCATTTGTGGTCATTTGCAGGATAGAATAGGCTCTGTATTGACACTGTCAATAACGCTGGTTTTGTGGGTTGTTGCCGTATTAACTGCAGTTGTGGCTACTTTACCGCTGCATATGTGGATTGCAGGGAATCTTATCGGTGTCGCGATGGGTTCCAGTCAGGCTGTTGGGCGGGCACTGGTGAGTAAGTTTACACCAGCAAAAAGATCAGGTGAGTTTCTTGGGTTATGGGGGCTGGTCAATCGTTTGTCGGCGATTGTTGGTCCTTTAAGTTATGGCTTGGTTAACTATTTGTCCCAGGGAAATCATCGACAGGCTTTGATATCAACGTTATTATTTTTTGTTATAGGTTTTTTTCTGTTAATGCGTGTTAATGAGAAAAGGGGTAAGGAGGCTGCAGAAGTGATTTGAAGCGTGAGAGCGTCTTTATTGACCACAAAAAACTCAACATCTAACTGATTCCCCCATAGATTCTATTACCTGACAAAGCTGGGCGGAGTAAAGACAGTATTTTCCTGACCTGTTTTTTAGACTGGGAAAGAACATTAAACAGCTCGGAATGTTGTAATTAATCTAATGATTCTGAAGCAACATGAAATGCATCGGCATAAATATCAGCTAAAGAAGCACCATTCAAATAGGCTTGACGCTTGCTATTATTTACCATACTTGGGTGTCCACATAAAAATACTCGCCAACCTTTAAGATCTGACAAGGTATTAAATGCTAAATCATTTGCACGGCCTGAAAACATAGGGGCAGCAGATTCACCTTGGGAAACACAGGGAGTATAGTGAAAATTTTCATGTGCTTTAGTTAACCGTAGCATTTCTTCTACCCAATATAATCCATTTATATCACGACTGCCATGATAGAGATGGATATCTCCTTGATGACCTTGATGCAAGGCTTCACTGATAATACCTGCTAAAGGTGCAAGTCCGCTTCCAGTGCCAATCAATAATAACGGTTGTTCAGGTTTATCTGCTTGGTAATAACACAACCCTTGTGGTTCTGAAACGGCTAGACGATCACCTATCTCTAATTCTTCATGTGCCCACTCACTGAACCGACCACCCGCCAAGCGACGAATATGAAAACTAAGTTGTTTTCTATGAATACTATTATTAGCTATAGAATAGCTTCGCACCAATCCATCTTCTCGTTGTAAATTAACAAATTGTCCGGCGTAATATTCAAATGGATCTTCAATATCAAGGATTAACAATATAGTTTCAGCATTAAGATTTTGCTTAATACTTACTGTCCCGGATGTAACAAAGTCGGTATGATGTCGATAGCCAATACGCATCGCTTTTTGGGGATGACAAAGACAAGATAAAAAATAATTTTGCTCTTTTAGCTTTGCTGTTAGACCATGCTGTGCCTCAATGGGGGGAGGGAAGTCCAGACTTCTCATCATGCAACTTTGACAAGCACCTTGATGACAACCATGACTCATTTCAACCTTTTCACGCAATAGAGCATCAAGTAATGACTCATTTGATTGACATATAATCAGCTGCTCATCCAGCTGAATTGAATATTCCGTCATCATACCTTCCTAGTTATTAGCGGCCTAGCACATCATTTCGTGTGCTTTCTGCAATAACGCCTACCTGATCAATCAATTTCTTGGGTACATCCAATTCTTTCAATGTATCTACTAGATGGCCTGCTACCGCATCAAAATGACCATCATCTAAGCCCATTTTTACAAATTTAGCATGTGCTTGACGCATATCTGTGCCTGTATAGTTATTTGGCCCACCAAAAGCCATTGTTAAAAAAGCTTTTTGTTTAGCTGCTTGTTGCTCCATATCAGTGTTATCAAAAAAACGGTTAATTGAATGGTCTGCTAACACTTTACGATAAAAAATATCAACCGCTGCATCAACCGCTGCTTCGCCACCTATTTGATCAAATAAAGAATCACTCATAAAATTTACCTACTAAAAGTTTATTAAAAGATATGCAAAAATGCACAATAAGTATAAAATTGTTCTGAAACTTATGCAATATAAATATTACAAAAGATAATAATGGTACGGCATAAAGTCATTTCCATTTTAATAAAAACATACCGCTCACTGTTTCCAAATTATCTAATGAAGAGCTTAATACTTACCAAATTTTTTGCACTGGCAAGGCCATAAACAAACATCATGGAACAACAAACACTATCGCGACAAGAACAAATTCTGGCTTTATTACTTGCCACTAAAACAGGATTGAGTATTGATAAAATAGCTGAGCAAGTGGCGATTTCACGTAATGCTGTCAAACAACACATGATTGTATTGGAAAAAAACCAGTTAATAAAAGTGGCACACTTAAATACCACTAAAGGTAGGCCTGCTCGCTGTTATATTTTAACCGAACAAGGGACTAATCACTTTAGTAAACAGTATTCCTGGTTTTGTAACTTGGTATTAACTGAACTTAAAGAGGAGATGGGGACTGATGCCTTTTCCGGCTTTATGAAACGCTTAGGGTCTAAAATTGCCCATTCTTTAGCACCTCAATTTACTAATAAAAATGCTGAGCAAAAAGCTGAAACTTTAACAACGATTATGCAGAATCTGGGCTATCAGGTGAATATTGAAAAAACAGACAATAGCGCAACAATTAGCGCTATTAACTGTGTTTTTCATGATCTTGCTCAAGAACATATAGAACTATGTGAATTTGATCGAGCCCTCATAGGCACTTTATTGGATAATCCAGTAGAGCAAACCGAATGTATGGCAAAGCAGGGCTGTGCTTGTCGTTTTAAAACAAAAGTTTAATGGTGACTAGATATTTCTTGCACTTCATTATCTTTAGCCAGTAAAACAACATCTGCCAATTTATAAAAGATACCATGCTCTACTACTCCTGGCGTGGCATTCAATAATGAATCTATCTGAGAGCTATCCAGTTTTGGCTCAAACTTAAAATCAAGTACCAAGCTACCATGAGATGTAACAGCCAAACCACTCCCATTACTATTTGGGCGAAGCCTTCCTTCCCCACCAATTTGTTCAAGGTTTTGTTTAACTAATTGCCAAGCAAAAGGCATCACTTCAATAGGAATAGGGAATTTTTCACCAATATGATTAACCATTTTGCTTTGATCAACTAAAACAATAAATTGTTCGCTAGCTCTGGCTAATAACTTTTCTCTGACTAAATCTGCACCTTGTCCTTTCAGCAAGATATTATTGCGGGTAACTTCATCAGCTCCATCAACGTATAAATCCAGTCGAGTCAAATGCTCAATAGCCATTACCGGTAAGGCTAATTCCTGTGCTTTTACCATGCTGACTATTGAACTTGAAACAGTAGTGACTTGTAATCCATCTTCAGTTCTTCTTCGAGCAAGCTCGGAGATAAAATAATCTGCTGTTGATCCAGTTCCTAAACCAACGACCATACCATCTTTAACTAAACTGGCCGCATGTTTGGCAACTCGTTCTTTATCGTTCATACTGACTCCATAATTTCAATCAATAAACATTTAAGACGTATAATACTAAAACAAATTACTACTATATTTACGGTAAACATCCCACAAGAAAGGTATAAATTATAAGTTTTTCACACTCTCTAACATGGCCTGAGCATGACCTTCATGTGAAACACCATATAATACTTCGGTTAAGACGCCTTCTTTGTTGATAATAAATGTAGATCGAAGAATGGCCATTTTTTTCACCCCATTCTTTTCTTTTTCCTGCCAGACGCCATAACTTTCACACAACTCACCACTCTCATCAGCCAACAAATCTAGCTTTAAACCATATTTATCAATAAAGTCTGTGTGACTAGAACAAGAATCTTTGCTTACGCCTATAACTACTGCATCCTGTGCAGAAAATTCACTTGCCAGAGCAGTGAAATCATTAGCTTCAATGGTACACCCTGGCGTATCATCTTTGGGATAAAAATATAAAACCACATGGTTCTTCCCTTTAAAAGAAGATAATTCAACTACTTTATTGTTTTGATTTTTAGAACTAAATGCTGGTGCTATTTGATTTTTTTCTAACATGGAAAACTCCTTTATTTCTGATTACGACTTCTTAATTATCACTTAATTTTCAGAGGATAAAAACCTTAAAATAATCCTAAGATTAATATTGCTTTACCATTATGAGCTGCACGACAACTGAGAACACCCCGGTTTGTTTCGCGCCCAATCCGGTCTCTTTTTTGCATACTCTTCTTTTTCTGGCTGCTCATCATAAGGACGACGCATCACCTCCAATAGCTCATTCACCATAGAAAAGTCTCCTTTGTCAGCTTTATCAATAGCAAGTTGTGATAAATAATTCCTTAATACATACTTGGGGTTAACAGTATTCATTCGTTGTTTTTTTTCTTCCTGGTCTGCCCCGTCAATTTTTAAACGTTCAGCATATTTTCGTAACCAGTTTGCAAAGCGTGATTGATAATCATCATTCACCGCCTCTAATCGATACCAAGCATCTAATAAAGGTTTAATCAATTGCTTATCTGTTAGTTCATTATTATTGATATTAATATCAGCTAACTTTCGGTAAAAAATAGTCATATCAATTTCGACTTCTGGTAATAAGATCAACAATTCTTTACATAATTCCTGATCTGTTTCTTCTATAAATCTTTTAAATCCAAGTTTTTGAGCCATCATAGATTGCCATCCTTGATTAAAGCACTGATTATAAATAGTCAATGCTTTTTGGAAAGGCTCTTCTTCTTCAACGAGAGGGTATATAGCATTGGCTAATTGCAGCAGATTCCAAAGTGCAATTTCTGGCTGTTGACTATATCTATATCGCCGCTCGGCTGAATCAGTGGTATTAGGTGTCCAATCAGGATCATAATCATCAAGCCAACCATAAGGACCATAATCAATGGTCAACCCCAAGATAGACATATTATCTGTATTCATCACTCCATGAACAAACCCCACACGTTGCCAATGTACTATCATTTCAGCGGTTGTTCTGCAAATTTCTGTAAACCATTCAATATAAATTTCTTTATTTGGTTTTAAACCATTTATGACAAGATGGGAGAAATCAGTACGAATAGTAAAATCAACAAACTGGCGCAAGACATCAATCTCACCTCTCGAAGTGAAAATCTGAAAACTACCAAAACGGATAAAAGAAGGAGCAACTCGGCAAACCACCGCGCCGCGTTCTGCTTGCGGATTACCATTATAAAACATATCACGTACCACTTCTTCGCCTGTCAACATCAGACTCAACGCTCTCGTGGTTGGAATACCTAAATGATACATCGCTTCACTACATAAAAATTCACGAACTGAAGAACGTAAAACAGCCAATCCATCGGCATTACGAGAGTATGGCGTTGCACCAGCCCCTTTAAGCTGTAATGCCCAACGCTGTTTTTTTTTATTAACTATTTCACCTAAATTAATCGCTCGTCCATCTCCAAGCTGCCCCGCCCAATTGCCAAATTGATGACCGCCGTAACACATTGCATAAGGTTTCATCCCTGATAACAATTCATTACCAACAAACACGCTGGCAAATTGTTCTGACTGGCAATCTTTACCAGAAAGCCCCAAATTTTGAGCCATTTCTTTCGAATAAGCAACCAAAGTAGGTTTAGTAACCTGAGTAGGGGAGACAAATGAATAGCAAGATTTTATGACTTTTCTGCGGTAATTATCCGTTTCTAAATCTGCGGGTAATTCTTTGATGAACCGATTATCAAAGGTCAAGTTATCTAATCGAGAAATATGTTTTGTTTGCGTATCCATTTGATAATTATTAATACGGGTAAATCTGTATTATTCTAAGAAATAACAAATTTATCTACCTTAAAATCATTAATACTTAGTGTTGTTGCATCTTTTATTCTAAAAGAAAGAAGTACAGTAAGAGGTGTAGCGTGAGTGGATGAATAGTGTACGGGTAAGAATATGCAAATATCCGGATTCATCGAAGTTAAAATGTCCACTTGTAATTTTAGAAAAGAGGACATAATTGAGCAAAAGGGCATTAGAAGTGAGTCATCACCTTGTCTTTAGTATCGTAAACAGAACAAGCGACTCCCTCTTTATCTTTAAATTGATTGCCTTTGGTGTATCAAATATGGAGATGTAGTTCTTTGATTGAATTTTCGGTTATCTTCATTTCTACGCCTTCGATTTTCCATGGGCTGCCTAAACCTAAAGCAGGTGAAAATATTTTTGTGCTGTTCATCTTTTAATAAATTGGCGAGTGTAAAACCATAATTATAAAACACCCATTTAATCCGGCATAGTTCCATTAAAAAAAGTGGTATTTGCCCTGTATCCCGACTTTCAGTCGCCAAGCTCTCTAAAACCTACCCTTCTTTTAGCGGGTAGTTGTTTAGTGATACCTCTGTGGAATCATAAGACAAGTAAAAGTTCGGAAGTTATTAAATCCTCCGTCCTAAAGGTGCCTCTATTTTATAAAAACATCTCCACCACTATTTCGAGCGCAAGTAGCAACAAAACTTAAATGTTTAAAATGGGAAAATTTATGTTGCATTTTTAACACCAACAAATCAGCTTGTTGTGAATTATCTACGGCACAAAAACCTGTTGGTCCCCATGATGTTTGACCGATAGCTACGGCACCTTGTTTTTCCAGCCACTTCAATACTTCTGCAACGTCAGAACTGGTAAAAATACTACCTTGCACGGCTGAAAAATGCTTTCCTACTGACTCTTGCAATTGAGTTATTACATCACCAAATCTAATAATATCCCGCTCAGCTACAGCAGGAAGTCCTTGCATCATCAATAGATAACATAACCTTGCCGCTTCTTCAGCAGGAAAAGCAGGCAATTCTTTAAAAGCATTTATTTCCTGATCACCATGAAAACCCTGTCCCCTTTGATCAAAAACCAAAATAAAACGCCAGTGCTCTGGAATATCCATATGTGAAATCACAGGAGGCGTTTCTGTAAACTCTCCCCTTCCGCCATCAACGACTAAACCACCTTGTTCAAATACGCCAATGCCAATTCCTGATCGCATCCCTCTATCAGTTAGTTGAGCAATGTCTCTAATACTCAGTCCCAATTCATAAAAAGCATTTAAAGCAGACCCTATCGCCAATGACATTTGTGTGCCAGAACCTAGTCCAACATGTTCAGGAATAGCCGTTTCTATCTCTATTTTTAATTGATCTGAAACTTTCAACTCTTGACACAAAGCCTGTGTACATTTTTTAGCTCTTCCTGCAGACCGGCCTGTAACAATTAATTCTTCAGAACACACAATAGAAAGCTGTGTGGCTATATCATCCAGAGCAACACCAACACTCCCAAAATGACGCCCTAAGGAACCACTTAAATCTATAAACCCCATATGCAACCTGGCCGGAGCAATAACAGAAATTTTTCTATCTGACACTTTCAAAATAAATACTATTTGTATTGATAAATGCGATAAATTATACAGAATAATTAAAGGGCACCTCTATTAATAATTTGTGCTAATTGACCTAGGTCCGTCAAGAAAACATCAGCTAAATTAACAATAGTTTTTTTAACAGGAAAGACTGAGGGAATAAAAACAGAGGGAGCACCAGCATTTTTTGCCGCTTGAATTCCCGTCTTAGAATCCTCTAACACTAAACATTGGTTGATAGGTTGTTCCAATACTTTTGCTGCTTCAATAAAAATATCTGGTTCAGGTTTTCCGTGCTTAACATGATCTCGTGTTATCACAGTAGAAAAAACATGAGTAAGATTAGCTAATGCTAGACATTCAAGCGCATTTTTTTTTCCACTATTCGTTGCTAAACAAAATGAAATATTATTGGCTTTAAGCTGGTTTAGTAAATTAAAAAACCCTTTTTTTATAGGAATACCCTTTTGATTTACATAACTGCGCCAAAAATCACCACTGAGCTTAGCAAATTGTTTTAAATCAAAACCAGCTCCATAATATTTTATTAATTTTTTTTCCATGTCTTGATAGTACAAACCAGAGAGTGATGAACAAAATTCGTCACTAAAGCTTACACCCATTATGTTTGCCGCTTTCTTCCAGGCAATAAAATAAGTCATTTCTGTATCAAGTACTAATCCATCCATATCAAAAATAACTGCTGAAAAACTGGGAAACTTCAGATGCTGATTGGCAATAACTTTAACATATTCCCCTTTTGCTTCGCGACTGGAGCCAACTACAATACGTTTTACATTTTTATCATCTTGCTCTAACATTCCAGCCACTTCCACCCACTCACCAATTTTAGCCTGCCCTGTATAAGTTGCAGTGTAACTAACGATAGAGTTAATTTGCGGGTGCTGAATATAAAACTCAGCCGGATAATCAAAAGCAAAAGTGTCATCAATTATTTGAACTTGCAATAGCACTTTTTCTATTTTTTTATAGTTTATTATTTGCTTTTGAATTTTTTTTGAAATAAAGCTGAAATCTATTTTTCGTTGATTAACAATTGCTTTATTAAACTTACGGTTTTCGTGCCAGATATATTCTTCATAACTTAATTCACAAGAACGTCGGTCAAAGGACTCTATCCATTGCGCCTCATTTAATTCAAAACAATCTCCTTGTTGAATTAATTTCTTAGTGATGTCTCTGCCATGGTTAAATGTCTTTCTAGAGTAGAACACTAGATCAATATCAGAACTTTGTTTCTGTGCCCCAATAAGAATCGAACCAGTAACACCTAGCTCTTTCAGATCAAGCCCATATTTTTTATACAAATGACATAAATTCACTAGATCAGATTCAACAACATCATTAGTTACTGAATTTGTCAAAATTTTTTTTAACCTTTTTCTTGGATCATGGTGCTTATTTACCTTCGCTAAGGCTACAGCATGACAATAGGCTTGCTTAGCTTGGGAGTAATATAGATATTCAGGATAATGCTTTAAAAGATGTTGATTTGCTTGTTCTGTATTAAGCTTTTCCCAATTTTCATTGTTTCGAATATATCTAAGGAAACAGAGTACTTTCCCATTTTCCTCCCCACTTTCCACAACTGCAAAAACTAATCCTTCAGATGTTTCTATAAAATCTTTTGCCAAATACATCTTGTATTCTTTCAATATTTAGTTTGATAAAATATTAATAGCTCTCCACTCGGTTTCGACCATTTCCTTTAGCTCTATATAACGCATCATCCGCTGCTTTAAGAAGTTCCTCCTTCGTCTTAAATTGACCTGTATAGACTGCTAATCCTAAACTCAATGTCACACAAGACCCTATTTTTGATTCATTATGCTCAATAGCTAAGTCTAAAACTGCCTGCCTCAATTTTTCAGCTATATATACTCCCCCAACTCTGTTCGTATCAGGAAGGATAACAGCAAACTCCTCCCCTCCATATCGACAAGCCTTATCAGTAGGACGGACAGGAGCAGAACCTATTGCTTTTGCAACCGCAGTTAAACATTCATCTCCCTGTTGATGCCCATAAGAATCATTATAAAGTTTAAAAAAATCAATATCGCACATAATAAAAGCTAATGGACTCTTATTTCTTTTTGCTAAAAGAAACTGTCTTTTTAAAGTGTCATCAAAGTTACGTCGGTTTGGCATATTTGTTAAATCATCAAATGATGCTAATAACTGCAACTCATTATTGGCAATGATCAAATCTTTTTGCGCTTTATGTAACTTCTGACGCATGACATAAATACGTTCCATTGCTGTAATGGTTAGTTGAAGCCGTAACAGATTGATCGGTTTTTGTAAATAAGCATCCCCTCCCGATAAAATTCCTTTAGCAAATGAATCATCATCTATTTTGCTAGAAATAAAAATGATTGGAAACCAATCAATATTTTCCATAGCTCTTATTGCATAAGTTGTTTGAAATCCATCTAAACCAGGCATTTCAACATCCATTAACACAAGATCAACATTGTTTTCTTGAATAATCTTTATTGCTTGTTCACCTGTCTCTGCATGAAAAACTTCATGGCCAAGTGTTTTAGCACATTCAGCCACTAAAGCTCGAATAGTTTTACTATCATCAACAACTAATACTTTCATTAAAAAAATATAATAAGCATTAACCCAGATCCACAGTTAGAAATGCGTTTGGGTTTGGGTTTAAATATCTAATAGTTTAGCTTAGTTTTGTAAAAACTATCTAATTCAATAAAATATAAGTTGTAATTTACCGCCTTATTTCATATGCTCAAGAATGTAAGTCTGATAATTTTAAATCAATAATAAAAAAGAGGACTCTATGAAACTAGGTATACCAAAAGAAATTCACCCCGGTGAAAAACGTGTCGCAACCACCCCGGATGTCGCTGAAAAAATCATTAAACTCGGTTTCGAAATCAATATAGAAAGTGGTGCCGGATTGGAATCTAATTTTTCTGACGAAGCATACAAAGAGGTTGGTTGTACAATAAGAAAAAATGCAAAAACCTTATGGAAAAATGCGGATATTTTAATGAAAGTCCGCCCGCCGGAATTACACCCAGAACTAGCTATTGATGAAACGGCATTATTATCTAAAGGAAAACACTTAATCAGTTTTATCTGGCCGGCTCAGAATGATGATTTGATGAAAAAACTGGCTGCTAAAGAAGTAACGGTATTGGCCATGGATAGTGTACCTCGGATATCCAGATCACAAAAACTGGATGATTTAAGTTCTATGGCAAATATTGCAGGTTATCGAGCTGTTATTGAAGCTGCTCAGCATTTTGGTCGTTTTTTTACTGGTCAGATCACAGCAGCAGGAAAAGTTCCTCCTGCAAAAGTATTGGTTATCGGAGCTGGCGTTGCAGGTTTAGCAGCTATTGGCACAGCAAAGAGTATGGGTGCGATTGTACGTGCTTTCGACACTCGCCCAGAAGTAAAAGAACAAATCGAAAGTATGGATGCTGAATTCCTGATGCTCGATTTTAAAGAAGATGGTTCGGGAGAAGGTGGGTATGCTAAAACCATGTCTAAAGAGTTTATTGCGGCAGAAATGACATTATTTGCCAGACAAGCTATGGAAGTCGATATTATAATCACAACGGCTTTAATTCCTGGAAAACCAGCGCCTACATTAATCACAGAAGGCATGTTAGAAACCATGAAATCAGGCAGTGTCATTGTTGATCTGGCTGCCGAGCAAGGGGGGAATTGCGCATTGACAGAAAAAAACAAAGTCGTCGTCAAGCATGGTGTTACTTTGATTGGATATACTGACCTACCCAGTCGATTAGCAACCCAATCCAGTCAGTTATATGCAACGAACCTAAGACATCTCCTCACTGAATTATGCCCTAATGAAGATGGTAATATTGATGTTAATATGGATGATGAGGTCATTCGCGGTACAACTGTGATTAAAGAAGGAAAAATAACCTGGCCGCCTCCACCGCCCACTTTGTCAGCCTCACCTAGCCCACAAACAGTAACTCCTGCTGTAGAAAATATTGCTATAAAAGAAAAACAATCAATCGTTCCTGAACCTGTTAAACAATTACTTCCTTTAGTCATTATTGGTAGTGCATTATTCGCTTTAGGCTCTATTGCTCCTGCATCTTTTATGTCTCATTTTACTGTCTTTGTGTTAGCTTGTTTTATTGGTTATCAAGTGATTTGGAATGTTTCTGCATCATTACATACTCCATTAATGAGTGTGACCAATGCGATTAGTGGAATTATTATTATTGGTGCAGTAGTGCAAGTATCTACACCTGGATTTTTTATCACTTTACTCTCTGGGTTAGCCATTTTAATTGCATCAATCAATATTGCGGGTGGTTTTTTAGTCACTCGTCGTATGCTTGAAATGTTCAGAAAATAGGAGAAAAACATGATGTCACAAGGTTTAGTCACAATGTCTTATGTTGCTGCTTCTATTCTTTTTATTTTAAGCTTAAGTGGTTTAAGTGATCAAGAAACAGCTCGCAGGGGTAATTATTATGGAATGGCTGGTATGGCGATTGCCATTATTGCCACCATTTTTAGTGATTCAGTCAATTCATATATCGTTTTAATTATTGCTCTAACTATCGGTGGATTTATTGGTACAAAAGCCGCAATAAAAGTTGAAATGACTCAAATGCCTGAACTGGTTGCTTTAATGCACAGTTTAGTCGGAATGGCAGCTGTACTGGTTGGTTATGCTAATTTCTTTGATAACTCAAATGAATTAATAGGTGTAGAAAAAACCATCCATGAAGTTGAAATTTATATTGGTATTTTTATCGGTGCCATCACCTTTTCTGGCTCTATAATTGCTTTTGCTAAACTTTGCGGAAAAATAGATGGAAAACCTCTTTTGTTACCTGCTCGACACTTACTTAATCTAGCTTTATTAATTGCAACAATCTGGTTGGGCAGTGCTTTTTTATCTGGTGTAGAAACAGGCGGCGGAACTTTTTCTTTATTTTTAATGACTCTAATTGCCTTAGCTTTTGGTGTTCACATGGTCATGGCAATTGGTGGTGCTGATATGCCCGTCGTCGTTTCCATGCTAAATAGCTATTCAGGCTGGGCAGCAGCAGCCACTGGATTTATGCTAAGTAATGATTTATTAATCGTTACTGGTGCTTTAGTGGGTAGCAGTGGTGCTATTCTAAGTTACATCATGTGCCGCGCTATGAATCGCCACTTTCTTAGCGTTATTGCTGGAGGGTTTGGCTCGTCATCAAGTGGCGAAGCTGCAACTGTTGAAGGTGATATATCAGCCATAGAAATAGAAGAAACAGTCCGATTATTTAATGATGCAAAAAACATTATGATAATCCCCGGCTATGGTATGGCTGTCGCACAAGCCCAGCATACTGTTAATGAAATAACCAAACTTTTACGAGCAAAAGATAAAACAGTACGCTTTGGTATACATCCAGTTGCAGGACGGATGCCAGGACATATGAATGTTTTATTGGCTGAAGCGAAAGTCCCTTATGATATTGTCTTTGAAATGGATGAAATAAATGAAGATTTTCCTACTATTGATGTCTCTATAGTTATTGGTGCTAATGATATTGTAAATCCATCTGCACTGGATGACCCAAATAGTCCCATTGCAGGTATGCCCGTTTTGGAATGCTGGAAAAGCGCAACCACAATTGTTTTAAAACGAAGTATGGCTACTGGATATGCAGGTGTTGGTAACCCACTATTCGTGCATGAAAAAACTAGAATGTTATTTGGTGATGCTAATGATACTATGCAAGCCGTATTAAAAGCTTTGAACAAATAGGGCTACCTTTGTCAGTTTATTTAGAGAATCAGTATCAATAATAGTGATTGTTCCTCTATCTTAAACTGACACACCATTTTGCTTCAAACTGTTTCAAATGTCGTGAGGTAACTTCTCGTGTTGAACCTAATTAGTCGCTAATTCCTGATGAGTTACTTTTAATTCCTCTTTTTCAGCATTCAACAACTCTTTTGATAAGCGACTATCAATTCCAGCAAATACCACATCACCAAAACAACAAATAATATTTGATAATCTGGCTGCAGAATTCTTGAAAACAGATTCACAAAAAAGCGTGTGAGGAAATTACAAATGCAAAACTAGCCTTTTCTGTAAAAACTTAACCCATCTTTAGATTTAAAAAATAATAACGTTATAAAAAACATGCAGATATACAATATTTAACCTCTGCGTTGGCACTACAAATTTTTTATTATGGATGAGCTACACTACTGTTTTTTTAACACCTCCTGGGCATGCTGATATTCCAAGGGCTTTATAAATGACCGATTGTTGCGGTTCTGCTTTCGTTGCTTTCCTTAGATGAATGGTTTTTCCATTTTCGTGTTGTAAAATAACGGTAACCCGTTGCTGATTTTCCATTTTTCGTCGAATCGTTTGCCAGCTATCATTAATCTTTTCAGCCTTGAGTTGGTACCCAGGGCTGTTCAATGCTAAATTCCTTGGTAGTCTAAAATACGATCCAAACTCAG
>CAZHUE010000048.1:0-10692 GCA_964535875.1 uncultured Methylomarinum sp.
CGTTGTTTGGCATATGGGTGGAGGTGGGCAATCACTTGTATTTTCAGAAGATAAATATCTTGAGCATGTATTTACGGTATCCGACTTCATAAATTTTCATCTGCTCTTATTAGCGGTTCCAACTTTTATTTTCGTATCAATTTACTTATATGCATTGAAACCAGTTAGCTTTTCATTATTCAAAAAACGTTTAGCGCGAGTATTCATCCTGCTAGCTTTTTGGCCAATCGCATTCATTCTATACAAGAATGGTATCCAAGGATTATTCACTATCGTCCCGAGTTCCTTGGCTGGTGTTGTTTATACAGCATTGCGAGCAGGGAACACGATTTATTATTTCTTTACTAGCTTAATCATCTGTCTTTTTGTTTCGCACTTGTTCCTTCATCTAAAACGAAGTCTTCAACTGTGGATATTTATAATTTCTATCGTTTTGTTAGCTTCCTTACCAGAGCTTACAAAGATGACAAATTTTTATCCTTTAAGTGCTTATTGGAATCCATTTAATTTCATCCCGCTTTCATTTTTGGCAGTCTTGGTTGCTCAATATGAGAACAATATTTTGGATAATAGAAAGAAAATTTTGCTAATTTCATTAGTTTTAAGCGTGTTTTTTTCCATAGTTGAATGGAAGTATTCGGTGGGACAAATATTCTTCTCTGGTCAAGGGTATGCAATTCCTGGATATACGAGAATCTCCCTGCTGTTTGCCGTTTTAGCCGTATTCGTTATCGCTTTAAGTCCAAGAATAAGGGCAACTAGTACAATTAAATATATGAGCAAATATTCATTGGCACTTTATTGCCTCCATCCATTCTTTATCAATCACGTAAAACGGTTTGTTGCTATTTTTGTTATAAATGAAGCCGTTAGTCTATATGTATCAATTATGCTTGTCGTAGTATTTAGCTACTCTATAGGAATGCTTCTTAGGAAATATTTTCTCAGAGAAGGCGTTGTTGTGTGAATCCGCTAACAAATCGCTGCACTGGGTAGCAATTTCAAACGTTCCATTACCACCCATGATCTTGCCGTTATAACTCTAGTTTTTAAGAAAATGTTTGTCATGAATTCGTTTCAAACTAAAAATTCATAAGAGCCATTTAGTTCTATAGAAAGTTCGGATAATAAAAAGTATTTTATCTCCTTTTGTCGTTCGTTCGTCCTTCCTTTACCAGGACTGAAGATTTAGTTTTTTGTACTATCTTTTACACCATCTGCCTGAACTAAACGCCAAAAATCAGACTGCTTATTAATCTCTAAAATTTTCTGTGCTGTTTTTATTCCAGAAACACTAACACCGTATACACCTCCACCAGGCGAAGTCCAATGACCAGAAAAATATAATCCTTTTATGGGTGATTTGTTTTGAATTCTTGCTGGTCCTACTTGACTTGGCACTACATCCCATCCATATGCAGCACCTTGATAATTTTGAGTGTACCGGTGCATTGTTTTCGGCGACCCACCTTCTAAAAACAGGATATGATTTTCCAAATCTGGAATTACTTCTCCAGCCATTTTTAGCAACGTTTGCATATATTTTGGCTTTGCTTGTTTCCATGACTCACTAGAATTATAAGGCAACAAGGTGGTTAGCATTAATAGATGCTCTCCTTCTGGAGCTAAGCTTGGGTCTACCAAAGTTGGTGCTGTAATGCTGAGCCATGAAACATCACCTTGTTGAGTGTTAAAAAAATTTTCATCATGATTAAAATTATGATAATAAAACGATTCATGACTAATATCCATAGATATTAAATTCAGGTCTGTAGCAATATAAACGACAAAAATAGACAATGAATGTTGCATTTTTTTTAGTCGCTGTAAATAACGAGGGGGAAAATATTGCTCACCTACCATATGGTAGACTGTTTGCTTTAGATCTGCATTAGAAATAACAACTGATGCATTAGTTCGTTTGTTATCAACAATTACACCAGCTACTTGTTCATTCTCTATAATGATGTTTTCTACCAGAGATTTGTATTTAATTTCCCCATCATACTGCTGCAACCCTTTAACTAAAGTATTCGCCAATTTCTGAAACCCACCTTTGCAATAATAAGAGCCATCCACCATATAGCCTATTAACATAGTGCTCCAATAAACAAAGGATACTTGAGAAGGGGGTAGCCCTAAATAAGGCCAATTACTAGTAAATACACTTAGCAATTTTGGATCTTTTATAAAATGATTTGCAACCTCTGATAATGTAGATTTTCTATATTTGAACAAAACGGGCATTAGTTTCTGTGCGTGTTCTATATCAACACCTGCAATCAATTCATCAGCTATAGTTATTTCTTCTGCCAATTGTAGACATAATTCAGTTAAAGATTTTATCCCCTCTCGTTCATCTGGAAACTGTTCAGCTAATACATTGACGAAACTCTCAATGGACTGAGGCAAACCTAAACTAAGCCCTGGATAAATAGCATGACTAAATGGATTAATATTGATAAATTCAACCTCGTCAAGTAATTTCAGTGCTTGCAAGGTTTTATAAATAACTTGTCCACCAGAATAACCTTGTTTTCCACAGCCACTAATTAAATGAACACCCGAATCGAATTGGTATTTCTTACGCTTAAAGCCATGGGCATATCCACCTGGACGATCATGTGCTTCCAGAACTAAGACTGATTTTCCTGCTTTTGCCAATAACGCAGCAGCTGTTAAGCCACCCATTCCACTGCCAATAACAATAACATCATATTGTTTCACGGTTTAACAAGCCCCAGCTTTTCCCATAAAATAGCGGGTGAGTCATAACGCATTTCCTCAGTTGCCATATCAACAGCTACCTGACAAGTATGGCCCCGTACCAACCGATTTCCTGTTAATTTATCTATAATCCGGTAATTCATTTTCAAACGATTTTCCCACTCGACAACGCCAATATGGATAATAATTTTTTGACCAAACTTTGCTGGTTTTGCATAACGAATGCGAACATCAATAATTGGCCAAGTATAACCGGATTCCCGCATTTTCATATATCCATAGTCAATCTTATCCAGCAAAACACAACGGGCAATTTCAAAATATTTTAGATAATGTCCGTGCCAGACAATTTCCATCAAATCTACATCAAAAAAAGGCACGTCCACTTCTACTTCACAAGCTCTAATAGCTTTAGTCATACAAGCTCCAGTTACGTTCTCTAATCATCTGAACACATAGCCTCAATTCCTGCTCCATTGCTCTATCAGTCTCTAAAAAACTTATTTGATCTCTGACTTGCTTAATTGTCTTTTGTAAATTTGGACTTAATATTTCTTGTTGCCCTCTTAACTCAACACCTTGAACAACTGCTATCAAAGTAGCAGCAGCAACTTGCTCAGTTAATTCCAGAATCCGCACACAATCTCTGGCGGCAATAGTACCCATACTAACCTTATCCTGATTATGACATTCGGTTGACCGAGAAAACACACTGGCCGGCATCGTGTTTTTTAAAGCTTCAGCCGTCCAGGCAGATACGGCGATCTGAACAGCTTTAAAACCATGATTTAACATAGCTTGATCTTTTTGAGCTCCTGATAAATTAGCAGGTAATCCATGGTTAAATTTAGTATCCATTAGTTGCGCTAATTGCCGATCCATTAAATCTGCTAAATTGGCTACAACTGTTTTCATGCTGTCCATGGCAAAAGCTATATGCCCGCCATAAAAATGCCCACCATGTAAAACGTGTTCCCCTTCGGCATCAATAATTGGATTATCATTGGCACTGTTCAGCTCGTTTTCTATAAACTGCCTAAACCAGGGTAATGTATCTTCCATCACCCCGATAACATGTGGGGCACAGCGTAGAGAATAACGATCCTGTAATCGACTATCATTACGAGGAGCTTCTTTAGCTAGTTGCAAATCTTTTCTAATCCTTTTTGCGACTGTTATTTGCCCACTATGTGGTTTTACTGAAAACAGCTTTTCATCAAAATGATAAGCGTTCCCTTTTAATGCGATTGATGCCAAACTCGTAATACGTGTACATAATTGAGATAAATACTCTGCACGCTGGAAAGCCAAACATGCAACAGCTGTCATTACAGCAGTTCCATTCATAATCGCTAAGCCTTCTTTCGGCTTTAAGGTGAGTGGTGCAATATTCAGTTGTGTAAAAACCTCTTCTGTCAAATGTGTTTTATTCTGATAAAAAACATCTCTTTCCCCTGCTAAAACGGCGGCTAAATAAGATAAAGGCGTTAAATCACCACTGGCACCAACTGATCCTTCTTCCGGAATGAGTGGCAAAATATCTTGTTGAAGTAGAAGAGTAATTTGTTTCAATAATTGATAACGTACTCCTGAAAATCCCTGAGCCAAGCTGTTTAAGCGTACAACTAAAATCGCTCTGGTTTGTTGATTATCAAAATGCTTTCCCAGCCCACAGCCATGAAAAGTATAGAGATGTTTAGGTAGCTCGTCCACATTTTTTAAGGGAATAGAAATAGTACAGGAATCGCCATATCCAGTAGTTACTCCATAGACGCAACCCTCTTCTTGTAATAACTTATCAATAAATTCTGCCCCTTTATCAATTCGTTTAATAAAAGTAGCATTATCACTTAACTGAATTGATTTATTTTGCTCGGCAATGGCACAAACGTCTTCAATTGTCAGCGCTTTCTCGTTGATGATAACAGCCTGATTATTCATCTTCAACTTGCCAAAAATCATAAAAATTGAACCATTGTAATGGTGCTGTTAAACAGTAGCCTTGTAATCTAGTTGCATAGTCCTCTACATATTGCTGAATAGCAGCCGTTCTTTCTTTTCTTGAAAATGTTATACCATCACTGAAGTGATCAAAATAAATAGTATATTTATCCTGCTGTTTCAAACAAAACATTGTAAACACTGGACATTTCAGTAATAACGCTAAAATAAACGGGCCTTGAGGAAAAGACGCCATTTGCCCTAAAAATTTAGCTTGGGCTGTCCTTCCCTCACCCCCGACAGGTGTTCTATCAGCAGTAATAATCACTATTTCTCCTGCTTCTATTTTATCTTGTAATATCATTGCTGTTGCTGCGTTTACATTAGTTACTTGTATTAAATTTACTTTGCCTGAGTCAGCATATTTACTCAGCAATGAATTAAATTTTTCAGTATGTTTGGTGTGAACCAACACGTTTATGATGACTTTATTCCTTAATTTTGCAATAACCTGACAAATTTCCAAATTACCTAAATGTGACCCCAATAATAAAACACCCTGACCTTTGTTGATATGACTAATAACAGCTTTACGACCTTTATATTCAACATCCTTTAGCGTTATCCTGCCACTCCAAGCTGCCAATTTATCTATCAACGCATTGGCAAAACTAATAAAATGGAAATAACTACATTTAAGCCCACCATTTATTTCAGGATCATTCAGATAGGTTGACACCTTTTTTAAATATTGTCGACTTGCCCCTCTTGCCTTGCTATTAATCAACCAGTAATAACTAACAATCGGATATAAAAAAAACTGTAATGGTTTGCGTCCGAAGATAAGATAAACTTTTAACAAGAAGTCCATCCCCCAAACTATGCCTCGTTCTTCTATTTGAGCCCAATGATTTTTCATTGAAATTGCCTCAAAAGCAATTTAGGGCAACGGACTAACATACCAAAAAATAATTGTGCATGCTTTTTTGAAATTAACAGGTTATCTTGAAACATTTTAAAATGAGAAACTCCATCTATTGGATAATGTACATCCGTAGGTAAATTTATAATATCCACTCCCTGCCAATACAACCTAACTACTATGTCTATATCAAAGTCCATCCGTTGACCAATTGACGTTGATTGTATCAATTTATCAACTGCATCTAAGGGGTAACATCGAAAACCACACATTCCATCAACGATAGAAAAAGATAATGTATTTATCCAGATCCATAAGTTTGTGAGTTGACGCCCATATAATCTTTTTTTAGGTACCGTTTGATCAAATCTTGGCTGGCCTATAATCAATTTTTCTGGTGATTGCCTACTAGCTTCCAAAAAACGACTAATATCTTCCAGCTTATGTTGCCCATCCGCATCCACTTGAATTGCATGGGTAAAACGATGTTTAACCGCCAAACCAAATCCATCAATAACAGCTGCACCTTTGCCCCCATTTTCTTCTCTTTCATTTAGTGTCACCCATTCCTTTTCCTGTAATGCTATTTTTTTTAATATTTCTGAACATTCAGGAAAACTTGCATCATTGATTAAAAAGCAGTGTACTCCAAAGGGTTTTATTCTTTTAACAACTAATTCAATAGCCTCTTGATGATTGTATACAGGAATAATGACACAAGTTTTCATTCCTGCTCACCATAGACAATCCGGCCTGAACTGTGATCATTATTAGTAGAAGTCAATTCAAAATATAGTTTACCTGTACCTGCTTTCCAATTTAACTCCATCCTGATCAATTCATCTGGGCGAATGACTTTTTTAAACTTAATCACTTCCATTCGCAAAAAAGGCAGGCTAATATTAAAAAAAATTTTGCCAAACTGCTCAACCCAAGCCAGCTGAGTGACACCAGGTAAAATAGGTTGATCAGGAAAATGTCCATTAAAGTAAACTAGGTCTGGTAATATCTGCAACTGTAATTCAACACTTCCCTCTTGATAATCACAGCTTATTATCTGAGGAGAGTGTGTGTTTTTTAGTAAAAACAGTTGAATTAAACAATCTTTATCTATTTTACCTTGTACGGTTAATGGTAGTGAAGAGAAAAACAACCATTTTCGTGGTAATACAACAGTTTCAAACTCACACATTAATTCCTTTCTTAAAAGATGAACCAATGAACTTCGGCTATGTTGATCAAGAAGTTCTTTTCCCAAATCAGTTAACACCACAGTCACTGCAATTTTTTCACGTTTTCCATTGAGTAACAAAGCGTATGATTCTCGTACATAAATTGAACAGTTTAATCGGTTCTCTAAACTATCCAATGACAGACGTTTTTCTTCTATTTTTACAATTCGATCTATCCGACCTAATAACTCAAACCGACCATCTTCAATTATTTTAATTTTGTCGTCAAGAATTATGGTTGACTGGTTTATGAAAGGTGAAGATAGAAGATAAAAGCCCTTTTCATCAACAGTGAGACTAACACCTTTAAATAGCTGCCACAAAGTGGCATCTATACTCTGCCTCCAGGCAATTCCACCTGTTTCAGAACTACCATATATTTCAATAACCTTATGTCCACAATTCAAATCTATCTGTTTTGCTGTTTCTATGGATAAAGCCCCTCCTGAACTAAAAATGGTCGTCAATTTTGCCAGTTCTTTCCAAGGTGTCAACTCATCCAGTCTTTTTAATTGTGCAGGACTTGAAACCCAGTATGCAGACAAGTTCTTTGCTTTTTTTAATAAAGGTTCAGGGCTAAGATATATTTCACTATGAAAACAACGTCCTGCTGACAAGGGCCACAACACTCGAAATAATAAGCCATAAATATGTTGGTGACTCACTGTACCTAACACTTGACTATCATCTAACTTTTGCCCCCAATATTGCTCTAAAACCTCAATTTCAAGTTGAAATTGTTGCAAAGACTTATGAATAGCTTTAGCTTGTCCGCTAGATCCCGATGTAAAAATAGTAATCTGTGCATTAATGTTATCTAAGGGCTTTAATTCTACCGAACTATTCAAGTCACTTAGTCCGGAAATAATTGATATTTCCTTTCCTTGCCAATCCCCTAACAACTCACACCCTTTTTTAATTAACTGGTCAGCTATTATTTGTTTATTATTTCCAGCTATCCAAACTTTTTTTTTACTATGAAGCAAGGCAAATAAGCCGACACAAAAGGGATAAGCTTGCTCATAATACAATGCAAATTGATCTGTCTTCTGACCAGATAATTTGCCTGATAACTCTTTCACATCAGAATAAAATCGGTTCCTATCAATTATTTGCCCCTTATAATTAGCAATTAATTGATGGTTCTTTGAATCCAGAGCACAATGAGAAAGAGGAGTCAGATTAGCGCACATGAGGTTGCGTCCTGATTCTGACCATGTATTCAACAGCCATTAATAAACCCATTAATAAATAAGAGATGAATCCATTGTATAAACTCCACCAGGCAAAACTACTCCATAGTGCTGTTGCTGTTGCAATAATCCCATTGATTATAAAAAAAACACACCAGATTTTTGTAACTTTACGGGTATAACGCACACCTTGCTCTGGTAAATCAGGATGTTGTATTCTAGCAATTCGTTCAACAATAGGCGATGGGGAAAAGAGGCTTCCTGCAAAGACAACAAAAAAACTTAAATTGATCAATACCGGATAAAAACGTAGGGTAATAAGATTATTGCTCCATATTGCAAAGCAACAATAGATTACCCCAATCACTAGCAATAAATAGCTCCAACTTTCTTTAGTTTTCGTTAAAATTGATTGCAATAAAACTAACAATAATAAAAAAACTGCAATTTTCCAGGGTTCAAGTGTGTCAGAACCAAAATGCTGAACCCCAAAATAGACTGCAACTGGGTATAACACTGTCAAAAAACCAATAACTTGATTTGCTAAGTTACGTTTATCAATCATTAATCAATTGATACACCGCCTCAACTACATCATTTATTGTTCTGGCATTTTTAAAATCTTCGGCTTTCACTGCTTTACCGGTTATTTCTTTTAGTTTAACAATCATATCAACTGCATCAATACTATCGAAATCAAGGTCTTCACTTAACCTGGCATCTAAAGTCACTAATTCTTCTTCAATCTCAAACATTTCCAGCATAATTTGCTTGATGACCTGCAAAATATCATCACGATTATTCATACTTTTTTCGCCTGTTCAAATTCAATGTACTCTGTTAGAGATGCAACTGAAGCAAATATTTTAACCACATCATCTTTCTCAGCATCAATTCGAACGTCATATTTTTTTCTGATTGCCAAACCTAACTCTAAAGCATCAATCGAATCTAGGCCTAAGCCCTCGTTAAACAATGCTTCCTGACTATCTATATCATCTACACTCAAATCTTCCAAATCGAGCGAGGTTATAATCAATTGTTTTAGTTCATTTTCCATACGTCTCATTCTTCTCTTTGTTGACTAAAATAGCCCTGTAAATATTGATTAAATCTTCGTACGGCAATTGTTTTCGGCTCTATTTTTAAAAAACTGTCGAGTACCATATCATCTCCTACTCGCATCGACAAATGAAACCGGCGGTCAGGGATCTGGTACCATTTTTCCTGCTTTGTCAAAGTGCTGGGGTTACATGATATTATAACGGGGGTAACCGTTACATTCGCTTGTAATGCAATATGAGCAGCACCTCGTTGAAATTTATACGGTTGATAAGGCACTGTCCTTGTACTTTCTGGAAAAATAACAAGGGTTCCCCCTGTTTTTAAATACGCGACACACTCACTAATCATTTTTTCAGAATCCCCATTGCTAATATACCCTGCATTTGTCACTGCTCCTTTTATAAAAGGGTTTTGCCATAAACTTTCTTTAACAATACAGTTTGCTGCTGGAATTCTGCTGATTAGAAAAACAATATCAATCAATGTTGGGTGGTTAGCCAAAATCAACTGTCCAGGCCTGTTTAACTTTTCCAAGCCTTCAATTTCATAGGTCATAACACCTAGTCTATGCATTAAGCCTATAAAAACATAAAAACTATAATGCACACTCAATTGTCCACGCTGGTTTTTTTTATTATCTTTAACAGGCCAAGCATTAATAACAGGAAAAACTAATAGCCGAAGAATAATACCTCCCACCCCAAAAGCAAAAAAACTAAAGCCAGTAGCAATCAACCTCCAATAATAGTTAAGCGAATCGATCATCTTTTTTCCCAGCACCAGCTGTGGCGAGGCGTTTGTATAATCAGTTTTTTTTGACTACCAGACAAAAACTGCGTCATTAAGGGGACTTGCAAAGGTTGTTCGCCATCATCCCCCTCTATTGGTCGAATACTTATTCGAAGCGGGATACCTGAACCTGTTTTTCCAACACGCAAAGCTATTGCTCGACTATTATCTGTAGATAGTTTATAAGGCGCAGAGGGATAAAAAGCTTCTAACGGTTCATCATACAAAACGATTAATACTTCATCTTCTCCTTCTTGAAGCAATCCAGTTGCTTCTATAAAAGCGGCGGACAGCCCTTCTTCACCTGGTGCTACTACGACACTCTGTCGTTTATTTTTATAAGCCATAGCAAATAAACCAGCAATTGAATTATGTACAGAAAGACTAAAAGCAGTGGGAGAAATTTCTTCCCCTCGCTCAATCATTTCCATCATTTTAAATGATTTGGCTAATTCGCCATGAGTTGAGCTAAAAACTGTAGGATGATTTTTTTCTTCATCAACACATTGGCAGGCCGCACAAAAGACGATTCGAGCCAAAGGACTTAAACGTCGCTTTAACATTCCAGGCACAAAAGAAAGTAATTCATTTTGGCTTAAAACATCTGCATCTTCTTCATCTAATGGAGGCCAAACACTCCATTTTCTTACTATAATATCTTGATACATATTTGCTTAATGCTGGATGAACATAAGATTATCAATCTGATTCTATGATAAACTTTAAGTTATTCCGGCACTCCCTGATTTGCAAGCAGATCTGCTTTATCATTACCCTTATCACCTGAGTGACCTTTTACCCACACCCAATCAATCTTATGTTT
>CAZHUE010000048.1:10726-14710 GCA_964535875.1 uncultured Methylomarinum sp.
ATTTTTTACTGGTTTTTTGGCAGTGGTTTTCCAGCCCCTTTTTTTCCAGTTATCCATCCATTCCGTAATACCTTGCAAAACATATTTAGAATCAGTATGCAATACAACATGACTAGTTTTTTTTAAGGTCTCTAGTGCCTTAATAGCCGCCATTAACTCCATTCGATTATTGGTGGTTTCTTGCTCACCACCATACAATTCTTTTTTATTTGACTTATATTCCATAAAAACACCCCAGCCACCAGGCCCCGGATTTCCTTTACACGCCCCATCCGTATAAATAGTGACGAAGTCAGTCATTTTCATTTTTCCTATGTGTTGCAGATTTTAACCCGACTGCAGCAGAAACAAGCTTTGAAGGCTTAGCCTTGACTGGGGTTAATGGTATTAAAGTATATTGTCTTTTAACTGCTTTAACAGCGTATGCCATTGAAAAAAAAGTCATCCTGCCTACTTCAAACCTTTCCGGTGTATTAATAATAGAGTCTATGCAGAATTCAGAAGTTGTCTTTATTTCAAAGTTTAATAACTTAAGCCAATCAGCAATTCTAGTTCGTGAAACAAAATAGCTCCTCCATGAGTCAGACATTTTTTTATTCCACAACGATTGCATCCGAACCCAGATGTTCCAAGGGTTAAAACATAGAATTATAACATCCCCTCCCGGTTTAAGTACCCGTTCAATTTCTCTCATCGTTTGAAAACGATTGACATCAAATTCAATTAAATGAGGAACAAGAACTAAATCAACACTTTCACTTTGAATTGGCAGTCTAAAAGAATTTGCACAGATTTTTTCAGCTTCAGCACTGCCTTTTCCTTTTGCATCAAGAATACTGTAATTTGTATACAAGGTGAAGTCTATAAAATCTTTTTCCCAGCCCAACCCACCTATCTGTAAAGTTGTTTGCTTGCAACTTACTGATATTGAATGAATAAGGTATTTTTTTTCTTGTAACTGCAACAATTTACCTTGTGGCGTTTCAAAAAAAGAAAATAAAAACTTTCGCTTCATAGACCAAATACTAAGAAAATAAATGAATTTTAATATACACTTTCAATATCATAAACATATTAATAAATCCAGTTATAGGCAATGTCCAAATCTAATTCTATCAGGTCAGCTAGCTATTTACTGTATTTGATTATTTTCCTCACAACTGGATGCACTGAAAAAGCAACTAAACACGTTTTTTTCAACGAGATACCCCCTTCTGTTAACCAGCAACTTTATACAGAGTCATTCCGCATTCAGCCAGAAGCCCCCTATCCAAATCATATTACAGATATCTTTCCTGTTGAGAAAAAACCTGTTGTAACTTTGGCTAAGTCAAAACCCATAAATTTACCTAAACCCAACAAAACCACCAGTGAACATAAAACGGTCTGGGATCGCTTACTTTCACTTTATGCATTTCCAGAAATTGAAAATGCCCGTATTGATCGAGAAATAAAAAAATACCTTAAACACCCTAAATTTATTACCAAACTCCAACAGCGAGCAGCCCCTTATCTCTACTTTATTCTTAATGAGATAGAGGCAAAACAAATACCTGGAGAGCTTGCTTTACTCCCTGTTGTAGAAAGCGCGTTTATACCAAATGCCAGATCCAGAAGTAATGCACTCGGCCTTTGGCAATTTATGCCTGCAACTGGTCGATTATTTGGCCTAAAACAAACCTGGTGGTATGACGGTCGTAAAGACATCTATAAGTCTACTCGAGCAGCAACAACTTATTTAAAACAATTAAGTGAATCAAACAATAATGACTGGGCTTTAGCACTTGCTTCATATAATGCTGGAAAAGGGTATATTAATAAAGTAATTCGAAAAAACAAGAGAAGAAATAAACCAACGGACTATTGGTCTCTACCATTATATAAAGAAACAATGCATTATGTTCCGAAGTTAATGGCAATTGCTAAAATTTTTGCCAATGCTGAAAAATATAATATCCCTTTACTCGATATCCCTAATAAACCTTATTTTTCTAAAGTAGATATTCAGTCCCCATTTAATTTAAATATTGCCGCTAAAATGACTGGCATGCCATCCGATGCTTTCTTTAATTTAAACCCGGCATTCAAACGATCATCCATTAATAAAGAAGGTGTTTATCATTTACTAGTCCATGCGGACAAAGCTGAAAATTTCAAAAATAGATTAGCCATTACACCTAAAAAAGACCTAATAAAACAAGCACGTCGGCATAAAATAAAATCGGGTGAAAACTTGAGTATTATTGCAAAAAAATATAATACTTCTGTTGTTGCATTACGCCAAAACAACCAGTTATCACGCAAAGGTATTATTAAAGCGGGACAAATGATACTTATCCCTAATTCATCAGATAGAACTTCAAAGCTAAACAGGCAAACCTATATTGTTAAAAAAGGCGATACATTCTGGAATATTGCCCGCCAATTTGCTGTTCGTAGTAAAGATATTGCAACCTGGAATAATATTTCTTTAACAAAAGTATTACAACCTGGTCAAAAATTAATTATTGAAGAAGGTTAACAATCCGCTAACTTACTCTAAATCGTCCTATAATTGGGACCAAAATATTCCTTTTTCAGAAACCCTTTTCTAGTATAAATTCAGCATTCTTAACTTCAATTAATTTTAGGATCGTCATTATGCTTAATACTCATCTATTTTATATTCATGACCCGATGTGTAGCTGGTGTTATGCCTTCAACCCAAGCCTGACTCAATTGCACAAAAACCTGCCCTCTTCTATTTACTTTCGCTATTTACTTGGTGGATTAGCACCTGATACAACTGAGCCAATGCCGGTAGAGCTACAAAAAACTATCCACCAAATTTGGCTACAAATAGAAAATACAGTCCCCAACACCCAATTTAATTACGATTTTTGGAAATTAAACACCCCTTTTCGTTCGACCTTTCCTGCTTGCAGGGCTATTTTAGCTGCCAGAAAACAAAACTCCAGCGTTGAAACTAAAATTATACATGTCATTCAAAAAACTTATTATCAACAGGCCAAAAACCCGTCTTTGCAAATAACGCTTGAAGAATGTGCCATAGAAGTCGGGCTAGATTCAAATGAATTTATAAAAGATTTAGACAGTGCTGCCATTGAAAATGAACTGAAAAATGAAATTAAATTGGCTAGAAGTATGGGCATCCATTCTTATCCGTCCTTATGCCTACTTCATAATAATCAGCAGTTTTTTATTTCTATCGATTATCTTAACTACCAAACGATGATTGATAATATCAATAATATACTGGAAAACTCCTTGACCTAAACACAAAGAAACTTATTCCGTCAAGTTCTTAAAGTGTTTAGTGTTTTTTATTACCTAAGGTAACACGCAATAAATAACCTACCGGTATGCGCAGAATATTTGCTTGTCTTTAAGGCGCAATGTAGGGCGCATAACAAGCTATGTAACCGAAGTTGCAATGCAGAAGACAGGCAAAAAGATTAGAAAAGCTTTAGCAATTCTTATGCTTTAGTACAAGTAATACTGGTGGGTTATTTATTGCGAGTTGCCTAAGGAACGTGCATGAAATAACTTGAGCAATTGACTTGTGTTTCTGCCCGTTTTCTGCGTTATGCCAACAGTAACATAGCTTCCTATTGCGAAGGGTTTCAATGCAGAGATTGGATATTTTGGACTTAATTTTTCCATTCATCAATTAATAGCGGTACCCATAATTTGTTATACCCCAATTTAGTCATATGAAACGATTTGTTTTGAACATAATCTATTTTCCACCTTTGTTATATGTACATGATGCGGTATTGATTACAATACAAATATTGGTAATTTATGTCTGTGAAAAAAAACCATTTACATATATGGCACCTAAGGAATGAGAGTTTAATCTTTTCTTACAGGTACAAATTAGAATTATTAGATAGTAAACTTATAAAATGCATGACCACCCTCAAGAACAACAAAAATGGCAATTTTGGATTGATCGCGGCGGTACCTTTACAGATATCGTCG
>CAZHUE010000049.1:0-14645 GCA_964535875.1 uncultured Methylomarinum sp.
TCATCTAAATTATAATTCCAACTAATTTTAAACCCGATTGCCCTGCATTGGGGGTGTTGAAAACCCACTACATTGACGACGGGATGTTATAATTAGGTGATGATACTAGCCGCATTAAAGGAAATGCCACCATAATCATGACTAGTATTCGTCACTTATGTATGAATCTGTTAATGCGGTGGCTCTGCTAATCCAATAGACGTAGATAATGCCAGGGTTTTGGTTTTCATTATTAAACCATTAAGTTTTCTCTTCATAATTTTGCAACAATTGTTGACACAATTTTTTACTGGCTTGGCTCTGTTTATGTTTTAAATGTTTTCGCCGATTAAGCATCGAAATAATAACGGCTACAAGTGCAACAAATATCCAAGAGTGGACTCGGATGATAAAGTTAATGAAATTTCCAAAGAAGGCTGGTAAAAAATATTGAAAAACATCGGCAATATGACCAAAAAATCGTTCAAATAGATTTAATGACTCTGACGAATCTTGTGGAACCATAACAGGATTTATCCACATCCATCCAGAGATAAGTATCACTGCCAAGGTAAATTCTGCAAAGATACGATATAACCACTTGCGTTGATTGATGTAGCTAAGAATTTGTTCTTTACTGGTTTGCCAGGCAGTTTTATCATTTGCCACTTTTACAGATACTGTGGGGCTTTTCATCGGCGTTTCGACAACATCAATTTCATAAGGAAAAAGAGCTGGAGCATAACCAGCTGTTCCTTGTTTAATGCGTTGCATAACGGTGTTATGCACTTTAATTTTTCCGCTCAACTTGTTTTTCTCTTTGGTCTTTGATAATTCATCTAGATCGCGAGGTTCATAGCGGTAGTACGCAGCTATACCTTCGCGAGAATCGTAAAGACGATCATAAGTATCAGCATCGGCATTAAAGCCTGCTTCTACCCCTACTTTTATTATTAATCCTTGCTGAGTTGCCCGTACCAGCATCCACTCCATCGCAATATCAGATAACCCTGTTCGGGCATATCCTCCACCTACATTTGAATGCATGCCGCTAAACCAGACTTGTTCAACTACACCGGCAAAATCATTGGCCGATTCATCCCATACCATGGGGCGAAAAGTTTTTCGTTGATCGTCTATGGATAAAGCCTGATATGCATTTTTGATAGTTGAATTAAGCTCATAATCATAAAAATTATGAGACCAAATTTGATCGGATATCTTATCCATAAAGTTAAAGAAACAGCCAAACAAAAGGCTCGAGTCTTTCGGAAAACCTAATGCAGAGACAGTATCCCAAACGCCAACAAATTGAATAGGTATTGCTCCATAGGGAACATGCTGTTTATCATGTAATGCTTTATTTTCTCTAAAGCTATCTACAGCTTTCCTGGAAGGAATTTTTTCATAGGCTTTAAGAGCCTCATCTATTTCATCCGTTAAGTGATCAGTATTTTTTTCTTTGCCTTGCCCATCATACCGGTCAACTAGTCCACAGGCATAGAGTAAGCCTAAAAATGCTCGGATTGTTGCTCCACCACGACTAAAGCCAAAAAGATAAATTCTATCGCCAGGATTATAATTGAGCGCGAGAAATTGGTAGAGTTCGGAAATATTGCTCTGAAAACCAAAACCAAATGCTTTTCGTAGTTTTTGAACATATTTATTTTGATTTTCTTTTGCACCGACTCCGTTATCGTAGTAAGTAATTTGTGGGTGACTGGTGTTATGAATATCAACTGCCTTATACAGTTTATAAACATTAGTGTCTTCTCCATATCCCCCTTTATTGCCTGTTCCATCGGAACAAAGAATTATATTTTTAGGCATGTCGCTCTCCTGTTATGAGATTCACTACGAATTAACAAAATAACAGATCTAAAACTTCGCATACAATGTACTCCTTATCCTGATCTTAAGAGAAGGTGATAATGCGCTTAAAAATTTTGGCAAAATTATACTTCATCTCCCTTTGGCTCTATATGGGTGGTCTGATTCATTTTTTGACGAAAATCAGATAATTCTCGATACAATTTAAATCTTGCTCGATTGAGGTTGCCTAACGGGCGGTGTTCTGGAATACAATGCCACGGATTCATTTTTAAGCGTTTGGCAAAATCGGCAAACGCCTCGTGGTCATAATTTTGTTTAGGCATATGCACTGTGGCAACAGAGACAAATGGTGATAATTTTTCTGGCCAGGCGACCGAACTATCTTCGATAGGCATTAAATGAGGGTCAGTCTGGAGCTGGACAACCATATCAAACTCAACATCTTTTTCCATTAACGTTGTTTTTAAATTGTCTCGTAAATAATTAAATGGGACTGAGCCAAAAGGTAATCCCGGTATTTGTTTATAAACCTCTGTTTTTGGTATAAATGAATACATCATTGCTTGTTCTTTTCCCAGTAAATAAGGCGTACAGCTCCAGTATCGCTGTCCTAATGGATTGTACTTGGTTTCATTCCATAAGCTTTGCTGAGCCATATCGAGTAGATGTGAATCTTTAGGATTAAGAAAATAATAAAGTGTCATATCAATCAGACTCCAATATTGCAACTTGACGTTTTCCCGAGTGTTTGGTGTCACAAAAGTTTGTCCACCACTGGTAGTAATAAAATCCTGAGTGAATTTTTCTTCATCCATCAGTTTTACCCCGGGTACATCCATCAACTTTACGGCCATGCTCATAAAGCCGACATCTTGAATATCAGAGGGTACATCGGGCCCCGGACCGGCATAGCGAATATAAGCAGGATAACTACGTGATTTTGCAAAAACACCTTTGCGATATTGCTCGGGTATATCATCATGGATAGTGACTGTGGCATGTACAATACCATGTGTTTTTGTATTGCCTCCTCTTTCATAGCCACCCGGTTTAAAACGGCCACGCATCTGGTCGGCCATTTGATCGATAATATCAGTTAAACTTTTTTCTTCATCTGGTGCGATTGTTTCTTCAACTAATTGCAGCCTTTCATCCGTCCGTTTTCTGTTAACAAGAAACTGAATAAATTTTTCACTTGGCTTACGAAATAGATTGTTTAATTGAGGACGAAACCATGGTTCTAGCCTACGCTCAAAATATAAAAGCTGTAGTAATAGTTGGTGAATAACCTTTAGTATTCGTGTCTTGATTACATTCATCAGTGTTTACTCCCTCTAACAGATGCAGTGGCGATGTATTTCAGTGCACTTAACCCTGGCATAAAAAAATAGCCACCGCCCCGCACAGTAATAAATTGCGGTAAATGACAAGTTGTTTGCACCGGCCCTTTTGGGTCGGGGCGTTTAAATTGATCTGTTTTTTCACCGCTTATTAATGGTTCACGATTTCCAAGCAAGGGATCACTTTCTTGTTGTAATCCACTAAATTTACTGCTCATAGACCAGGCATTTTGAACAAATTCAAATTGGCGTAAAATATTGCCTGCCAGACAAATAAATTGTAGCCCTCGCTCGGTAACCAATGCATCGGGCTTGACTGCTTCTTCCGGTAAAAGTTTAGAGCCATAGCTACGAGCACGACGAAGGATACGGTGAAAACGAGTCGAGGCGACTAAGTCCTCATCCTGGCTTTGAGAAAACCCCAAAATTTTCATTAATCGACTAATAAAACCTGTTACTCGTGGAGGTAAATCGCCTGTACGGGGGTTTGATCTGCGAATATGCGCACCTATAGGGCATTGAACCCCATCTAGATCAAGATTATAGGTAAAATGATTGCTATGCTGACTAGAAATACCCGGAATGGGTTCAGTGCTCTTCGGTACCAACGGTGTACCTTTGAGATCTCTACCGACCATTTTTTCAGCTAGTTGTTCACGTTTTACTTTATCAGATCCACTGACTTTATCCAGAAATTGCCAAAACCCAGGCACATCCTGATCTAGTTGTCGCAAAACAAGGTAGCTTCCATTTCGTCCAAAGTCTTTTAATTCGGGTTGATCTTCTGCCCTGGGTAAATCCGCAGCAAGCGTGTCTTTTTTAGAATCGATCAATGGTCTTGTGGTATAAAGCCCGTATTCATTGGGATAACCAAGCACAACTTCTCCCACTGCCATCAAGTTAGAATAACGTTCACGTTCATGCAAACCGGTACTTTGCTCGCCGTCCCAGTCAATAATTGGTTGACTGATACCATCTCTAAACCCAAAGGGCTCAAACCCACCAATATGCTGAGTAGGTAATTGATTTATTAAATTAAACGCTTTAGAGAAGTTATCGCCTTCTACCTTTTTTCGCCATGATTTTAAACCATTTTTTTTTGCATATAACAGTAACAGAATATGTGGTACTTCTTTTTGTTTACCACCCCAACTCCATTTTTCGGGTGCATTAGAATCAATATCTCCCAGTCGACGAGATCGACTTTCATCTCCCGACATGCCGATAATAAATTCATCGGAAAAATCTTCAATTATCGATTCATCTATTCCTAACGAACGCAATCCATCTACCGAAAAAGCAATTTGCAAAGCCACATCAGGTAGCGTTTCTTCTTTTATTGCACGACTAATTGGTGCTGAACTTAACCATTTTTTAGCTACATTTTCATCGTTGATATTCAGCAATAAAAAACAGGTTTCGGTCAATTTTCCATGACTATAACGAAGCAGTGCCTGTAAATCGTCAAATTTAAAATTGTTTGAATTTTTCATACTACTTTCCTCAAATCTGATGCTTAAATCAGGCGAAGCCATTCGCGAATTTCTGCATCACTGGATTGACGAACGTCTACCCCTTGTCTAATGCGACTGTTACGCGCTAAATCGGTGGCACTTAAATCCGGATACGCCTTGTACCAAACTTCGGTGGGGAGTTGATGTAGCCTTTGTGTGTACTTAAATTGCAGCTCTCTATATGCGCCATCCTTAATTAACCAGTTTGTTGTAGGGTAGGGTACCGCGTGACTAAAAATAATATTCAAACCCCAGCCGGCTTTATTAATAAAATCGTCCATATAGCTCTCATGACTCCCGTCATAATTACTGACGAAAAAAACTCTACGATTGTTATCGACCAATACCCAACGGGCAAAATGTATGGTTTTTATTCGTGTAAGAAAACCACGATTGTAGATATGTCTGGCAGTGTATTCGAGCATAAAAAGGATAAATTTGAAGGTCAATAAACGGAAAACCCCTGGTTTTAAATCACCAAATACATTGTATTGGTTGGTTACATTCCAATCTTCCTGCACTGTTAGCATTTTTATATGTTCACGGCTGGGACGGATAAACAACTCTGGATCAGAGCGTTCCAACATCCGCAAGCGTATAAAAAAGAAAGGTGTGATGATCAGAAATAGCGGCGATAAGATCAGCAACACTAATGGCACGCCAATCATGTGCAATAGATTACGAATTTTCCATTTACAAGGTGTTGGTTCTGGGGGAGTTAAAACAATCTTTCCTGAGTGTTTTTCCATTTCGACATGAGACAAAAGCTTTTGACGCAATTCAAACGTATTCTCTTTACCAACTTCACTTACAATTTTTTGTAAATAAATTGATAGACTTTTGTGTAAGGCATCTTCTTCATGCACCTGCTGTACAGTTCTACCCACCCAGTTAATATAATTAGCATCAGGTTCAATATTATTGTCTTTTAACCAAGCCAGTAAATTGAAATCCTTCTGAGGAAAATCATCGCAAAATGAAAATATTTTTTTCAATCCGGAATCTGCTTTTTCGGCTAATTCAGCTAAAAATGAACCCCTGTCTCCATCAAAATCACAAAAAAAAGTTAATGTAGGTCGCCAAGGTCGTGGAGTTAGACCAAATGCTTTAACTTCATCGGCAGTCTTTGTCTCAATAATTGTGAAGCGTGCAAAATGCAAACGATCAAACTGACCAAAGGGCACCAGCTTGTTATCAGGGTCAGCATGCACGCTATTTTTATTCATCGTGGCGAGCAAAGTGCGCAGTTTTTCTATCTGCTTTTCCCGTATAACGGCGAAGACCATGAAAGTTGATTGAGGTGTCATCGTTTCTTCCAAAAGGGATACATCTATTTCATCCTCTTATTCAGTGATGGCTTGTGTCAAAGCAAAATCCAGAATCCGTTTTTTCCCCCACCAGACTTTGCCAAGGTAAACCCCCGGTTCAATCTCCCGAATTTCATCTCGAATCACTTTGGCAATATATGATGTTTTTGAATAATCAATCACGATGGTATCTTTGTCATCCAGCCAGCTTTTGTCGCGATAAACCTTGGCAACAATAAAAGTCAGACTAAAAGGGGTGATTTTATTGATTAAAACACCTGCTTCACCTTCTGGACAAAACAGATCAAAGACTTTTCCCTGCCAAACCAGCAAACGAGCTGATAATGCCACTATTTTAGAAAAAATCGAACCTGCTAGAATTGCAGTACCTTGGGTATCACCACTGGGAATATTTCCCGGCTCAGCATTACTATAGATTTCATCAAGTTCTTCACGAGTTTTACTTAACCAGCTTTTTACAGTGTCATGCATTTTATTACCCCTTATTTCTAAATTTTTCAGCATTGGTATAGACCAAACGTCGTACTTCGTTCATTCTTCCCAGCGGTTCATGTGCCACAAGACTTTGCCAAGGATTAAAACTACAACTTTCACAGAATGCTAATGCTTCAGGGTTATCAAAATCCTGATTATCAATTGTAATTGTTGCCACGGTATGAAATGGGGAAACGTTTTCATCCCAAATAATAGATGCATCTTCTATTGGCATAGATTGTTGATCCGTTTGAGTTTGCACGGCAAAGTGAAAACAGGCTTTGCCTTTTTGCAGATGCGCTTTTAATCCTGCACGTAATTGATTTTTACCTGCATTGACCACTTGTGTCGTTTTATAGTTTGAACAAGGTGTTACAGAATATTTAACGGCCTGGTTATCATTTTTACCCAGACGAAATGGAACGGTACTCCAATAACGAATATCCAATGGACTCAAGTGTTTTTTACGGGCTTTAAAAACAATCCAAAGCGATTTAAGATGTAAATCGAAAGGGTTAAGAAAAAAACCTAATTTTTTATCATTTTGCCGTGCATGAATAAATGACAAAAAATCTTCAGGCGTTGCCACAAAAAGTGCAGGATAACTATTTAACACAAAATCCTGATACCCTTGTTCACCCCAAACAACGTTTCCTTTAACATTAGATAGCCGAATTGATAAGCCCCGAATATCCTTTTTTGAATCGTCTCTATTAGTCGCATTGGCAAAGCGCAACATAGCAGGATAACTACCTGCCTGAGCAAAAATCCCATGCTTGAGTTGTTTTGGAATATCTTCATGAGTACGAAGCTCCGCATTAACACAAGCAATAGTTTTTGGCTGGTTGAACCGAGGAATTATATTGTTTTCAGATTCCCCTGCGGAAATGGCTTCAATACCTTGACCCATCTCTTCAACCAGTTGGTTAATCGGCATTTCTTTTTTCATTTCATCTCACTTTTAGGCTACTCAAATACTATCCGTTATTGAAAACTTGTATCAGATGTTGCCCCTGCTTTAGGCTTCCATTCCAATGAATAGTATTCACCTCTATCTCTTGCCCATGGATCAAAAACATTCATAACACCTGCTAACTGGTCAGAAAGTTCCGGCATAGTTCGTAACATGATTCGTTTTAAAGGTGATACTTCAACTTTATGTCCGTTATACAGCTCAGTTTCCATTTTTTTACCATCGGGTCCATTGTTCATGACCCACTGTTCACCCAGTGAGGAATAAAATTCTGGACGAAAGCTGGAAGTAAAAAACCGGTCGCTAAATAAACGTCTGGAAGCATTAAGAATAAAGACATGAAATTGTGTTTCTGAAATGGCAAATCCATGTGGTCGAGTATATTCCGCTAACCATCCGACAATAGCATCAACATCCTCAATGTTATCGACCATAGTACCATCGGGATGCCCCAGGCAATCGTTAATTGGTGATTTGTCTGCATTCAATTGTGCATCGGTGATTATTTTGCTGGCATCACATTTATGCTGTCCATAAACTTCTCGCAAAAGACCAATCATTCGCTGCTGTTCTTTTTGCTCGTCACTGCCGCTTTCTAGTCGTTTATCAACAAAATCATCAAAACTGGTTAATTGAGTCAAACCATATTGGCGACGGAATTCATTAAACCTTGGGACACCACGCTCACGATCACGAATTAAATCTAACGCGGCAATATCAATTTTATTAGTTTTACTCTTCAATCGCGGCAATTCCAAATTCTGTAGAAACTGTGCATGATTTTGTAAGGTTAAGGCGCCAAGACGTTGCCGCCCCATACTTAACGCCCAGCTACCCAGACCACCCTCTGTCATGGCTTTAGTTGCTTTTCCTCGGAAAGTACTAATCACGGGTATTTTTTTGTCAATTTCATTGGGAGTCTGCCAATTTCTATATTCAAGTAAATCAGGTAATAACGGATGTAGTCTATAAACTGTGGTAAATTCTTCTGGAAAATTAAACGGAGAACCAAAATGATTAATACCTCCATTCACATGCTCCGGATTACTCAAGTCCCAACTATCTTTTTTATTTTTATAACGATGACTGCCTAAGCCAAAGATACCTGCACCAGATGCAAAGACAGAATAAATCTGATTCGCTTTAGTTTCATTAGGTGAATCTTTTAATCGATTGATAACAATTTTTTCTAATATGTTAGAAACTGGGTTGTCGTTCTCCAACAAACCTTTCCAGTTAGCATTCATCCCTTTAAAAAGTGGTTCATTGTAAAGTAACTGTGTGGTCCATTCTATGGTGTGAATCTTTGCGATTTCAGCAGCAACCACCAAGCGTGCAATTTGAAATAGCTCTTCATTGCTCACCGCTTGATAGGAGATGACTTTCTTTGGTTGACTTGGATTACGTAGCCCGGAATCCGCCTGTGGTGTCGCAGCCACTTTTGCTCTAAAAGCATCGACAAACAAATTATGCTCGCGGATAAACATATTATGATAAAAGCTTAATCCAACAGTCCAGTTATCGGGAAATCCAGTTGCTTCCTGTCCTTCCCAGGCTTGATTAATTGGGTCGGTTTTTTTGAAAACAGGTAAATAACCCTGGTTTTCTCCTCCACCTTTATGATTGCCACGCTGAATCATTTGTAATTTTGCAGAATCCTCTGGATCACGTTTTACTCGTTTAAGAGAAACCTCATCAAAACCGTAAAGTTGGGAAGCATCCCACCAGGCAGTAACAGTATTAGGTGTCGTACGATGTGCCCGAGCCATATGCTTTTTTCCTTTATACTCAAAAGTAGGCGCAGGTAAATCTTGAGTAACTAAAGCAACATCGACTTCATCATCTGGTCTGCAACCCAATTCTTCAGCTTGTTCTTTAGTAAGTGGTTTTTCTATATTATTAACACGTTGGCTAGTACAACCCATAGGCATTCTAGCTGTGGTATTTTGTCCTTCACGTAAATGAGAAAACCAGTCATGGGTCATAAACTGAATCCAGTAAGCCGCTAGCACATTAAAAAAAGGTGCCTTCTTGTAATCACACTGCGCATTTTTATTAAAACCCTCCAAGCCTTTTCCTGAATTACAAGCATCAGGTTTTTGTTGAGTACGAGTAAATAATTTACGTGATATAACCTGTGGATCCGGTTTAACCATACTTAATCGATCACCGTGACGATTACGAATTAATTCTGTTTTACCCAAATGCGGATAGGTAGATTCAAAACTGACGTTACGGGCAAAAAGTTGATTAGTAGAACCCATTGCCGGATTATAAATATCGTTACAAATTCCCGTTAAATTGCGATGACGGATAAGATCACCTTTACAAACCTGTTGTCCTGATTCGCTAGTCAGTTGTTGAAATTCTGGATGGGACTTTGGAAGACGCATAGCATCCCAGGTTTTTAATATTGCTCCATGCGTTTCCTCGTTCCCCTTAACATAAAGCTCATAAGTATTATTGTCGAATAAATTAAACCTGATTAATTCCATGCGCTGGTACTCTAAGTCTATTATTACTCCATCTACCCCACGGCCATTAGGTTTCAAATGTTTACCCAGTTTGGTTATCCCTGTCCTGCCATCAGATTTACTACTGGCATCGCCAGCTCCCCAGTAATTAGCCCAGTCAACCCAGACTGAATCTTGCTTGGCTACGGCATTATTGCCTCCTCTGCAATTGGCCGTATCTTCTTGCACTTTACCTAAAAAACGCTCAGATTGTTGATCTGCGAGAGGTCGTAAACCCTTATGCGCCATTCTTACACACGCTCTTTTGGCACTAATTCTATCTTTTTTTGAATCTGAAAGAAGACTACAGGATGCAACACCAAGCGCCAAAAATAAAATTAACAATACTCGAAAAATATACATTTTCTTGCCTCAACTTAATTTATAACTCTTCAGAGTTCAGCATACATGAGCTACTCCTTATTCGTCATGACCCAAATGGGTCAAAGTTATATCTATAGCGAGTTGTCTTAATTCATGACTGGGAATTGAACCCTAAATTCCAATCCCTACGATGCCTATATGAATGTTGGTTTGGGAACACTATCATTTAAGTTAAGAGTTGCATTTAATATACAAGGTTGGGTTGCCGTCTCTTTGGCAACTCAATATAACGCATGCTTAATATGTTGGGTTAACGATAAAGACATTAACCCAACCTGCTAAAAAACAACATATTTTTTAACTTAATGGTAGTGGTGTGTGGTGAACATTAGGGCAGGAAACCCGTAAGTAAAATAATGTGGGAGCAGTTTCGAGGAAGCGAAAGCTTTGAAATACTTCGCAATAGCTTGCTATTACGTGCAGATTTTACCTTGATCTTGATTATTTTGATTCTCAACTTTTCTCATCAACAATTATGATAGAGGCACCCTATATAAAATTTTTGATGATTTTAGATACTTCAGGTGTTCTTAAATAGCCATAGGCTTTATGATGAATTCCTGCCCAGTCATTTGACACAAGATTATCCTCTACGCTAACACCACTGCCATTTTCTTCGAAATCACCTGATAAATGTGTATCAATTGCCACAGGATCTCGTCTATCAGCAAAATTTGTCCAGCGCTTCACTATACTGGGTGTTCGCAATAATGGATTTTCCAGTGCAATTTTATATTTAATATGTGGTGCTCCAAGAGGAGAGCCTAGAGTCACAAAGTGATCGATTATTAATCTTGGATGTTCTTTTCCTATCGCTCTTAACACATCGTAGGCAATTATTGATCCCATTGAATGAGCAAGAATCATCATCCTTTTATCTTGATTTGCAAGAATTTCATCCTTAAGCTTTTTACGTAAAATATTACGTATTTCTGTATTTTCGTAGTAAGCGGAGAGGTCTTTAAATTTTATTTTAAGCACTCTATCTGCCAAGGCATCAACCCCAAAGTTCTTTTTGATGGAATCTATAATATCTCCAGTCCAATCGAAGGTTTTTTCTCTGACAGAATCCATCCAGCTATCCTTATATGTTTTAATAGTGCCAACATCCGCTTCTATATATAAATCAGGGGTTTTATCTGGTTCTTTGTACATCTCATCAGCCCAATAGACTGAAGAAAAATTTAATTTGACATGATCGACTCCTTCATTTTTACTTAAACCTTCGCAAATAGAATCTTCCCAGCCTTTTGCTAACACCGAAGCGGTTGGTTTGTTTGCTAACCCATGTATTCCAATTAATAGCTGACTCATGATGCCCTCTCTATTGCATTTATTACTTTGAAAAAAGTTGACAGGTGACAAAAGCCCACTTAACCAACGTATGTTCATGCAGTGTATTCCATTTTATCGCTTACTACACGGTAATATTTCACTAAAATAATGATGTTATCTTTGCTAATAAATGGTTACACTTAGCTATGAATAATATTTAATTTTGTTGTTCTTGTCGTGACCCAAACGGGTCATTATATAAACATCAATCTAACTTATTTCATCAGGTACTACGTTAAGTCTAGAATTAAAAATAATAATAAATATAGCTTGTCTCCATCAAAGTTCTTAACTATCAAAAAGGTAGTCGCTTAGGAGTATGAATGTAATATACTTCACGCATCCATGACCGCGTGAAGTATAACTGCCTAATGTATTAATTCATCACCCCTTATCAGCTTTCTAACAACAATAAGACTTGATGGCATTTGATTGGGAGGACAAAATGGACCAAATTGTTAACGGCATAAACCTCAACTATCTTTTGGCTAGTGCACCAGGAAACCCTTTAGTTTGGACTCAGTTCCTGACGGAACTTTGTAAACAACTTAATTGTGATTCAGGTTGTATTATGGTCACGGATAGAAATGTACGAAAAAACACGCATTTTCTCTTCCACACGGGTATTTCTCAGGAATATCGGCAACGTTATGAAAAAGAATTAAATACCCTGGATTCATTCAATCATTTCATTAGTAACAATCCACAGAAAGTATTGTGTAACCAAATCTCTCAGAGTTTTTTTACCGAATCGCAAAAAAGTAAATTCCTCTACCCAAACGCTCAGAAATACCGGTTTGGCTTGTCAATTCCCTGTAATCCTAATCATTCAGTCAGTTTGTTACTCAACCGTCAAACTATATTTAATAATGAAGAAAAAGAAAATATAGAGGAGGTTTTACAAAACATTACTCCTGATTTAAAGACAGCTCTACACGCAGAACAGCGACATAAAATAAGCAGTCAGCTACTTCATTATATTGGTGACCATTTTGATGGATATATTATTGTTGATAGTCAATTAAATATTCTCTTTTCTGACCCTGTTTACAGTTTAATTATTAGCCAATTTGATTGTTTAAATATTTCGGGGAATAGCTTGGAACTAAAAAACTCAACAGTTGAGCAACGTGTATTATCATCTTTGTTAAGACATGAAGAAACGACAATATCAATTCACAACCAGTGTCATTCTTGTCAAATTATAATTACTCCTATTTCATTTTTACAAAATCTATATAAATGGGAATGTTATAAAGGTGGTTTTATCCTAACCTTTACCCATGATAAAGATAAAAACCCTACCATAGATAGATTATTGGAAATTTACGACCTAACTCAATGTGAAGCCATTTGTGCCTTACATTTTATGAAAACACCTTCAATTTCCGGTGTTGCAAAAAACACCTTTCGTTCACAGGAAACAGTTAGAAATCATATCAAACATATCATGCAAAAAATGAATGTACACAATCAGGCAGAATTAATGAAAAAGTTGCTAACCTTAGCTACGTTATGAGTAACTAGAAACGAAATATATTAAAATTATTTACTTAATCTGAAAAATCATCAACCATAATAGCTAAACGTCGAGTTCTTTCAGCTTCAAGTATTAAATTCTGTTCATCTTTATTGATTATTTTATGCTCTACTGCCTGTTTTAATACCTTTTCCCCCAGACCTTTAGAAATTTGTTTGTTTTTTTGTGCTTGGCGAATCTTTTTTTCAACCGGTTTTGCCGCTAAGACTGCTTTAAAAGCACACTCTATACGTCCTGTTGGATCATTTTCTATTTCATTGATATAAATACCCTGTGTTAATCTGTCACGAGTCACTGAATCATTTAATAATATGTTTGATGGATTAATCGACCTCCGGGGGCATTGTACGAGCTACCTAATGGGAATGTAATAAACCTTAACCCCCAAACAAAAGGTTTAATGGGTAATAATCGGAAAAGCTCATACAGAGATTGTTGCGACTTATAAATAGTTTGCTGACAAGACCAGTGCAAAAGAGGCAAATCATCTTCAGGTGATCCTTGATCTTGAAAATATTTTAAAACCGTGGAACATAAATACAAATTACTTAAGACATCTGCAAATTGACCAGAAATACGCTCCTTACGTTTTAACGAGCCACCTAAAACCAGCATGGCATAATCTGACAACAAAGCAAACGTAGCACTTAATCTGGAGATTTGTTGATAATATCTTTTAGTCTGTTGATCACCTGGTGTTTTGACAAATCGGGCATTAGTTATTCCTAACCAAAAACTGGCCACTTTATTTCGCATAATAAAACTCATATGCTTAAATAAAAGCTGATCAAATTGTTCTAATGCTTGAGATTTATCTTTTTGATGTAATGCTTGTATTTCTTTATAAACAAAAGGATGACAGCGCATAGCTCCTTGCCCAAAAATCATCATAGTTCGAGTTAAAATGTTAGCCCCCTCTACAGTAATGCAAACGGGAATAACTTGATATAAACGGCCCAAATAATTTTTTGGCCCCAGACAAATACCTGATCCACCTTGGATATCCATACCATCATTTACAATACGACGCATACGTTCAGTTAATTCATATTTGAGAATTGCGGAAATAACGGAGGGTTTTTGTCCTTCATCTAATGCAGCAGCAGTGACGGTTCTTGCGGCATTAATGATATATGTTTCACCTGCCATGCGCGCAAGAGGCTCTTTTATCCCTTCAAAGTCACCGATAGAAAGGTTAAATTGTTTACGTATTCGCGCATAAGCACCGGTATTTCGGCAGGTAAACTTCCCTGCGCCTGTACTAAGAGCAGGTAAGGAAACTGCGCGACCAGTTGCTAGTGACTGCATTAACATTTTCCAGCCATTACCGATTTGTTCGGCACCTCCTAACACCCACGTTAATGGAATAAAAACATCTTTACCCCAGTTAGGCCCATTTTGAAAAGCTGAATTAAGTGGAAAATGACGACTG
>CAZHUE010000050.1:0-3773 GCA_964535875.1 uncultured Methylomarinum sp.
ATTTGCTGGATGTTTCCTTGCAAGCTTATGTTCTAAAGGGAACACTCATGCAAAATAATTTACATTCTCTAAAATTGGTGGCGATACCGGGGATCGAACCTGGGACCTCAGGGTTATGAATCCTGCGCTCTAACCGGACTGAGCTATATCGCCATGTTTTGAAAGAAGTCCATATGTGAGGACTCTATAAAGCCTGAAAATTATATATTTCAGGCCACTTATTGTCAAACATTAAATCTAAAATGCACTACATCCCCATCTTGTACATTATAATCTTTTCCTTCAAGGCGCCATTTTCCAGCATCCTTAGCGCCTTGTTCTCCTTTATTGTCAACAAAATCCTGATATGAGACTATTTCTGCTCTGATAAAACCTTTTTCAAAATCTGTATGAATTATACCAGCAGCTTGAGGGGCTGTTGCGTTAACTGGGATTGTCCATGCTCTAACTTCTTTCACACCTGCTGTAAAATAGGTAGATAAATTTAATAATTCATAAGCAGCTCTTACTACGCGATCTAACCCAGGCTCTTCCAGCCCTAAATCGTCTAAAAATTCTTGCTTTTCTTCATCATCCAATTGAACAATTTCAGCCTCTATTGCTGCGCAAACGGCGACTACGTTAGATCCCTCTTCTGTTGCAAAACCTTGTACTTTATCTAATAGTGGGTTGTTTTCAAAACCATCATCTTGAACATTAGCAATATATAAAGTGGGTTTTATAGTAATTAAGCAATACTCTTTGATTAATTTAATTTCATCTTCTGTTAAATCAAGTGAGCGAACCAGTTTCCCTTCATCTAAATGAGCAAATACTTTTTCAAGCACCTCTTTTTTCGCCAATTCGTCCTTATCACCCGATTTAGATGCTTTGGTGGCACGTTGCAATGCTTTTTCTATGGTAGACATATCTGCTAATGCAAGTTCTGTATTAATCACTTCAATGTCACTTAAGGGATTAATTTTCCCAGCCACATGGACTACATTCTCATCTTCAAAACAACGTACAACATGGACAATAGCATCTGTTTCTCTGATATTACCTAAAAACTGATTACCTAAACCCTCACCTTTTGATGCGCCAGCCACCAAGCCAGCAATATCTACAAACTCGATTGTTGTGGGTAACACTCGCTCTGGATCAACAATTCCAGCCAGTTCATCTATTCTGGGGTCGGGTACGGGCACCACACCTATATTTGGGTCAATAGTACAAAAAGGGTAGTTTTCTGCGGCTATTGTTGCTTTAGTTAATGCATTAAACAGTGTTGATTTACCTACGTTGGGTAAACCAACAATTCCACAATGAAGTGCCATAGTCTATTTTCTCTAATAATATTTAATATTGTGACTTGGAAAAGTCAAAAGGTGCTAATTATACAAGCGATAACATTTTTCTTAAACCTGGAAAAATCAGTTGAGCATGAATTATGCTAGAAATCAGAGCAAAAAAGCAAAAAATAGATAGCTGGAAGATAATAGCCATAGTCCTTATTGTGAAATATTTTGCCCAGATCTTTCATAAAACTCTGAAGCGAAGTATACCCACCTATTTGATAATTGCTGAAAATTGGATTGAACATATTATTTAGCAACTCACAGCTACCTTAGCGTCACTGCTAATAGATTATTGGTGGTTGGGTGCCATCTCTTTGGCAACCCAACATATACTAAAAATGTTGGGTTAACGATAAAGCCGTTAGCCCAACCTAATAGAAACCATACCTATTTCCCTAAGTTAATGGCAGTAAACCTTAGTATTCAAGTGATTTTTTAGGTTAAATGGTTTTATGGATCAGTTTTTTTTATGCCTTCTATTTTAAGTTCTACTTTTAGTTTTCTAAAATCATCCTTGAGTAATGCATCCTTAAAAATCAGAACCGATCTGTTTTTCCGTTTAAGATTATTCTGTATTATATAATGCAGAATAATCAAATAACGTGTAAGTACTGTTGAAGGCAAGATTTCAACTAAATCAAACTGATCACTATTATTGCTAATTTCCCAACCAAATTCAGAAGTGTTCCTTAGAGTAATTTCTTTTAAGCCTACCTGTTGTTTTAAATAAAAGAGCAAACTAAACAATATTAAAATAACCAGAATGACTTTTGGAGCAAGAGGTATTGCTGTAAAAATAACGACACAAACAGCTAAGGCATGCATACCGATCAGCCACTTAATCAAAAGTGCAGATTGATTAATTATAAATTGTTGTGGTGCGTATTTTTTTGACAAGACTTGAAAGCCCTTCTGATTTGGGAAACTGATCGCCTAATAAGAAAAAAATCAATTGTGTATCGGGTAAATTCAGAAGTTCTATAAATAGATTCTGTTCCTTTTTGTCTGCATCCTGATAATGTTGTTCTAAATATGCTTCTAACAAGTAGTCTAGCTCTTTTGTGCCCCTTCGACAGTGCCATTTTAATTTTGCTAAAGATTTCATTGCACCCTTTTTATCAGCTGTTGGGTTAACGATAGAGCTATTAGCCCAACATACGTTTTTTTTAGCAACCTTCTTTCTAATCCTGTTGACGAACTACCATCATTTTTTTAATGTCAGCTATTGCTTTTGCTGGGTTTAGTCCTTTTGGGCAAGTATCTGTGCAACTCATAATGGTATGGCAACGGTAGAGTTTATAAGAGCCTTCCAGTTCATCCAATCGATCTCCTGCATTCTCATCTCTGCTATCTTCTAACCAACGAGAGGCTTGCAATAAAACAGCCGGACCTAAATACTTGTCACTATTCCACCAGTAACTAGGGCAACTGGCAGAGCAACAGGCACAAAGCACACACTCATATAAACCATCCAGTTTTTTTCTCTCTTCCTTGCTTTGCAACCTTTCTCTATCTTTTGGTGCAGGCGTTTGAGTTTCAATCCATGGTTTGATTGATGCATATTGAGCAAAGAAATTAGTCATATCTGCAACTAAATCTTTAATCACATCCATATGAGGTAGAGGAAATATTTTAATTGTTCCTTCATAGTCTTCTATAGCTTTAATACAAACCAATGTGTTTTTCCCATTCACATTCATCGCACATGAACCACAAACCCCTTCTCTGCAAGACCGTCTAAAAGCCAATGTGGTGTCAATTTCATTTTTTATTTTCAACACCGCATCCAGCACCATAGGGCCGCAACCGTCTAAATCAATATGAAAAGTATCAACTCTTGGGTTTTCTCCAGAATCAGGATTCCAGCGATAAACGTCAAACTGTTTAGTTCTCATCGCATTTTTAGGTGCAGGGAATTCTTTACCTTTTTTTAAAACAGAATTTTTAGGGAGTAGAAATTCAACCATTAGTAAACTCTCTTTTTCGGTGGAATAACATCAACCTCATCGGTTAAGGTATACATATGGACTGGTCTATAATCGATTTTTACTTTATCATCTGCTAACCAGAGCAAAGAATGTTTTAGCCAGTTTTTATCATCTCGTTCGGGGAAATCTTCTCTTGCATGTCCACCACGACTTTCCTTTCTATTGACAGCAGCAGCAAGGGTTACATAAGCTTGGTCAAGTAAGTTGTCCAACTCTAGTGTTTCAACTAAATCAGTATTCCAAATTAATGATGAGTCCTCTACACTAACATTGGCAAACGTAGATCTTATTTTTTTTAATTCGAAAAGACCTTCCTCTAAAACATCACCTGTTCTGTAAACAGCGGCATGGTTTTGCATAGTTTTTTGCATTTTTAGCCGAATTCCGGCTGGTTTCTCAGTACCTTTAGCATATCTGATACGGTCAAATCTATCTAAAGCCTTATCAC
>CAZHUE010000050.1:3809-14532 GCA_964535875.1 uncultured Methylomarinum sp.
GCTTAATCAATTCTGCACATCGTTGAGCAGCAGACCGGCCAAAAACCACTAAATCCAATAAGGAGTTAGACCCTAAACGATTTGCGCCATGAACCGACACACATGCAGCTTCACCAATTGCCATTAACCCTGGTACTATCGCTTCTGGGTTACCATTTTTTAAAGTCACAACTTCTGCTTTGTAGTTAGTTGGAATTCCCCCCATATTGTAATGCACTGTTGGCAAAACCGGGATAGGCTGTAGTGTTACATCTACATCGGCAAAAATTTTGGCTGTTTCTGAAATGCCCGGTAACCTTTCTTTAGTGATCTCAGGATCCAGATGTTCTATATGTAAATAAATATGATCTTTTTCTGGCCCAACACCTCGTCCTTCTCTAATCTCCATGGTAATTGCTCGACTAACCACATCACGAGAAGCTAAATCTTTAGCATTAGGTGCATAACGTTCCATAAACCGTTCACCTTCCGAGTTAGTTAAATAACCACCTTCTCCTCTAACGCCTTCTGTAATCAAACAACCTGCGCCATAAATACCCGTCGGGTGAAATTGAATAAATTCCATATCCTGTAATGGTAAGCCTGCTCTTAAAGCCATCGCATTTCCATCACCTGTAACCGTATGAGCAGAAGTACAAGAAAAGAAAGTACGCCCATAGCCTCCAGTTGCAAGCACTGTCATATGTGTGCGAAATAAATGTAGCGTACCATCGTCTAAACACCATGCTAAAACGCCCTTACATTCTCCATCTTCCATAATGAGATCCAAGGCAATATATTCAACGAAGAATTCAGCATTATGCTTTAAAGCTTGTTGATACAAAGTATGCAATATAGCATGCCCAGTTACATCAGCTGCGGCACAGGTTCTCTGAGCCGTTCCTTTACCAAAATCTGTGGTCATCCCACCAAAGGCACGTTGGTAAATTTTACCGTCTTCTGTTCTAGAAAATGGCACGCCATAATGTTCTAATTCAATAATGGCTGGAATCGCCTCCCGACACATATATTCAATCGCATCCTGATCACCTAGCCAGTCAGAACCTTTAACGGTATCGTACATATGCCAGCGCCAATCATCTTCACCCATGTTTCCTAAAGCAGCACTAATTCCTCCTTGTGCAGCGACAGTATGACTTCGAGTAGGAAATACTTTGGTAATACAGGCTGTTTTTAAGCCTTTTTCTGCCATTCCAAAAGTTGCACGTAAACCTGCACCACCAGCCCCCACAACAATGGTATCGTAGAAATGCTCTATTAGTTTGTAATCCTTTGTCATGTCTTATTCCATCATTGAAATTTTAAATAGTGCTACAATTGCCGCTATCGCAAAAAATAAGAAACTTAATTTTACCACCCAAATCGATGATATTTTCATCCATTCTGTATGAACATAATCTTCAATAACAACTTGTAAACCTAATGCTGAATGATAAAAAGTTGCAACTACCCAGACTATTGCTAGTGCCGTATCCCAAGGCCCTGTAAGCCAGACAATCATTTCTTCATGTGACGCATCTAATAAATGTTTAGTAAAAGATACCATCCACAAGGATAATGGAATCAACGTAATGGCTGTTATTCTTTGCATTAAGAAATGCCCCGTCCCTGCCTTTGCAGACCCTAAGCCTCTCACTTTTGCTAAAGGTGTTTGAAAATCCATAAACTCAATAAAAAATAAGGGTTAAAACAAAAGACAAAGCTAATTCAATAATAGCATTTCTATCCATATCATCTTTATCAAAACCTCCTCCTACATCCCAAATTAAATGTCTAATCCCATGGCAAAGATGAAAAAATAAAGCATAGATAAAAAACCAGAGAGCAATGCGTATTATAGTGTAATCCAGAAATGACTGTAATTCCAGATAGGCTGTTTTACCTTGTAATATATAAAAGAAGCTAGCAACATATAAAAATAACCCAAGGGCTAAAATAACACCTGTCATACGATGTGTGATAGATATGATACCTGTTAAAGGTAATTTATAGACTTGTAGATGAGGCGAAAGAGGACGGTTTGTTTGTCTCATAGCATTTTCTTCATTAATAGTGCTTTAGCTTTACTTTATAATACATCATCAAATATATCTCTTAAACACTTATTTTTTTGTTACTATCATTAAATCTCACTTACCCTTATGAATAAAGACTGGATTGATTTTTTAAAATCAAACGACGCCACTATTAACGCTGAATTAGCAATCACTTTCCCTGAAAATCAGCAAAATAATGAGCATACTATCACCCCCATTTCCCACTTGGCTATTCTAAAAATTACAGGAGCCGATGCCACCCAATTTCTACAGGGCCAGCTCACCTGCAATATTAATGAATTAACAGAATTCAATAGTTTTTTTTCTGCATCCTGTAATGCTAAAGGACGCACGATCACTACACTGCTTATTTATAAAAAAAATGACGAATATCTAATAATCTTACCCAAAGAGCTAACAGACAAAGTCATTACTAAATTTCGTATGTATATTCTACGTTCTGCTGTTAACATACAAGATGTAACTGATGAACTTTGTTTAGTAGGCTTGACCACACCTGACCCCACTTTATTAAAAACACTTCCAGAAAAACAATTTGATGTAAACCAGTCAACCACAAAAATATCATTATATGGCCAGGATCACCGATATTTAATGATTAATTCTGTAACTGATGCATCCTCTGCTTGGAATCAATTATATCAAAGCCATGGAGTTACACCTGTCAACTCATCTTCATGGAAATTTCAAGATATTTCAACCGGAATCCCTTGGCTAACTCAAGCAACATCAGAAGAATATATCCCGCAAATGTTAAATATTGATAAATTGGGTGGAATAAGTTTTAACAAAGGGTGTTACACAGGTCAGGAAATCATTGCCAGAACTCATTATTTAGGTAAAGCAAAACGTGAATTATTTCTTGCAGAATGTAATCCCACTGCTATGCTTAAAGGTAATATTCAGATATTTAAAAATAATAGTGAACATGCCATTGGAAAAGTTATATCAACTGAATCTAGTGGAAAAATAACCAGAATGTTAACTGTTATACAAAACTCTGACGATGACCTACACGATCTTATCCTGGACACTCCAAATAAGGATAAGATTAATCTTATAGATTTCAAGTAAAGGCTTAATTACAAATGCAATTTAAATCAGTGCAGGATTTTCTTGTCCATGTTCAAGAAGAGCTTGATGCAAACCGATTAGTTTTACCTACATTACCTGATATTGCTATAAAGGTTAGGGATGCAGTTGCAAAAGGACAAGCAACATCCCAAGAGTTAGCTGATATGATCGTCACAGATGCTGCATTGTCTGCCAGACTGATACAAGTTGCTAATAGCCCTTTGTATAAAGGCAGTGTAGAAGTTAACAGTATTCAAATGGCTGTAACTCGCCTTGGAAGCTCAACTATCAAAACTTTAATCACCAGCATGGTGATGCAACAAATGTTTTCACCTAGCACGCCTCTTTTAGAAAAATATTTTCGTGAAACCTGGGAACAAGGCGTTAACGTCTCTTCAATTAGTCGTGCTTTATCTTCATTCGTCCCCCATTTAAATCCCGATGAAGCCATGCTGGCAGGTTTGATTCATCAAATCGGAAAACTTCCAATCTTAATGCTGGTTGAAAATATTCCGGAATTTAGAGACAGTCCATCTCGACTTAACAAACTAATGGAAAAAGCCCATCCGCCAATCGGTAAGCTTATTATGGAAACCTGGGATTTTCCTGATGAATTAAAATCGGTAGCCTCTAAATATGTTGACTTCCAAAGAAATGAAACTGAAAAAGCTGATTATGTTGATTTAGTTCAAGTTGCATTTTTACAAAGCATTACAGGAACTGACCACCCTGCATGCAGAGTTGATTGGAGCACAGTTCCATCCTTCGAAAAACTTGGATTGGCATCCGATGCTGAAATTCTGGAAATTGAGGGTGTATCAGAGGAAATAGAGCTTACCCAAGAGATGTTTAGTTAATATTTTTTTCTATTTTTGTTATAGTTACTAATTTTCTAGATTAATTTCAAAATTGCATGGATGCAATGAATTTGATAATTGCAAAGGTCAACTCTTTTTCTTCTACTCGTTACACCCCTACGTTCACAAAGAAAACTACATTTAGGATTCAAATAGTATAAGTATTTTTTGAACCTCAATAGCAAAAAAGGAATATAATCTACTGCTTATAAACGATTATTCTCTCCTCATAATGCTTGATCATCAATCAACGCTTCGTTTTAGACGTCTTGGCATGTTAACAATATGTGCCGTGTATTTAGTTATCTTGGTGGGTGGCATTGTTAGAGCCTCTGGTGCTGGCATGGGCTGCCCTGACTGGCCTACTTGTTTTGGCCAATGGGTGCCACCCACAGCAGAATCACAATTACCAAAGAATTATCAAGAAATCTATGCTGAACGTGGCTATAAAAATACTCGGTTCAACCCTATAAAAACATGGACTGAATATGCTAATCGATTGGTTGGTGTCAGCATTGGTTTTTTAATTTTTTTAACCGCCTGGTCTTCAAGAATCTTTTTAAAAGCTGATAAAAGTATATTTTATCTATGCTTAAGTATATTTTTTTTAGTCAGCTTCCAGGGCTGGCTGGGTGCTGCTGTTGTTGCAAGTAATTTAAAGCCGTTTATGATTACCCTGCATATGCTGTTAGCACTATTCATTGTTGCTTTATTAATTTACGCTATCGCAAAGTCTCAAAAACAGTACCTAGGCCAAATTGATAGTAGCCAAATCCCTAATAAAATTAAGACGGCACTGGTTATCGCAATGGGATTTACACTTATTCAAGTTGCCATGGGAACTCAAGTTAGAGAGGCTGTAGATTTTATAGCCCATGAACATAAGTATATTGATAGAAAATACTGGGGAGACAGTTTTCCTTTTATCTTTTATATCCATCGCTCCTTTTCAGCTGTTATTTTATTTACTAACTTAGTGATTGTTTGGAAAATCTATGGTTCAGTAGAAAAAAACAATCTATTGCTACGCTGCGCATACCTTTTGATCGGTCTAATCAGTATTGCAGTAGTCTCGGGCATAATACTTGACCGGTTTGGTATTCCACCTATTGCTCAACCCATACATTTGCTTTTAGCAACTCTGATTTTTGGTATGCAGTTTTTTATTTATATCTGCCTTGTTTATTCATCCAAAAAAAGTGAACCCAAATCAATAAATCTATGAAATTTTGGGAAACAAAAAAACTATCAGAAATGACCACTCAAGAATGGGAATCCATTTGTGATGGCTGTGGAAAATGCTGTCTAAATAAATTAGAAGACGAAGATAGCGGGGAAATTTTTTTTACCAGTGTGGTTTGTGATCTTATTGATTTAGACAGCTGTCGCTGCACTCGCTATTTAGAACGCACAACGCTTGTCCCTGAATGTCTGGATTTAAAACAACATGATTTTTCAGAATACAATTGGTTACCAGCAACATGCTCATATCGACTATTAAGCGATGGGGAACAACTTCCTGTATGGCACCCATTAATCTCAGGTACCGAAGAAAGCGTTAAAGAAGCTGGCGTTTCAATCTGTAGCTATGCAATGAAAGAGTCTGAGGTTAATGATCTTGAAGAGCACATCATTAAATGGTTGGATTGAATCATAAGCTCTTATTAGCAGGAATATCTTTCTTAGCCCATTGGTATTTCTAAAATCTGTCCAATTTTTAAACGAGAATTATTTAATGAATTAGTAGATTTTATAGATCTTAAACTTACACCGTATTGATCTGCAATTTCTGACAACGTATCTCCACGAGAAATAACATGCCTTTTATTACTCTTTAAAGGAACCTTATTTTTTGAAATTGAAGCAATATAATTTGCATTCGAATTCAAAGCATAATAAGTATCGGGTGGTGCATACTGGCTAAAGTAGCCAACAACACCGTTAAAAATGGCTTGAGCCATTTTTGATTGATGAGCACGACTTCTTAACTTACGCTCTTCTGTAGGGTTAGAAATAAAGGCAGTTTCTACCAAAATGGAAGGAATATCAGGCGATTTCAATACCATAAAGCCAGCTTTTTGAACTTTATGGCTGTGTAGGTGGCCAATATTTTTAAACTGTTTTAAAACTTTACTTGCAACATTTCGACTAGCATCTTTTGTCGCTTTTTGTGATAAATCCATTAATACATTAGCCACCATATCTTCTTTATCAGCCAATCTTACGCCACCCACTAAATCAGCTGAGTTTTCATGTTTAGCTAACCATCTAGCAGCTTCACTTGAAGCACCATGATTTGACAAGGTAAAGACAGATGCCCCTTTAACTTTTGAATTTTTAAATGCATCTGCATGAATTGATATAAAAAGATCGGCATTTTTAGAACGGGCTATTTCCATACGCTCTCTTAAGCCAATATAATAATCCCCCTCTCTAACCATAACAGCTTTCATTCCTGGTTCTTTATTAACTAGGATAGCAAGCTTTTTTGCAATTTGTAGTACCACTTTTTTTTCACGAGTACCATGCTTTCCCAATGCACCAGAATCTTCACCTCCATGACCTGCATCAATTGCAATAACAATATCCCTGGCTTTTTTATTTAGTGTTTTGGTCGTTGTTCTCTTGTTTTTAATAACTTTAGTCACTTTCTTTTTAGAAGCCTGTGCATAAGTCACTTTTTCATTGTTATTAATAAACAAATCAACAACCAGGCGGTGTCCATTATTTTTGGTTGGTTTTAAGGTAAAACTATTAGGCGACACACCTTCTTTTAAATCAATAACTACTCTTAGATTTTTTTTGTTTCGTGGGGCGCTACGCAACCCCTTGAACAAGGGGTGCTGTTTTGGTGGTTGAGCTAAAGATTTTGATAATCGGGTATCTTTAAGGTCTATAACAACCCGTGCCGGATTTTGTAATAGTAAAATTTCATGTGATACCGCAGAAGAAAGATCAAAAACAACACGCGTATGGTCAGGTGCAGTCCAATACCTTAAAGATTTGACACTCACTTGTTTTGCATAGCTTGTTACTGAAAGTAACAATAAAATACAAACACTTATAAATTTCCATATCCTAAACATAAAAAACCAACCCAAATAGAACTATAATCTTGATTAAATTATAGCACTAAGTTTTTGTTTTTCCAGTTTAGAACCAATTTATTTAAAAGTTTTTTTGATGAAACCTGAACGTCAACAATTCTTTCATTTCCGACATAGTCCAAGGTTAATTCTATATCCGGTTTTGGCAAAAAATCTTTGCCTAACTCTGGCCATTCAATAAAACATAAACATTGCTGATCTAAATAGTCTCTTATGCCAATCCACTCAAGTTCTTCAGGGTCTTTTATCCTATACAAATCAAAATGATAAAGAGAACCACTCGCCAGCTCATATTCTTCTACTATTGTATAAGTTGGACTTTTTACTGCGGCTTTATGTCCAGCAGCCCTTAAGACACCCCGAGTTAGGGTAGTTTTTCCTGCTCCTAAACCGCCGTTCAAAAAAACCAAACATTTTTTTGGTAAAATACGCCAAAGCTCAGCACCTAATAATTCAGTTTCCTGTTCGTTTGCTAAAGTAATTTTCATTGTTGATTAATCAATCGTCTAATAAAAGGCATTAAATCACTAGCCAACAAACCTATTTCTCCGTTTGTTTGAGCTGATAAATCAGCTGCTTTGCCATGAACATAGACGGCTGCTACTGAAGCCTCATATAAATTTATTTTTTGTGCAATTAACCCACCAATCATACCCGCCAGTACATCCCCCATTCCACCACTTGCCATACCTGGATTACCTGTTATTGAAACTGTGATTTCGTTCCCTTTTGCAATCAGTGAGCCAGCTCCTTTTAACACAATAACGCCGCCTAGTTGTTTTTGCAGTTTAGAAATAGCAGCAAATCGATCCTTAGCAATCTCTTCTGTAGAACAGCCTAATAATCGTGAGGCTTCTCCCGGGTGAGGCGTTAACACCCAATTGTTATCATAATATTGATTATCCTTTGCCAAAATATTAATTGCATCTGCATCACAGACTACTGGTTTATCAGAACTTATCGCTATTTTAAACAAATCTTTAGCCCAAGTTGTTTGCCCTAATCCTGGTCCTACGACAACAACTGAAGCTTTTTCTAATAAAGGTAATAAATCATTTCCGTCTTCAATTCCATGACACATCAACTCAGGCCTACCAAAATTAATCGTACTAAAATGAGTTGATCTTGTTGCAATACTAACTAACCCAGAACCAACACGAAGTGCAGCCTCTGCAGCAAGCCTGATAGCACCGGAAAAACCGACCTCACCTCCAATTAAAAGGACATGTCCATAATTCCCTTTATGTCCACAGCGATCTCGTTTTGGTATTGATAGATGAGTGATCAGTTTTGAAGTATGCTTTACCTCGGCAAAAACTTTCTCTGGTATATTTAAAGAATTATAGCTTATCTTTCCACAATGTTCTGCGGCATCTCCAGTAAATAGCCCCTGTTTAAGAGCAATAAAGCTAACTGTATAGTCTGCTTTTACTGCACATCCCATTATACGTCCAGTATCAGCATTCAGCCCTGATGGGATATCAACTGCAATAACAGGGCACTGGGATTGATTAATTAATTTTATAGCATCGGCATATTGCCCTTTTACCTCACGATCAAGCCCTGTTCCTAAAAGTGAATCAACGACAATACAGTCGTTTAAATTAATATTAAACGTAAACTTTTTACATACTCCACCAACATTACAAAAATCTTGGTATGCAAGTAATACATCATTTTTTAACTGATCAGGATTTGAAAGATAATAAACTTCTACCTTTATCTTTGATTTTAATGCTAATTTAGCAATAACATAACCATCACCTGCGTTATTTCCTGCTCCACAAAAGACAATCAAATCGTAATTGGAATAGTTCGCTTGAATTAATTCAAAAACCGCTAAACCAGCTTTGCGCATTAAATCAATACCCGGAATACCTTTTTTTTCAATTGCTATCCGGTCTATTTTTCTTGCTTGTTCAGCCAAATAAAGTTTTTCAGGTAATGTTTGCATCGGTATATAGGATAAAATGATTTTTTAAATATTATATTTCTTATTGTTCCATGGATAAAACAAACCCACAAAACAATTTAGAACTTTCACAAAAAATAAAACAATGGGGCATAGAATTAGGCTTTCAACAAATTGGCATTACCGATACTAATCTAAGTACCGCTGAAAAGCATTTAAAAAAGTGGGTTGATAAGGGTTTTCATGGTGAGATGGATTATATGCATAAACATGGACTAAAAAGAAGTCGTCCTGATTTATTGCATTCTGGCACTGTCAGCATAATTTCTGCACGCATGGATTACCTTCCACAAACTAGCGAAAAAATTAACCAGGCCTTAGAAAATCCTATTTCTGCATTTATCTCCCGCTACGCTCTTGGTAGAGACTACCATAAAATATTGCGCAATCGATTACAAAAATTAGCAACTAAAATCGAATCGGTGGTCGGTCCCTTTGGTTATCGTGCTTTTGTCGATAGCGCGCCAGTATTAGAAAAAGCAATTGCTGAAAAAGCAGGTCTAGGCTGGATTGGAAAACACTCAAACCTGATTAACCGAAAAACAGGATCCTGGTTTTTTCTAGGAGAAATTTATACTGACCTCCCTCTTCTCTCTGACCAGCAAGCTTCCTCTCATTGTGGTGAATGCACTGCTTGTCTTGATATATGTCCGACTCAAGCTATTGTTGCGCCTTATCAAGTAGATGCACGTCGTTGTATTTCTTACCTCACAATTGAACTCCATGGTTCTATTCCTATTGAATTTAGACCCTTAATCGGAAACAGAATATACGGCTGTGATGATTGCCAGCTTATTTGCCCCTGGAATCGTTTTGCAAAATTATCGCCAGAAAAAGATTTTAATCCGCGGCATAACCTGGATAACTCACAAATGGCTGATCTTTTTTTATGGACTGAGGATGAATTTATGAAAAAAATGGAAGGTTCAGCAATAAGAAGAATCGGCCATAACCGATGGTTACGAAACATAGCGGTAAGCCTTGGGAATACAAAGAAATCTGAATATTCTATTGAAGCTTTATTAAAAAGACAATATCATTCATCTGAAGTTGTTAGAGAGCATGTGCAGTGGGCTTTAAGAAACATATCAACAACATGTTAGGCGAGCAGGCTGCCCGAGAATAGAAAGCCTACTGCGGAAAACCTGATTTTGGCCAAATTTTCCGGTTTTTTTGTTAAAGAGCCAGTTACGCAACTGTGACTACAACAGCAAAGACGGAAAAAAGGCAAGTAAGGTGGGTGGATTATTTGTTGCGAGTTACCTAAGAGTGCCTCTCCTCTATACAAACAAATCAAACACGATGCGTATTGGAATTTATTAAAAAGCGTTTATCAAGTGCTGCTAGCGTTGGAGTGTTATAGGGCAGACTTAATCAATCGGCCCTATTATTAAATCTATAAATTATGGAGAAACTTGAACACTATCGTCAGTAACTCCACCTGCAAAAGTATTTGAGCCATAATAAACTATTTTATAGTCACTAGAGTTATTCAAGTCATTTTTATCTACAGCTATTTCGGCAAACTTACCATTAACGGAACTGTCGATCTCGCGTACAAATGACCATGTCCAGTCTTCTCCAGTTCCCGAATATTTATGTAGTTTATTGCCTAATACCATAAATTCAGCACCTAGCTGCCCATAGAAGTTAATT
>CAZHUE010000051.1:0-14342 GCA_964535875.1 uncultured Methylomarinum sp.
GTTCGAACTCATATTCCTGTGGGAGTATTGCCTGCATTATGCTAGAATCTGGTACATGCGTTTCTCATCGCTTCTTTTTCTAAACCCCCTTGGCATTTATCAAGCTTACTTTCTCTGCGCTCAAACTGGAAATTTCCTACAGCCATGGGGATGAGCTGGAATTCATGGAAAGGTTTTTTTCTAGTTCTCATTGACACAGAGAATCTTAAGATGGGTGGGTTATTAATTGCGAGTTACCTTAGAAAACAAGGGTGATAAATTATATAGCTTAAGTGTAGTTATTTTTTCAACAGTTATTAGTTCAATGATTCTTCTCGATGTCTTTCTCTGTTTAATGTTTTGGCAATTCTAAAATACTGTACTAAAGGAATATTAGAAGGACAGACATAACTACAGCAGCCACACTCAAAGCAGTCATTTAAATGGTATTGATCTTCCATTACATCATATTTACGTTTTGTTGCCAGTAAGCCTAATTCTGATGGATTTAGGTTAATAGGGCAGGCTTGTAAGCACATTGAACATTTAATGCAGGGTGAAATATCTGCATCTTTGGATGATCTTTTATCCAGGACTAAAACAGTCCCAGTACTTTTTTTAACGGGCGTATCTAAAAATCCAGCAGGAATTCCCATCATTGGACCACCCAAGATGAGTTCCGCTTCATTTCCAGTAAATTCTGCGTATTTTAAAATATGGCTGAGTGGTGTGCCAATAGGGACTAGATAATTACCAGGTTTGTTAAGATTGTCACCCGTAATGGTGATAACACGTTCAATCATTCCTTGACCATAGGGAAACAATTCACCTAGTGATGCCAGTGTGCCAACATTATAGATCAGTACGCCAATAGATGAGGATCGTTGTCCGGATGGAATTTCTATACCCATTAAGGAATAAACTAATATTTTTCCTGCGCCTTGGGGGTATTTAGTCGTGACTGCTTTTATAGTGATACTTTCATCTTTGGGAAGATGTGGTTTTATTGCTTCCAAAACATTAAGTTTATTGTCTTCTATACCAATAATTGCTTTTTCTGCTCCTACTGCTTTCATCATGATACCCATACCACGAAGCATGAATCCAATTTGTTCAAGCATAACCCTATGATCCGTTGTCATAAACGGTTCGCATTCACAGCCATTGACAATAAGGGTGTGAATTTTATGCTCTTTTGGAATGTTCATTTTTACATGTGCAGGGAAGGCGGCACCGCCTAAACCGACCAATCCAATATCTTGCACGGCCTGAATTAATTGTTTGCGTGTTAGCTGTTCAAATTCTTTGTATTCTCCTTGAATAGCAGTTTGAGAGGAGCTGAGAGCAGTATCAATAATAATTGCCGGTTCTTTTTTACCCGTTGCAGCGTTAGGAACTAAGGTTATCGTTTTTATTGTCCCTGATACTGAGGCATGTAAAGGAACAGACATAAATCCATCGGCTTTTGCGATTAATTCACCTCGTTGTACTTGTTGTCCAGGATGAACAATTGAAATAGAGGGTTTTCCCACGCTTTGGGATAACGGGAGTGTTAATTGACCTGCAAAGGGAAGCCGACGAGTTTCGTGATCGTGCGTTTCTTCTTTAAACCCTTCCGGGTGTATACCATGGGCAAAAGTGTTTTTTCGAAAAAAATTGAATAATTTCATCTGAGTGAAAGCTTTGAGTTTTTCCTTAGTCAATAAGGTTTTTATGAAAAAATTAGTATGTGATTTAGATACTTTATTGCAATGTTGGTGATTTAACTCGCGGTATCGCTGCTAATTCATCAATAACTTGTTGGGATGCTTTGGTACTTGTATTTGAACAGGAAATGATTCCATTATAACTACATCTGAAATCAATTTTCAAAATTAGCTTAACCTGCTTTGCGTAATCCCATTAATTCTTGCATAACATCGGATAAAATTTCTACTGCTGTATCAATTTGTTCCAGCGTGTGGGGACAGGTTACATTCATGCGAAATTCGCACGTAATAGCAGGCTATTGCGAAGGGTTTCAAAGCTTCCTTTCTTCGATAATTGCTCCTGAATCATTCTTCTTACAAGCCTCCTGACCTAATGCTCACGCCCCTCACCTACATCCATGTAGGCGACGCAGAGATCGGGTGGTTTGGACTCAATTTTCCATTCATCAATTAATAGAGATGTCCTTAAGTGTATAAAACATTGATAATCAGAACATTCTGTAATGAATGAGCGACGTACGAAAATAACTTTAAGACAGATATTATTGTAAAAAACTTTTCTTAATTTCTTCAATCCTACGACGATTGGCACCAAAATCTGAATGACCTACGCGCGAAGCTGATCGAAGATGGATAACTTTTTCAGAATCATCAACAATAATTTCAACATCATCCACAAATCTAAGTATGGCGGATTTAAACTCTACATGTAGATAATGATCTTTTTCTTCTACAAGTTTTGTACGAGGCATTGCAAGCATGGTTTGTTTTATTTTTTGCATAGCTTCATCAACTGATGATTTATAAGGCAATGGCTCAATATGATGTGATTCCGCATTACTCTGGCTAGAAACACAGTTAGGCGAGCTTGGGCATTGTTTAAGTTTCATGTTCGGTATTATTTTCTGGTTTGAATAAGCAAAAATTGGGAGAGTTAATAATAAAAAAATGATTATATTGTGTTTAAAGTTTTGTTTCATGTTTTTATCATTTTAGTAAGTCATTAAAATTATTTATTCTAAAACCAGTCGCTGTTCTTCAATTGAAACCTGAAATAGAATCCAGTAGAACTATGATTACCATAGCTTAAAGACGGTCTTGTCTGAAATGCTTAATTTGATATTCTGCATGTCGTAGTTAGCTGTCAGGTTTCTCTACTTGTCAGCGAACCATTTGTAATTCAACTAAGGCAACTCGCAACAAATAACCCACCCACCTTACTTGTCTTTTTGCCTGTCTTTTCTGTTATAGAAATAGTTGCGTAGCTTGCTATGCGCTCATTTCTATAACAGCAAAGACAAACAAAAATCCGGCGCAATTTAGGTGGGTTATTTATTGCGAGTTACCTAACCACTGGGTTTCTCTGTTGACTTTAAACTACTCGTCAAAAAGAATAACCTGCTATCTTTATCTTTTATGAGCTTAACATTTTCGTTAGATATATAAAATTAAAAAAGATTATTGAAACTGCTCAGCTCTTTTAATCAGTTGCTCCAGATTTGGCTCATCTGGGTTCCAAGGTGTTCCAGGGTGTATGATTACTGCAGTGCATTTTTCTGCAGAACGTACAATATCTTCAAAAGTCCCTTTTGTGGGGTCGATAACAATGGCTTTTTTATCTTCATTGTACTGAAACATTGAAGGTGCAATGTCCACACATTCATCACAGGTTGTACAATCCGGGGTTTCTATCCAGACTGCTTCATGCGCTGTTTTTCCAGCCTCACCAGGGGGTTTTTTTGCAGCTTCTGTTTTTGGTTTTTCTTCTGCTTTAGGCGTAGCTTTTTTCTCTTTTACTATTGGTTTTGGTTTGGTTTCAGGAACAACACTACTCTTTGCTGACACTGCAGGTACTTCTGCTAATATACGGGTTAGGGCGCTAGCATCACCACCCACCATGCTCATTAAACCTTCAGTAATCGTTTGAGCCATTTCGGCTTTAGCTTGATCAGCAATGGCTTGGGTATCAACTTCCACTCTGCTGTCACCACTTAAGCCTTTTAGAGTATGCCAAAAATATTTTTGATTTTGAGTTGCTTTAACTATCGATGAAGATACGATAACCTTTAATAGATGATTGCTTTGAGGATGAACTGCCCAAATAAAGGGTCTATTATTTGCTTGTCCGTGACTATCCATTTCAAGATATTCAGTTAACAACGCCATGTTATTTGTCTTCGTATCGGCAGGCAGTGGTTTGAAATGATGTGCAAAAGTAGATTCCGTTAAAGCCCAGTCAGCATAGGTGAGAGGGACATCCATAGAGAAATTATTGCCATATTCATCGGTGTAAGCCAATGAATAAGTGATCCAGTCTTGATCTATATCAGGATTACCCAATAGGCTAATACATTCTTCCCAGGATTCTCCCAATCTGGGATCAAACGTCATTAGTGGATAAGCTCTTGATTTAACCGCAATTTTGCTTTGTACGTTTAGAGAGCTATTAGTCATTCCATTTTCTGGTTGACTTGATGCATAGATAGACCATAAGGCAGGACCTCTATAATTTAATCCATCAATAAAACCTGATAAACAATGTGTGGAATTAGAGAATGAACTTTGATGCACAAAAGCAGTACGGTGTGCCATTGTGATAAGCCCTAATTCCTTACGCAAACTATCAGAGTTTTCTGATGGTTGGTTGTCTAATACGAGTATTTTTATTGGCTGTCCAGACATTAAACTGGAAGATAAGCTTTGCAAGCCAGAGTTAAAGCTTGTCCCTTCTGAGCCAAATGTAACCAGGGGAGGGCAGAGCAAGTATTCTTCTTCACTGAATTGACGCCAATCAAAGTGAGCAAAAAAAGTGTCATGTTCAGACTTATCGTATTTACCTTTAATTTCCAGTTCCGCTGTACGGATAGCTTTAAATCCTTCCGCCATTTTTACCATATGGCCTTCAAAGAGCCCCATGGTTAATGAAGGAGCATCTTGTGATAAATGACGAGTCCAGGGAAATGGGTAGGGGTTGAAGGGAAAAGTTGCCGTCCAGTCAGCGGATGGGTTACTGCCATCCGTAGCACCAAGACTTGCACGGCCTTCTCCAGACGACCCTTGTTTATAACTCCAGCGTAAATGTTTTAATTTTTCGACTAACTGTAAAGCCCATCGTAACCATTTTGGGTCAATGGGTTGAGTGGCTCTGTCTTTATCAAGTGTGCCGGTTAATCGGGATAATGTAAGGTCCACATTTTGATTTTGGTCAATGGCCGTTTCTAAAGCATCTATATCACTAATATCAACAGTTTCAACCAATTTTAGTCGAATATGTTTTTCCAGTTCAATGATTAGTTGGTCAAGTTGTTTAATATGTTTTTCAATACGTGGCTGCATTAATGCAGTGACTGTACTGGAAAACAGATGAAGAACTATTTTTTCACCACTTCCTGCTCGTGTGTTGTCACTATTTTGCATGCTGCTGTGGTTTTTCTTATCGAGCAATAAGGTGTTTAAAACGCCATTTTTAGCTTGCAGATCATCTATACGGCTGTATTTTTTATTTGAAGTGGGTAAGTCTAGCCAGTAAGCCCAATTATCACGAAGTGTTTGAATGGATTCTGGCGTTAATGCATCCGTTTCACATACTGAAATGCATTCCATACAACCTTTACAACTGTTTGGGTTAATGGTGATGGAAAATAAACCGCCATTTCTGGGCATGTGGCTGTTCATATCATCATGATAAGGTTTAGTCAGAGCAAATTTGAATGAACCTGTTTTTTCTTTGAACCATTCAAATTCTTGTGTAACTTCTTCTTGATCAGGCTCTGGGTATTCTTTTATGGTATCGCCTATTGCCTTGGCAAAAATAGGATCTAAAGTTGTACCTACAGATTTTTCAACAGTTAATTCATGATACTTTTTTTCTACTGTACGAATTGCACGGCGTAAGTGTTTAACAATATGGCCTGATTTTTCAATGCGTTTAATATTAGTTTCAAAGACTTCACTTACCGTATTAATCAACCCTGGAATTGCGCTATCAGGGCAGGATGTATAACAGTTTCCACAGGCATTACAGTTTTCCGGTATCCACTGAGGATGTTGTAAACGATTTGCAGTCATATCACCAAAAATCCCCGTTGCGGCAGGGACTATCCCTAAAGCTGCAAAAGGCCCAACAAGGTTTTCTTTTGCACTTTTTTTATTACTGTACTGACTGCCCGTTTGATTCCAAAAACGATGGATATTTGCAATGGCTGATTCATTGGCTGGTTTTTGTTGTAGCAATAAGGGGGCTGGTGGTTCACCCTGGACTGTTAAGGTTGTATCGCCTACATTCATTTCTGCGACAATAATTTCTTGTAGCTTATTATAGCTACGCTCAATCAGGTCTGGATTATCACCAATAACAGACTGAATTTGTTCTTCATTTTTATCAGAATCCTTAACAATGTCAGTTGTTTTAAAAAAGACAGATTTAAAAATAAGGTTTTGGAAATCAAAAGGTGAGTTTATCTCACTATTTTCTTTTTCCAGCTCATCTTGTGCAAGGCTAGCGGCATCAATAAAAAAGACGCTGATATTTTTATCAGATAATATTTTCTGAGCACTTGTTGGAAAACTATGCCATACATCGTTTGCATTATTCTGTTGGCTTTGGATAATAAATACCCCGTTCTCAACAAGTCCTGCTAATGGGTTGCTATGAGAAAAGACATTAGGGGCTAGAGCCAATACTGTATTAACAGTGTTATATTCATCATTCAGGTGAAATGGCTTTGAAGCCATCGTCAAATAAAAAGTAGTGGGTTGGCCTTTTTTTTCAGTTTCGTAGAAAGGCCTAGCTTTAACTTCTAAATTAAAATGATCAAACAAAGTTTGAGCAAGGTCTTGACCTAGAAGGTTATTTTTCCATCCACCTAAAGAATGAATACGAATGGATTTTGCATCTTCGGGTAGTAAGTTTGGGCTTTCATTACTGGTTAAAGTAAGGTTGTTGATTTCCGGATAGGCTTCAAGAATAGAATGATGTTGTATTTCCTGTTGCGGAGACAGGTTTTTATTACTGATAAAGTTTATTCCAAGGTAAGCAAATTTAAGTTGTTTAGCTTCTGGAAACATGTTGTCAACGGCTCCGATAATATCGCTGACTTTTATGTTACGTCCACCTAATCCAAAACAGGCTGAATATAAAGGAGAAATATCAGTTGTTTTTGCATAGCTGGCATAATTAGCAAAAGCGATTTTTTTTGTCCTTCCATTATCAATAGCTTTACTAACACAACTGCGTATCTCAGTAATAATCGGTAAGTCTTCCGCCATTGGCTGGTCTGTTCTTTCGAGAACAAGGACCCCTTTTTTTCCTTTAATAATATGACTTAGCAAGTCACCAGGAAAAGGCCTGAAGACGGTTAAGTTAACAACACCAACTTTGAGTTTACGAGAACTGCGCAAATAATCAGCCGTCATTTTTGCATTATTGATAACGCTACCTTGGGCAATAATCAAGTAATCGGCATCTTTGCATAAATATTGATTGATTCGACGATAACGACGACCAGTTAATTCGAACCATTCTTCCATGCATTGATCTGTAATATCAGTAACATGGTCAAAGAAATAAGGTCGCTGTCCTGCAACTGTTTGCATGTAGCTATCCGGGCTTTGACTTCCACCTGTTTGTGTAGGCTGGTCAACTGACCATGTTTCTGGAACTCGACGACGAGTTTTACCAAATAAAATACTTTGAGCTGGTGTGGGTGTTGTAATAATATCGTCTGGTAAACCCACAAATTCTTCAATAAGCTCACGTTCTGGAAGATTTAGTGGCTCTACTAAATCAGAGGTTAAAAATCCATCTTGAGCAACGGCAACTGGATTTAAACTGAGTTCAGCTATTTTTCTACCGATAAGATTAAGGTCAGCCGCAGATTGATTATTATGCGCAAAAAATTGAATAAAGCCTGTATCGCCCATGCTATGGTAATCATCATGGCTACAATGATGGTTTGAAGTGGCTTTGGTTGTTGCAGTACAAACTATATTTAATACATAAGGGAGTCTTTTGCCTACTGCTGCATATAAGGACTCATGCATGGATGCAATGCTTTGTTTTGATGAGCTAAAGTGCGTAGCTCTTAAGCCGGAAAGTGAGAGTCCAGCGGTGGTTGTTAAAGCAGTTTGAGCATTTTTTGAATCAATAGAAATTAGAGTTCTACTGGATATATTAAGGTGGCCTTTGTTTTTTTCCTGACTCCAAAGAAAACACATGTCAGCGGTGGATGTTGATAGATCAACACTTGCGGCATCACTAGATTCTCTTTCACACATTACTACGGCAGATACGCCATTCATTATTTTACGTATGCCGGGGTATTTGGAAATTTTATCTTGTTTTTTCTTACCAAAAAGAGCCATTGTTTACCTTTGATATTTTATGCTTTATGTATTGAGTGTGATTGGGGTGATAAATATATAATGTAGACTCAAATTGTTGAGTTAACGATAGAGTTCGTTAGCCCAACCTACATTATATTAACTTATGATAATTATACTTGAGGCAAGGACTCTGTTCGCATAGATTTTTTGGCTGCTTTTCCTACACTGGATCGTGTGGTTCCAAGTTTGCTATCAATCCAGACTATTGCACCTGTTGGGCAGCGTTCAATCGGTGTTCTGTCAACTAAAAGTTCATCAAATTTTTTAAAATCAATAACTGCCAGGTTATCTTTTATTTCAATTACACCTTTAGGTGCGTCAACCACACATCTTTCACATCCTGTACAGGCGACTTCACATTCTTCTAGTGCTTTATCTCCTTTCTCAAGACTTTTGCAAGCCACAAATAATTTATGACTAACGGGTTGTAGGGAGAATAAATCTTTAGGACAAACCACTATACAATCATTACAAGCAGTACATTTGTCTTCAACTACAATGGGTAGTCCATGTTTGTCCATATAGATGGCATCAAAATCACAAACATCAGCACAATCAGCAAGCCCTAAACATCCCCAGTTGCAACCCTTTCCTCCACCAGAAACAGCGGCCGCTGCTTGGCATGACTGTAATCCTTTGTATTTTGCCCTTGTGTAAGCAACATGGGTTCCACCTGCGCAAGCAAGGCGAGCAACGACTTTTTCAGTTTCACCCATGTCGACACCTATAAAAGCGGCGATGTCCGCATTTCCTTCTGGTGTATTAACTGTACAAGCAGATGGGTTTTTTACTCCACTGACAACCGCTTCGGCAAATGGGCGACAACCAGGAACGCCGCATGCTCCGCACTGCGCTTGTGGCAACATGTTATCTACTTCTTCAATACGAGGATCTTCGTAAACATATAGTTTTTTGTTGGCTATAGCTAAAATGATAGCCAAAATAATTCCAAGGGCTACCATAAATAAAGCGGCAGTCAATATACTGGAAATCATCGGGAAACAAACCGTAATAAAATCATTTACAACTAAACAAATTATTCGTTTAAAGTTTAAATATTATACACAAAATTGTTTTTTTTGGGGGAACAACGGTTTTTGGGGAGGGGATGGGCGGTATTGGCTTACAGTTGATTTTTTTGGTTTCTGGATAGATAAAACTACTTAGAAATAGTTTTTGTTTTGTCCCAAAACTTAAGTCTATTTTTAAGAATCAGGAATAAAAATAGGAAATATTGCTTTTATTTTTCTTAAAAGTGAAGTTTAGTTATTGTTTTTGCAGGCTTAAATAAATTAATGGATTTAATAAAAATTAAAGTTCAGAATTTAATATTGAAACTATGTATCTTGAGTTTACCGCAGTCGATAGACTTTAAGTTGTTTGAAGTAAATTGAGTTGGTTAGTTTAAAATAGAAACAAATAACAACTATACCCTATAAAAAACTAACCACAAATAATATCATTTTGTTCGTCTTCCATCTGAAATTTCTTGTGCTTCCCGAGCTTCTCTTTCCTCTTCCTTCTCATTACCAATCATTCTGACAATAGTAAAACCTACCATACCACCCACTAAACAAGCCATGAGTAGGGGCATGGCAAATGGAACTTCATGTGTATCTCTCATATTTATTTGAAACATCACAGAAAAAATATCTAACATAAAATTAATCATTATTATAACCCTCTAAGTTTGTTATGGTTTATATTAAGTATATTTTTCATTAACTTGAGTATGGGTTAAAACCAAAATTAGTTGAATGAAAATTAATACAGTAAGTATATTAGTAGATAATAAAATTATTGTCTAGTGGGTAATAAGTTTATGGTCTATAATCAAGGCACATAAGACGCTGTGTTTTACTTGGTTATTTTAAAGAGTCCTTAGATTAGATAAGTTTTTAGTGTTATAGAACGTTTAAAAATAATTGGCAGCACCGATTAAGGGCGCGTTGGGGTTTAAAGATAATTTAACTGACATATTGCTCAACAGCTTTTTAAATCGCCCCTTTGCTATAAATGAACGGATGAAGTTTTCGTTTTCAAGAGCAGGGCGGATTTTAGGGCCGATACCTCCACCAATAAAAATACCTCCTGTAGACAAACATTTAAGAGCCAGGTTGCCTGCCTCTGCTGCATAAAGTTCAGCAAATAAACGGACTGTTTCAGCACAGGCGGGGTCTTTATTCTTTATCCCTAAGCTGGAAATAATTGCATTTCGATCAACTTTGGGCGAATTGTTTTCATTAAACGTTGGAACTGAAGAGCAGGCGGGGGCAAAACCACTTGCCACAAGAAAGTCATAAAGAAAACTAAATCCATCGCCTGAAAGTACTCGTTCCCAGCTTACATGATCTTTAAAATGCTGGCGTAAATAAACTAGAAATTGGTCTTGTTGTTCTGTTTGTGTTGCAAAATCACTATGACCGCCTTCAGTTGCTATTGGGTGGTGCTGTTTGCCATCCCAAAAAAGAATAGCCTCACCTAGACCAGTCCCTGCTGCAATAACTGCGATATTTCCATCTTGGGTTTGTGCGTTGGGGTTGAGCTCGATTAAATCATCATCCGAACTATTTAGCATACCTAATGCCATGGTTTCCAAATCATTTAATAATTTAATTTTCGGCGTATTAAGTGTTAAAGAAAGCTCTTTAGCATCAATTACCCAAGGTAAATTGGTGGTCTGGCAACGCTGATTTAATATAGGGCCTGCGATACCAAAACATGCGGATTCAATGTGCATATCTGCTTGAATAAAAACCGATAAAATATCATTGAATTGCGGATAATCTGCACTGACAAATGCTTGTTTAAAGTCACAATGCAAAATACCGCCACTATTTTTTGTATATAGGGCAAGGTTTGTTTTTGTGCCACCAATATTACCAGCTAATATCATTTAAGGATTCCTTCAACTTTTTATAACCCCTAGTTAAGGGTTTAAAACCTGTTCAAGCTCTACTATGCTACCGACAGTGGGTCGTAACGATCTTGAACAGGTTCTTGGTGTAAAATATTCAATTAGCCACCACAACAACTGTTCTTTTTGTCATCTGAAGAATCAAGTTGAATAGGAGGGCAAGGGACTGAGCCATAAGAACAAAAAACACAGCAATCCCCCGCTTTTGGTTTTAATAGTGTGTTGCATTGTTCGCATTCATAAAACCACTGGCAAGCATCAGTCGGCATTGTTTCTGTTTTTTTATACCCACATTCTGGACAGGTTAGTTCAGATGTTAAGAGAACTTGGTTATTCATAGTTTTTCCTGTGGTAATGGTAAAATAGCTTTACCAGCTGAAATTCTTCTATTTTGATAAAAGGCACTATATCACTTATGTTTAAAAATCATAATAAAATACGCAATGGATAATGATAATAAACTAGAGTCAATTGCGGAAGATGCAAAACAAGCGTTGATAAAATTAAAATCAACCGGATATAAAGAAGCATTAGGGCTTTATGAACAGATTTTGAAAGAAGTAGATAATGATCAATTGCGATTGAAAGTTTCAGGGTATATAGATAAGGCCAAGGCGTTTAAGGTAGGTGATAAATACAAGGAGTTACTTGATTTTGGTGAAGGGATTCAACAAAAAATAGAATCTAATGAGCAAGTTAGGTCGGATGATTTTGAGGATCAATTTAAACAGCTGATTCAATCTGGTGATATTGACCAAATTCCAGTTTTGATAAGTCAGCTTCCAGCTGATCAATTTGATAAAAAATATCCTAAACAGGCTGCTGTATTAGGGTTTTTGATGCTGATAAAACATCCCGAACTTGAGCGAGAAATTGCGCAAGACTCCACTTTTATTGCAGATTTTAAAACGGTACAAATTGTGTTACAAGCTTATCAATCTAATGATGTTGAAAAATTAAATCAGAGGTTAAAACTTATTCCCTTTCGATCAGCTTTTAAAGATTTTCGTGTGATTCTAAATGCTGTTTTAGCCTCATCTGGCTCAATTGAAAAGATGCAATCATTACTTAGTACTATTAATGATAAATCACCTTATCATCCTTTAGCCGGTATACTGCTTGCCTATACCAAAGATGGGATGGAATTATTTAAAGACTTCGCCTCTTTAGACTACGAACAACAGAGTCTTATCAGGAAGGCCAAAGGTTTTAATGGACAACAGCAAGACTTTATAGCGCATTTATTACGTCAGTATGATGACTTGTCTGAAAAAACTATGTTTTCTATGGCAATTCAATATCAAATTTTGTTTGGTTCTGCACTAGCTGAGCAGTTTTGCCAGACATTATTAATAAATTATCCAGCAGGATACCAAGACTATATTAAGCACTTTGACTCGAACAATGAGTTTGAGGAACTACGGATTAAAGCGTTAACGTGTGAAAAACACGATAATTTTTATGATGCTGATTATTATTGGCGTCAAGGCATCGACCAATTAAAAGCAGAAGAGGGCAGTGATGTTAAAATTGCGTTGATTTTTCAGCATATTGCTGATCATCAACAAGTTCCGGTTTCAAAAAATGACTGTCTGATAGAAAGTTTGTATTATGACCCCGATGACAAAGAGAGTTATTTGTCTGTTTTAAATTTTTATGCTCAACAAAAACATGAGAATTATTATCAGTGGTTAGCTCAGGGTATTGAAAAATATCCTGAGGATATAGATATTCTTAACTCGGCAATTAAGACAGTTAGTGAGCATAATGATGTTGTTCAATATGCACAGATGTTACTTAAAATTGATCCATTAAATAGTCTGGCTAAACAAACTTTGTTTTCTGCTCATTTAAATCAGGCAAAACATTTTTTAATAGAAAAAAAGTATACTGAAGTTGAACAACAGCTTACAGAAATTAAGCAACTTAAATTAGGGAAAGCTGACACTGCGCGATCAAAATTATTAACAGGCTTTTTAAAATTTGTACAAAGTGATAAGGCTCAAGGGCCTCAAGAAATTATTGATGCATTGCAGTTACTTTATACAGACCCTGTTAATGGTCGATTTAAAGCCACAATGGAAACTTTATTGCTTGAGTTATCTGAACTGGATATATCTATTCCGGTTGTAGATGGGTATTTGCTAACATCCCGGGAACTGGCTCAACTAAATTTACAGATAGAACAATATAACGATGAAGAGGCGCATTTGTATGTTGCATTAAAACAGATAAAACCCTACTTGATAGCATCTTTGCATCAACAGACGTATGATGAGGCTTTGTTGTTAAACTTAGCTCAACAATTAGATTCTATTCAACATTATGAGCTATTGAATATTGTGTCATCACAGGCTTTAGACAAATGGACTAACCCTGTTTGGGTCTATTATCAGGTTCTTTCTGGAACACAAAATCAAGCGGAAGAGTGTTCCTATATTAATCTACGAAGATTACAAAAAAGTCTGGAGCAAGCCAGAGAGGAAAAAGATCAACGTTGTATGATTTTGATTGATGAATTTCTAAAGCAGTACAAAATAGCACATCCCGGGAAAATGACTCAATTTTTCCAAAAATTATTTTTAGAAGGAAACCATAAAACCAGTGATGATCCAATGGAAACGCTTTTTGGACATTTATCAGATGAAATATTGCTACAACTCAGTGAGCCGGTTGACACAATGTCTAAACAGACAACGCTAGAACAACTGGCAGAGGTAATAAGTCCAGACGATAATCAGTTAGTATTAGCCATGATGCAAAATCCAGACCTATATAATGCATTGATCGTAGTACAGGCAGCAGAACAATCCGGGGTTAATATTGAAGCTGATATTGATCAGGTTTTTGAATGTTTCAATTTTGTTTTTAATACATTAGGTAACTCGCAATAAATATGATGACTCCGTATGAGATATTAGGCGTAAATGAAAATGCTAATGCTAATGCTAATGATGCTGAAATTAAACGGGCATATTTGCAAAAAGTAAAACAGAATACGCCCGAACGTGATCAGCAGCAATTTAAGAAAATACATGATGCTTACACTTCAATTAAAGATTATAAAAGTCGATTGTCTTATAGCTTGTTTACACTTCCCGCTGTCGATTTTGATTTGTTAGTGGATCAGGCTTTACAAACTGAAAGCACTGTAGAACTATCTGCTGAACTTTTCCAACAATTCTTAAATGTTAGTGTGGATGAATCAAGTCTGTTAAAAACAGTAGAAAAATAATGACCGATGATGCGTTAGAAGAGTTAGCTAGCTCCATTAGAGCACAAGGAATTATTAAACCGATTGTGGTGCGTGAAATTGGTAAAGATAAATTTGAAATTATTGCCGGAGAACGTCG
>CAZHUE010000052.1:0-14269 GCA_964535875.1 uncultured Methylomarinum sp.
GCCTTCCATATTGCAAGAGGGGCATGTTGTCATTGTTATTCTCTCAGAGGAAAACTATAGAATACCAAAGCTATATTAAATTAACAATGTCTATTCTTTTAGATGAAAAAATACATAATTAAATTATGGTATTGTCCAAGTTATATAGAATATTTATCATTATATAGCAGTATAATTTTTTAAATCTGTAATTATTTGCATGAATTAGATAGAGATAAACTACACGCATTAAGGATACAGATATTTGGTTAAATACTCTATGCACTTCAGTGTATAGAGTAGCTGTTCCCACTTTTACGAATTACATGCTACTAGTTCAAAGTAAAACTATTTATCCAAGTGAGCAAGTGTCTGCTTTTCAGGGCGGTTTTTTGATTTTATAAATAGAATGAATTTCCAGAAATATTCGACCAGATTATCAAAGTTTCGAAGTTAGAATTTAACAAGGTAATATCACTATTTTCATTATATATTAATACCTTACTGTACTTCTATTTTTAGTTCACTATAGACCTGCCTTCACAGAAATAGAGAGCATAAACTATAAAAATTGTTCTCTATTGTTATGAGGATTGAGAATTATCATTCTCATGAAATTTCATAATAGAAATGAAGGTTTAAATTATTTATTTTGGAGAAATTACATGAATATTATTAAATCTACACTATCAGTAGCTTCAGTATTGGCTACAGGGTTATTATTTTCAACACAAGTATTAGCTGATGATGCAAAAACTTTTGCCGGAGCAACATGTGAAGCATATCTTGGAAGCGAATCTTCTGATTTTCAAGCAACGACATCAAATGAAATTAGAAATAATTCAGATGGTTTTCGGTGGATTGAGTGTCCAATCGTCAGAGATAGAACGGTTAACTCTAATGGTTTTAGATCGGCACAAGTCTTTGCTTCGCATACAAATACAAGTTGTCGTATTTATAGTAGAACTGCTACAGGTGGCGCTCGTGATGTTGAAATCCGAAATGGAAGCACTATGAATTTTAACCAAATCAATCTCAGTAGTCTTAGGGGAAGTTACCATATGATTTGTCGACTTCCAAGTGGTGGACGGTTACGCTCTTATACTGTTCATGAGTTTACTCCTACTCATAGTTAGTGCGCCAACAATTTTGTTTTGAAAACTAGAGATATACTTTGCGCGGTCACGGATGCGGATTTTATAGCGAGTTGATTTTTGTCGATAGCAAGGCGCTGAAATGGGCGCATAGCTGGCTACGCAACCTTTTCAGCAACGCAGTCTATCGGCAAAAATCAACCGATAGAAAACCGCATCCGTGACCGTGCGAAGTATAGTTGAGAAATGGTTAACTAGTATGCTTATAAATAATCTATAGAGTGTTTTTACAGTTAAAAAATTCGATAACATCTTACCTATAGGGATGTAGGTAAGGGGATGTGAGTGGAGAAAGACGCTTTGAAACCTATTGTCGTTGCCTTTTTTGTTCTCAAACATTTAAACGCATGGCTCAGGCTAGTTAATAGAAGAGTTCTATATACTGTTTATTATAAGAATATTTGTATTAATACAGAGACTATTCTTCGACTAGATCTCTTCATCGAAAAAAATTATTTAATGATTGATTCATTAGGATAATATTATATGAAAAAACCACACTATTTACTCTTACTAATAGCTTTTTTAACAATTTTTTGGCAAGGATATGAGCAGTTAGGTTTCAACTCAAAAAAAATATCAATTCAACAAGATGTAGTCCCAAAAACAAAGAAGTTATACTCTAGCAATTTGGATGGAGGGAAGTATCAAGATATTAATACATTGCTTCAGAAGTTTCTTAACCTCGACAGGCGCATAGCATCAATAGAAACTCAGATACAAAAAATTGTTAATTTTCAAGTAGAGGTGGGACAAGAGCAAGAAGTATTAGAAAGTACAGTTGATTTTAGTGAAGAAGATAGAGTCGAACAAGAAAAGGAGGATGAAATTGTCAATAAGGAGCATATAGATCAGTTAGAGATTGATTTTTTGACTGAAAAACAAGATAAATCCTGGACGCAAGATACAACTGATAGACTCTATCAATCAATAGAATCAAATGAACTTTTAGGAACTTCACTCGTTGATCTAGAATGCCGATCTACTCTTTGCCGTATAGAGGTTGATCACAAAAATTTTAAAGATCAAGATAGTTTTGATTTAAATTTTACTGTTGATATGCCGAATGTTTTTTCAAAATTCACTATATCAAGAACAGAAGATGAAGATGGTAACGGAGGCAGCAGTACCATAGTGTATGCATTTCGTGTTCAGGATTAGCAGAATTTCAAATTCATTTGCTAATTGGAAAAGGTTATATCTTTAGTCAGTAATTGATTTAGTTTTAAAGAAGACTGTTTTAGTCTCTAGTATTCAGATCAAATTCGGTTTACAATCAAAAGTTTGATGTAAATACGATTTTACGCTACGGACACTTTATTTAATGACTGATTATAAATTAACTCATCTCAAACAACTTGAAGCTGAAAGTATTCACATTATCCGTGAAGTAGCGGCTGAATTTGATAAGCCAGTGATGTTGTATTCTGTGGGTAAGGATTCTGCGGTGATGCTGCATTTAACGATGAAAGCTTTTTACCCAGGTAAGCCTCCTTTTCCAATGATGCATATTGACACTAAATGGAAGTTTAGGGAAATGATTGAATTTAGGGATAAACTGATTAAAGACTTAGGTCTTGATATTATTGTGTATAGTAATCAGGATGGAATTGATCAAGGGGTTGGTCCTTTTACTCATGGCAGTAAGAAACATACTGAAGTAATGAAGACCGATGCTTTAAAGCAAGCATTAGACAAGTATCAATTTGATGCTGCCTTCGGCGGTGCGCGTCGAGATGAAGAAAAATCTCGCGCAAAAGAACGAGTTTATTCTTTTCGGGATAAAAATCATCGCTGGGATCCAAAAAATCAACGTCCGGAGTTATGGAATATTTATAATGGTAAGCTGGATAAAGGTGAAAGTATTCGAGTCTTTCCAATTTCTAATTGGACTGAATTAGATGTTTGGCAATATATACATCTGGAAAGTATCCCTATTGTTCCTCTTTATTTTGCAAAAGAACGTCCAGTTGTTGATAAGGATGGGATGCTCATTATGGTAGAGGATGATCGAATGCCAATTGGTTCAGATGAAAAAATCGAAATGAAAATGGTTCGTTTTAGAACATTAGGTTGTTATCCTTTGACGGGAGCAGTTGAGTCAACGGCAACTACTTTGCCAGAAATTATTCAAGAGATGCTTTTAACCACAACGTCAGAACGTCAAGGACGATTAATAGATCATGATCAATCGGGTTCTATGGAGCAGAAAAAACGAGAAGGTTATTTTTAATCAAGCTCTAATATCATTGTAGGTTGGGCTACCGTTTTTTTGGCAACCCAACAATTAAAGTGAGAAATAGTAAGTAAATAATACTCTCATCTATCCCCCCAAATTTTTAAAGGAAAAGCTTCCATGTCCCATCAATCTGATTTAATCAGTACAGACATTAACGAATATTTAGCTGAACACGAGCGTAAGGAACTCTTACGGTTTTTGACCTGTGGCAATGTAGATGATGGTAAAAGCACCTTAATTGGTCGTTTATTATATGATTCAAAAATGATCTATGAAGATCAACTAGCTGCTATTAAAACGGATAGCGTAAAATCTGGTACTACGGGGGCGGGTAAAATTGATTTAGCTTTATTAGTTGATGGGTTACAAGCTGAGCGTGAACAAGGTATTACCATTGATGTTGCCTACCGATATTTTTCCACTTCGACAAGAAAATTTATTATTGCTGACACTCCAGGACATGAGCAATATACTCGCAATATGGCAACGGGAGCCTCTACTTGTGATCTTGCCGTTATATTGATTGATGCACGTTATGGCGTCCAGACACAAACTAAAAGACATAGCTTTATTGTATCTTTATTGGGCATTAAGCATATTATCGTTGCCGTTAATAAAATGGATTTAGTTGAATACAGCGAAGATACTTACAATAAAATTAAGCAAGATTATTTGGACTTTACCTCAAATCTTGATTTAGATGATATTCAGTTTATTCCTATGTCTGCTTTGGATGGTGATAATGTCGTTAACTCAAGTAAAAATATGCTTTGGTATACAGGGAAGGCAATGATGGATTTGTTAAATACGATTAGCATTGCCCATGATCAGAACTTTAAAGATGCACGCTTTCCTGTTCAATACGTTAACCGACCTAATCTGAATTTTCGTGGGTTTTGTGGAACAGTAGCTTCTGGTGTCTTTAATAAAGGCGACCAAATCACTGTATTACCTTCTGGTAAAACAAGCAAAATTAAGTCTATTGTGAGCTATGAAGGTGATTTAGAAAAAGCATTTCCGCCTATGGCTGTTACTTTAACCATGGAGGACGAAATTGATATTAGCCGTGGAGATATAATTGCAGGGCAGGGCGTTTCACCAGCTACAGTCGCTGATAAATTTCATGCTTCAATTGTCTGGATGGCTGAAAAACCGATGTCTCCTGGTCGTCAATATATTATTAAACTTGCGACACGTAGTGTTTCTGGGTCTGTTTCTTCAATTAATTACAGAATTGATATCAACACACTGGAACATCATGATGCAGATAAATTACAACTAAATGAAATTGCATCTTGCACTATTTCGCTTAATGCTCCCGTTGTATTTGATGCATATAAACAAAATAAAGGGACAGGTGCTTTTATTATTATAGACCGCTTAAGCAACGTAACCGTTGGTGCGGGTATGATTGTTGGTGAAACAGAAAATGAAGGTTTAGCGAAAGTTTCTGAGGATGAACGAGCCGCCAGATTTAGCCAGAAAGCAACAGCAATTAATTTAATAGGTTCGGCTAGTCAAGAGATTGCGTATAAATTGGAAAGAAAGTTATTTGATACTGGGCATGCCGCGACGGTTCTTGAAAATCAAGTTGATGGATTAATTCTAGCAGTAAAAAATGCTGGATTAATTTGTATTTCTCTAGTTGATCAAACCGAATCAACTGATATGTTGTTTGATTGTGATAAGCAATCAGTTGAAGATATATATAATGATTTAAAACAGCAAAAAATTATTTATTAGTAGGTTAGGCTGCCGTCTGTTTGGCAACCCAACGAATTAAATCTCTTCTGGCTAATAAATATGGATATATTATTTTTTATAGGTTTTTTGTGAAAGAGAATGTTGTATTGGTGGATTTATCTATTAGTTATGTTAATTGCCTTACTAGCAATATTAGAGCGCACTGATTTATCTAAATCATTAACATCAGAACCTATTTTATTAAATATTGCATATAAGGTATATGAGCCAGCTAGTCCTTCAGGAATAGTCAAAGTTAAAACTTGATGAGACGTTTCCTCAACCTTAACTGCATTCTTGAAAGCGGTGGGAATAGAGGTAAAAGTATTTTTTTTGCTTAGATATAAAAATTTGTCATTGGGTAATTGAACTGCAACCCATAGGTCTAGTTCTTTTTCTCGTTTAATTCCTGGTTCTTTTAGCGATACTTCAAGAGTATCTCCTATGAAGTAATCCGTTTTTAATATATCAAAGGATAATTCTCCTTTTTCTTGAGGGTTGGGAGCTACTCCAGCAACTGGTAGTCCATCTTTATGGCGACTAATTGATTCAATGATGACTTTCCCCCTAGGTGCGCTACCGAAAGTGTCTACTTTACTTATCAAATCAACGACATCCATACCCTCTGTAACTTCACCAAATACAGCATAGCCAGGATCATCATTATTTTTATAATCTAAAAAAGTATTATCAACACTATTAATAAAAAACTGTGCTACCGCTGAGTCCGGTACTGAGGTTCTTGCCATCGCTATAGATCCACGTATGTTTTTTAAACCATTGTTAGATTCTAAAGTAATCGGTGGCAAGGTATCCTTTTCAGTAGAATCAATTGATAGATCAGGCTTTCCACCTTGAATCATAAAATCTTTTATAACACGATGAAATAAAGTTTTATCATAAAAACCGGTATCAACGTAGTGTAAAAAATTTTCAACAGTAATGGGGGCTTCTTCAGGCATTAATTCCACTTTGATTATGCCGTGATTTGTTTGTATATCTATTACTGGGTTTGCTTTTACAACATTACTCAGACATTGGAAAACAAAGAAAAATAGAATAGCGTGTTTTGTAATTGGCATATTTTTATAATTATGAATGGGTATAAGTAAGGTTAAGTAAGTGCTCAAGATATTTTTTAGAGTATAGTAGATACAGTTCTATTATAAAGCCTTCTCTAATAAAATTATCGCGAGAAGAGCGTAGGACATCTTTATTAATGAATGAAAAATAAGTCGAAACCATTCAATCAAGCCTCTCACTTAGATAGGTGCAGGTGAGAGGATAGCATCAGAGCAGAAGACCATAGTAAAAATAAGGGGTTAATTGACTAAAAGAACGGTTTGTCACAGCAATCTTCTACATCCTGATATGAGTGGGCTATTTATTGCGAGTTACCAAGTTTAAAAGTTATTGAATCTCGTTTTTTACAAAAGATAGCGGGCTGTTATTCAGGAATTAACGAATGCATTATATTGTACAGAATTACAACATAATACCGATTGACAGTCGGTTTGTTTCTGTGAATAATAAGTCTATGTTTTTTATTGCCCCTCAGAGCTATTATATGCAAATTTTGAAACGCCCCTATCTAGGCGAGTTAGAAATGGCTGTTCTTGAACATCTCTGGTCAAACGGCAAGTTTGATGCTAAAGGCGTTTACGCTGCACTTGGCAAGGCTCGTGGTATTTCCCACAATACCATTCAGTCGACACTTGAGCGTTTATTCAAAAAGAAACTTTTAGCACGTAAAAAAGTGAGCTATGCCTATGTTTATCAAACTGCTGTAGCGCGTGATGAGCTGATGGGACAAATGATTAATGATGTTGTTAACACCATTTCAAAAGATAATGCCGATGGAATGCTGGCTGCTTTTGTTGATATTGCTGCACGTACTGATGATGCTCACCTTGATAAACTTGAGCAATTGATTTATGAATATCGTTCAAATCACGGCAGTAAATTCTGATTATGCTCATTCATTTAATACAATCAGGTGTTTTGGCGTTGCTGTTTTTCGCTAGTCTTTCGGCCTTATTTTCAACGCTATTATATCGAGTAGTTGGTCGTAAGCTTAAGTCATTACCTTGTCAAATAAGATCAAAAATACTGGTTATATGGCTACTGAGTCCTATTTTTATTGCGGTTAATTTATCACTTTCTGGACTACTGTTTAACTGGATGCAAAGCCATGAAATGGCAACTGCACATTGCACCAGTCATAACAATAGCATGGCTCATTTATGCTGGTTTGAACCCATTGTGCATATTTCTGATCATCTATGGATGGCGGCTATTGGTTTGATGGCTTTAGTGATTATATTTAATGCTTACAAAGGGATTAAATTAATGCTTAAGCATCGCCACTTTCAAAGCACCTTGAATGCGGTGAGCGAACAACAAGAGAATAACGTTTTCCGCATTTCCAGTGAACATTTTTTTGTATTTTCTTCAGGCCTGTTATCACCACAGGCTTATATTTCTTCCCAACTGCTGGAACATTTATCCGCTGAAGAAATAGAGGTTGTGCTCGCCCACGAACAAGCACATTGCCGGCGGCGTGATGTTTTACGAAAGCTATTATTAAGTTTTGCGGGGTTATTCCATCTGCCTGTAACACGTCAACATCTATTGAATGATCTGGAGTTATCACATGAACAAATCTGTGATAATGCTGCGGTTCAAAAAGTAGCGAGTAGATTTTTGGTGGCAGAAACCATTATTAAGGTAGCCCGGCAATTACAATTGCTGACACCCGAATCAGAAATGGGAATTATTTCTTTTGATGGTAGTCATATTGATATTCGTATTCAACAATTACTTGATCAGCCTAAGCCAGTAAACCCTTATCTGTTATTTTTTTCAACAGCCCTTTTAGGCATGGTGATAAGTTGCGCATTAATGCTAACCATGCCACTGCATCACTTGTTTTAGAATCTATTCCTCCCCGAAAACACTATGGCTTTTATTAAACAACTTTTACTCAAAATACCGACTTTCAATCGGTTTTATAGGGTTACTTATACTAGCCGAAGGCTATTGTTTTTTATCATGATAATAACCCAATCACTTCAGGTTCAGGGCACAGAAAATAAATTATCCAACAGTTTGTCATTGCCCGAAGCCATACAGCGAACTTTTAAAAATAATCCTGAGTTACAAACTTTTCAATATAGGCTTGAAGCGCAGCAAGGCAGGATGACTCAGGCTGATCTTTCACCTAGACCTAAGCTTGATTTAGAGCTTGAAGATGCCTTGGGGACGGGTGAGTATCAAGCCTTTGACAGTGCAGAAACGACATTAAGTATTAGTTGGGTTTTAGATGGACGTCTTCGAGAAAAACGCACGGCAATCGCTTTTCAAGGCAAGGGCTTAATTGAAAGCGAACAAGCCATAAAACGGCTCGATAGTGCAACCCAGACAGCACATTATTATATTCAAGCTCTTTCATATCAAGAACGAGTGGTGATTGTAAAACGAGCAATAACATTGGCTGAAACCACTGTCAAAGAAATAAAAATCAGAGTCAATGTAGGTAAAACCCTTAATGCGGAATTGTACCGAGCTGAGGCGGAATTAGCTAAACGCCGATTGGTTCTGATAGATTTAAAACATGAAATAAAATCATTACACCGCCAACTTGCTGCACAATGGGGTAGCACCAACCCTCGCTTTAGTTCGGTAACGGGTTCATTGACTAAATTACCTACGGTGATTGATTTTCAAACCTTAAAAGCGCAGATAAAACATAACCCCAATTTAAGTAAATATCTTTCTCAACAAAGGGTTACTGAAGCAACATTGCAGCTTGCAAAAGAACAACGAAATATAAAATGGTCTTTTACCACAGGGGTAAGGCATTATGCAGGAGATAATGATGTAGGTATTGTTGCTGGTTTTTCAATTCCACTGGGCATCACTAACCGAAATCAAGGTCGCATCGCAGAAGTTCAAGCTAACCTTGCTAAAAATCAATCAGAATCTGAAGCATTACGCATCAGAATAGAGACATCATTGTTTGTCTTTTATGAGCAACTAAAGCATGGCATTCATCACAGTGAGCTACTCGAAGAAGAGGTGATTCCACGTCTTAAAAAGGCCTTAAAAGCAACGCGCAAAGCTTATGAGCTGGGACGGTACAGCTACCTTGAGTGGTTAAGCGTACAGAATGAGTTACTGGATGCACAATCTGCATTGCTTAATACTAGCCTGGTAGCCCATCAGAATAAAATTGAAATTGAACGCTTAACAGGCGTACATTTGGGAATGGGAATCAAATAACTTGTGCAATTATCACACAGATTTTTTGTTTGCCTTTGCCTGTGTAGCAACGGGCGCATAGCAAGCTACGTAACTGTTGCTACACAGGCAAAGGCGGACAAAAAAACAAGTGAGAATGCACAAGTTTTTTGATTCCCATTCCTTAATACCTTCTTCTAATGAGTAACCCTATGACAAAATCATTTCATAAAACTGGCTTTTCTTTGTTTATTTGTGTGTTGCTAATGGTTAGCAATCTTGCTTTTTCAGCTGAAAGCTCAGACAGTCACCATGGCCATGATGATGAGCATGCTGAGGAAGAACCTGAAAAAGGACCAAATCGAGGCCGCCTTTTAGAAGACAATGGCTTTACAGTTGAGTTGTCTGTTTTTGAAACAGGTATACCGCCTGAATTTAGAGTCTGGATTACAAATAAAGGTCAGGCTGTTAAACCCTCTGAAGTCACACTTAATATAAAATTAACTCGATTAGGAGGGGTTGAAGATAATATTAACTTCATTGCTCAGGATGATTTTTTACGTGGTGATATGACAATTTATGAGCCACATTCTTTTGTAGTAACCATTAATGCTCAATACAAAGGTCAATCGTATCATTGGCAATACGATAATTTTGAAGGACGTACGGCTATTGAACCTAAAGTAGCCGAGGCATTAGAAATTGGAACTTCTATTGCGGGCTCTGCATTATTGAAAGAAACTGTCCCAGTCTATGGAAAAATAATTCCTCATCTTGAAAATAGCCGAGAAATAAGCGCACGATTCCAAGGGGCAATCAAACGAGTCCATGTGGTTTTGGGGCAGCAAGTAAAAAAAGGGCAGGCACTTATCACCATTGAAAGTAATGAAAGCCTGAAATCCTATAAAATTTTCTCACCGATCAATGGGGTGGTTCGGCAACGAGATGCTAATTCAGGTGAGCAAACCAAGGATCGTGTTTTATTTTCGATTGTTGACCATTCAGTATTAATGGCAGAGCTTGCGGTCTTTCCTGATGACCGTCATCGTATTGCTTTAGGGGACACGGCGTTAGTGACTGTCAAAGGGCTGGAGCAACCGATCTCAGCTGTTATCAAACAAATTGACACAATTGTCCAGCCTAATCAATCTGTTCTTGTGCGGGCTGAACTGAGTAATAACAAGGGGCAACTGTATGCAGGTAGTTTTGTGAATGCTGCTATAGAAGTTGCTGAATTTACAGTACCACTAGCTGTTAAACGTTCTGGATTACAAGGGTTTAGAGATTTTACCGTGGTGTTTGCGAAAATTGGTAATGAATATGAGGTACGCATGTTGGAATTAGGGCGTGTAGCAGGTGAATGGGTTGAGGTTTTGGGTGGATTAAAAGTCGGTACTGAATATGTCTCGGAAAACAGTTATATCATTAAAGCCGATATTGAAAAATCGGGCGCAGTTCACGACCACTAGGACTAGACATGCTTGAAACGATTATACGAACGTCCATACAGCGAGCGAGTTTAATACTCGTCGCAGTTGCGATGATTAGTGGCCTTGGTATTTGGAACTTTAGCAACTTACCCATTGATGCCGTACCTGATATTACCAATGTTCAGGTGGTTATTAGCACAGAAGCACCGGGCTATACACCGTTAGAAGTTGAACAGCGTATTAGTTACCCCGTTGAAACCGCAATGGCAGGGCTGCCTAATTTAATGAATACCCGCTCTCTCTCTCGTTATGGCCTATCACAGATCACGGTTGTTTTTGAGGACGGTACTGATATTTATTTTGCCAGGCAATTGGTCAATGAACGCTTAAGTGTGGCTAAAAGCAATATCCCCTCTGGGCTTGAACCATTATTAGGTCCTATTGCTACGGGCTTGGGTGAAATTTTCATGTTTACCGTGGATGCAGAACCTGGCGCGCTGAATGCTGACGGTTCTGTGATAACCCCTACCGATTTACGTAGTGTGCATGACTGGATTATCCGCCCACAATTATTGCGAGTTTCTGGCGTAGTGGAAATAAATCCCATTGGCGGCTTTAAACGAGAAATACTGGTGTCTTTTAAACCGGGCGATTTGTTAGCTTATGGCATAACGCAAGCAGATTTGATTGCAGCGATTGAAGCCAATAATGAAAACCGGGGGGTGGGCTTTATTGAGCATAACGGTTCGCAATGGTTATTAAGAGTTTCAGGACAAATTAAACAACTGGAACAATTGGCTGATATTTTAGTCGCCGAAGTTGAAGGCCGCCCTGTGCGCTTAAAGGATGTGGCAAACATTAGCGAAGGCAAGGAATTACGTTCAGGGGCGGCGACTAAAAATGGTCAGGAAGTGGTGCTGAGCACCGTGTTTATGCTGATTGGTGAAAATAGTCGCACGGTAGCCATAGCAGTTGCAGCCAAACTGGAAGAGATAAAAACCAGTCTGCCTGATGGTATTACCGTATCCGCTGTTTATGATCGCTCAACTTTAGTGGATAAAACATTAAAAACAGTACGCACCAATTTACTGGAAGGGGCTTTATTAGTTGTCGTTATTTTATTCTTCTTTTTAGGCAATATTAAAGCGGCTTTAGTCACTGCGGCGGTTATTCCTATTGCCATGTTAATGACCATTACAGGCATGGTACATACGCAAGTCAGTGCTAATTTGATGAGTCTGGGTGCTTTGGATTTTGGCTTGATTGTCGATGGTGCCATTATCATTGTTGAGAACTGTTTGCGTCGATTAAGTGCGGCCAGACGACAAGGTAAGATTGCCTTGAAAGAACGCTTTACACTTGTTTTTGAAGCCACCCGCGAAGTCATTCGCCCTGCTATGTTTGGTATGTTTATAGTCACCATTGTCTATTTGCCAATTTTTGCATTGTCAGGTGTGGAAGGAAAAATGTTTCACCCGATGGCGATTACGGTCATTATCGCCTTAGTCAGTGCAATGTTGCTATCCGTTACTTTTGTTCCTGCTTGTATCGCCTTATTTTTTAAGGATGTGGTGGAAGAAAAAGAAAGCGGAGTCATGAAAGTGGCGAGTTATTTTTATCAGCCCGTGTTAGTCATGGCCGTTAAATTTCGTTGGTTAGTGGTGAGCCTTGCTGTTGCGTTAATGCTGTTTTGTGGCTTTATCGCCACGCAATTAGGGAGTGAGTTTGTGCCTAATTTAGACGAGGGGGATATTGCCATGCATGCCTTGCGAGTCCCTGGTACGTCACTGGAACAAGCGATTCAATTACAATTAGTATTAGAAGAAAAAATTAAAAACCTGTCTGAAGTAGAGCGCGTTTTTTCTAAAATTGGTACCGCAGAAGTCGCGACCGATCCAATGCCGCCTAGTGTTGCCGATACCTTCGTTATATTAAAACCCAGAGAACAATGGCCAGACCCTGCTAAACCCAAAGCACAGTTTGTCAATGAATTGGAAGCATTAGTAGCCCCTATTCCTGCAAGTCGCTATGAATTTTTACAGCCTATTCAAATGCGTTTTAATGAATTGCAGGCAGGCATTCGTGCAGAACTGGCGGTTAAAGTATTTGGTGATGATTTTGACCAGTTAATTGACTTGGGCAATCAAATTGAAAAAGCCATTGCTAATGTAGAGGGTATTGCTGATATTGCGGTCGAACAGACCACGGGTTTGCCTATCATGACCATCAAACCGAAAAGACAAGCCTTGTTGCAATATGGCATCAGTATTAAAGAAATACAGGATCAACTGAGCGTTGCTTTGGGTGGACAAGTAGCAGGACAGTTTTATGAAGGTGATAGACGGACAGATATTGTGGTGCGCTTGCCTGAGTATTTACGTACTGATGTTGATGGCTTAGCAACATTACCCATCCAACGCAGACATGGGGATTATGTGCCTTTAGGCGAATTGGCGGAACTAGAGTTGGTCGCAGGCTATAATCAAATTTACCGTGAAAACAGTAAACGTCGTGTCTTTGTGACCGCGAACGTTAGAGGACGTGATTTAGGTAGCTTTGTTAAGGATGTGAAAAAAGCAGTGAATCTGTCGGTAGAAATACCCGCAGGTTATTGGGTTGAATACGGTGGAACCTATCAAAAACTAGAATCAGCCTCCGAGCGCTTAGCGCTAATCGTGCCATTTACCTTGTTACTGATTGTTGGAATCTTATTTTTTGCGCTAGGCTCTATCAAAGATACGATTATCATATTCTCAGGTGTGCCTTTGGCATTAACCGGGGGTATCTTATTTCTGTTTATCCGTGATATTCCCTTTTCAATTTCAGCTGCCGTTGGTTTTATTGCTTTATCAGGTATCGCTATTTTAGATGGTCTGGTAATGCTCTCATTTATACGTGATTTGCGTAAAGATGGCTTAGGGCTAGATGACGCGATTATACAAGGTGCATTAACACGATTGCGCCCCGTATTGACCACCACATTAGTGGCCTCATTGGGTTTTATACCCATGGCACTTAATACAGGCATAGGTTCTGAAGTTCAGCGACCTTTAGCCACCGTAGTGATTGGTGGCGTTATTTCTGCCACCCTATTGACCTTGGTGGTATTACCCGCACTTTATCGGTTGTTGCATTCTAAAAAGCAACAAGAAACCTTAAACGTCAGTCAGTAAAGAGTGATTTATTCTCCTTGAGTAAATTGTTGATTACCAGCTTGCTTATCGTGGCAACCTCTGAAATATCAAAATAAAGTTCGTTCATCCTAGAAAAAACAGTTTAACGCGGAATAAACAGCTTGTGTTGGAACCGTGAGCAACTTATTTTTCTAGGTTCATACATGCTTAATCAATGGTTTTAGAAAGGATTGATCAATCTTCTTCTAACATTTCAGGCAATGGTTTAGGCCCTTTTAACTCAGGATGTAATCTCTTATCAGAGATAATACCAGCGCGCCATTGCTCATTTTTGGATTCAGGGAACGTCCT
>CAZHUE010000053.1:0-14175 GCA_964535875.1 uncultured Methylomarinum sp.
TTGATGCCATGGGATGTCAAAAGAAAATAGCTGAACAGATCATTCAGCAGAAAGGCGATGATGTATTAAGCTTGAAAGGGAATCATGGACTGTTACATCCGGATAGAAACACGTTCTTTGCGTGTAAGCGATGAAATTGACTGGCTGCAAAAGGAACATTCCTGGGCTGGATTGAAAAGCATTCTTGCTGTTACCGAAAATAGGGAGATAGGCGAAAAGAGGACAGCAGAAACACGTTATTTCATCAGCAGCTTAAGTGCTGACGACCCAGGCAAGCTAGAACGTGCCGTTCGTGCTCACAGGTCAATTGAAAACAACCTGCATGGGTTTTAGACGTTGCTTTTGATGAGGATAGCAATCGAACACGAAAAGGCTATAGTGCCGCAAACCTTGCTGTTACCCGTCATAGCGAATTTTTAAAAAAGCATCTTGTCGATATTCACGCTAGGCTTCTGATGACAAACTATATTTCAAACATTAAGTGCTTTAGATTTTAATCCAGCTTAACTTTTGGACTTTCGTCGATCAACTCCACTACGCCTATCAGGTAAAACACGCCGTTCTACTCCGTAATACGGTGAAGTGTTTTTTCGTCTGTCCGTTTTTCTTCTCTCCCCCTGACGCTCTGAAAATCGTAAAATTCTGGCAATTTTCATCATTTTCCATGAATGAGACATGCCCCAAAAATAGAGAAAAAACAGGCCTAGAATTAAATAAAACATAAGCCAGTCAGGTAAGTTGATTAATCTTTCACCAATGATGCCAAAACATCCTAGACTGAATGTTAAAGCCAAAATGATACAAATGCTTTGATTAATAGAGTATCCCGCCAATGGTAAAATATGGTGGAAATGTTCTCTATCAGGAGCAAATGGGGACTTACCTTTTTTTATTCGACGCACCATTATAGAAATAGAGTCAAAAAGAGGTATTGCTAATATCCATAATACGGTGGATGGGGAAATAAGCCTATTTTCATGCTGAGAAGCTAAAATAACTAAACAGCTGATAGTGAAGCCAAATAACATGCTTCCAGAGTCACCTAAAAAAATAGAGGCTTTTTTTCGACCCAAAATACGTAGATTAAAAAGTAAAAATGCACAAATGGCAGGTATAAATACTAGACATAAGCTGACAATATTTGGTGTATTTAATCCGATGATAAAGATGAGAATAAATACGAGTAATGAGAGGCTACCAGCTAAGCCATCAATGCCATCAATCATATTAAAGGCATTAATCCCACCAATGATGGCAAAGACAGTAAAAATAGATGAAAAATAGCCTAAAGAAATTTCACCAAAACCCAAAATATTTCCAAGACTTTTGATCTCCACCCCACCCCATTGGATTACTATGAATGCGGCTAATACCTCAATAATTAGCCGTATTTTATAAGATAAAGGTTTAAAATCATCTATGGCTCCACAAACCACAAGCAAGGTTGCTGATAATAAATAAGCATAGTTTTTTATCGGCAACCAATAAAATAAAGCAAGTAGACAAAAGTATATGCTTAACCCGCCAACCAGAGGTATCTCTCCCGAGTGTTTTTTTCTGGAAGAGGGCTTGTCAGTAAGGCCTATTTTTTTTGATAATGGACGAAGTACGAGCAATAAAAATAGTGTTATAAAAAAGGCTTGAATTATTATCAATGAATCTATATTTTTCATTTAATCGTCTAGTACGGTAATGATGTTTATTGCAAAACAGAATGGATGTTTTGCTCTGTCTCAATAAAGGATTTAAGAAAGCGCTAAAGATAGTAATTCATTTATTTTTTTTAAACTGTTGAGTGGTTCCTGATTACCATAAAATAGGAAAGTTTTGAGGTACTATAAGTTTTTCAGGAAAATTAAAAATTATTTTACTCTATAAACTGTGATCCAACTGATCTTTCTAGGATAAAAGGAGCGAAAAGGGAGCGTTTTATATCAAGCCGTGTTCAGCAAAAGAATAAGGTTGTCCATCGCCAATAATGAAATGATCCAGAACTTTTATATCAAACAAATTTAACGATTGTTTCAGTGTCTCTGTAATTTGTTTGTCAGCTTGGCTAGGTTCATTAACACCTGAGGGGTGGTTGTGTGCAAAAATAACAGCTGCTGCATTATGAAACAAAGCTCTTTTAGCAACTTCTCGTGGGTAAACACTGGCACTATCAATAGTACCTCTGAATAATTCTTCTAATAAAATGACTCTATGTTGATTGTCAAGAAACAAGCAGGCGAAAACCTCATAGCTGTAGCTTCTTAACTGGGCACTTAGATAGGCTCGTGTTGCTTGTGGACTGGATAATGCATCACCTCTTTGTAATATTTCAACAAAATGACGTTTTGCCATTTCCAATACAGCTTGCAATTGAGCATACTTTGCATTGCCCAAACCTTTTCCCTGACAAAACCTTGGTTGGTCAGCATCCAATAATGCTTGTAGTGAACCAAATTCATCTAATAATTCTCTTGCAAGATCAACAGCAGATTTTCCTGCAACACCAGTACGTAGAAAAATAGCTAATAGCTCAACATCTGTTAAAGCCTCAGATCCTTTTGCAAGTAATTTTTCTCTAGGCTGTTCATCAGCGGGCCAATCTTTTATTGACATATTTAACTTCATCACAAGGTAAAAATTAAGCATAGAAGAGTTTCTATAAATTTGCCATAATTAACAGGAATTTATAACTACCGGATAAAACAATTAAAAAAAGAATCTTATTAGGTGTATGTGGAGGTATTGCCGCGTATAAATCTGCAGAATTACTACGGCTTATGCGTAAACAAGGACATGAAGTTAGAGTGGTTATGACTCAGCCTGCAATGGAATTTGTAAGTCCTCTTACTTTTCAGGCATTATCTGGAAATCCCGTTGCAACTCAGTTGCTAGATACAGATGAAGAAAATGCGATGGGGCATATTAATCTTGCTCGCTGGGCAGATAAAATAGTCATTGCACCTGCTACAGCAAATAGTATTGCTAAGTTCAGTCATGGTTTAGCCGATGATTTACTCTCCACACTTTATTTAGCAACAAACTGTCCTGTCTATATAGCTCCAGCAATGAATCATGTAATGTGGGAGAAGGAGGTCACCCAACAAAATATAAATCATTTAAAAAAACATGGCGTAAATTTAATAGGCCCTGAATCAGGAGATCAGGCTTGTGGTGAAACAGGCTTTGGAAGAATGTCAGAACCTGTCGATATTTATAAAGCAATATTTAAAGAGACTGACTGTAATACTAGTTTAAAAGATGTAAATATTTTAATTAGTGCGGGTCCAACTAGAGAACCTTTAGACCCAGTTAGATACATCACCAATCGCAGTTCTGGAAAAATGGGCTATGCTTTAGCAGAGGCTGCTATAAATGCAGGGGCAAAAGTAACCTTAATTAGTGGCCCTGTTGCACTCACAGTGGCTGATAATATTGAGCTGATTAAAGTTGAAACCGCCGAACAAATGTATCAAGCTGTTATTGCCCGAGCAGCAGAAAATACTATTTATATTGGTGCGGCGGCAGTTGCTGATTATAGTCCTGCCACTATTAGTTTAGAAAAAATAAAAAAACAGAATGATGATAGTGTTATCCAGTTAAAAAAAACGAAAGATATTTTGGTCGAGGTAGCTTCTATGTCTAACAGACCTTTTTTTGTAGTGGGCTTTGCAGCAGAAACACATAACCTTGAGCAAAATGCCACGAAGAAATTAAAGCAAAAAAACCTGGATCTAATTGCAGCAAACTGGGTAGGTAAAGAACAAGGTGGATTTGATAAAAATGAAAATGCTTTACAAGTTTATTGGGATGGTGGAAGTAAAAGCTTAGGAATGACAGATAAAAAACAACTAGCAACACAACTAATTACCTTAATTGTAGAGAGAATGAATGAAAAAAGTACAACTTAAAATATTGGATAGTCGCTTAGGTAAAGAAATAGAACTGCCTGAATATGTAACGGAAGGTTCAGCAGGATTGGATTTACGTGCTTGTTTAGATAAAACCTTTATTTTAGAGCCAGGAGAAACAACCTTAATTCCTACAGGGCTTGCTATTCATATCGCAGATCATCAGATGGCAGCAGTTTTGCTCCCCCGCTCAGGACTTGGTCATAAGCACGGGATTGTTTTAGGTAATCTTGTGGGCTTAATTGATTCAGATTACCAAGGGCAAGTTTTTGTCTCTTGCTGGAATAGAAGTGAGAATGCTTTTACGATTAATGTAGGTGAGCGAATAGCACAAATGGTTTTTGTCCCGATCATACAAGTAGAGTTTGAGCATGTGAAAGATTTTAATAAGAGTAAACGTGGATCAGGTGGGTTTGGCCACACGGGAAGACATTAAAAAAATGGCAGGAGAATAACATGGTTCGTATTTTCAGCATATTATCCGTACTCACAGCTCTTATGTTACTAATTGCAGGCGGAGGAATTTATTGGCTTTCTAAATCTGATGTCAATCAAGCTAATGATAAGGCGGTTGAAGCATTAGCTAAAGGAATAACCGTAAGCATAACTTCTCAGGTTAATCTTTTACAAGATACCGTTGTAAAAATGGCAGCATCTCCAGAAGCTGTAGCAGCTATTAAAAGCAAAGATAAACTTAAAATAGCTCAGACAGCAGCCATATTAGAACAGTTTGTCCCAAAGGTGATGAAACTTAGATTATTATCATCAGATAATAATGTAATGGATAAATCAAGTATTCCTCATATGGGTAATGCAGACCTTATTATGGTACAAGAATCTTTATCTTCGATGAAAAAACAGCTCCCAGTGGTGCAAGGCGAAGGAGAGAATAGACATTTAGCGCTAACATCTGTGATAAAAAAAAATGGTAAACCTATTGGGGTTGTTCTTGCAAGTTTGAAATTTGATTTTTTACAGTCCACTCTAAACGCTTATCAAATACCTAACAGCTATATTGAGTTAAAACAAAATAGGGTAGCCTTAGCTACTGTAGGTAACTCATCAGATAAAACGGGCGCTGAAAATACAATTAAAATTTCAGGCAGCTCTTGGGCATTACATTACTGGCATACAACAGCTACAAACCAAACAACCTTGCTATCTTTTTTGGGAATGATTCTATTTCCTGCATTTCTAAGTTGTTTAGCTTGTTTTATAGCTTATCAAAAACTAAAGATCTTGTTTAATCAAGATCAAAACAGCCTTCAATCTATAATAAAAGACCTCATTTCCGGAAAAAATGTAGGGAGTTATCCAATGCATTTTGATAATATGAAAGAAATAGGCTCAAAAATTATTCAATTAAGCCATGGCGTAAGTCACGAGGATATCCAGGAAAAAAAAGAAGATACTCTGGAAATGTCTTTAGATTCAAGTTTTCCAGGTTCAAACATTAGTATTGAGGAGGTAGATAGCAAGCCAGTTTCAAAGGTGAATATTAGCCCTCCTGCAACATCAAATACATCAGAAAAATCATTAGTTGAAGCCTCTGCAGCTAAATCTACTATAGATAAAAAAGAGAGTATATTTAAAGCAAATGATATTAGAGGGGTTGCTGGAGAAACCTTAACAAAAGAAGTCGTTTTTAATATTGGCCGAGCTATCGGGTCTGAGGCAAAAGAACAACAAGTGTCAACAATAGTTATAGGACGGGATGCACGTATCTCTAGCCCTGAATTAGCAGAGTCGTTAGCAAAAGGTATCACATCAACAGGTGTTGATATCCTTGATCTTGGTTTGGTTCCGTCACCGCTTGTATATTTTGTTGCTCACCATAGTGAAGGAAAATCAGGTGTTGTGGTTACTGGTAGCCATAATCCACCTGAATATAATGGCTTAAAAATCATTATTAATGGTAATGTAATAGCTGCAGATAAACTTAAGAAATTAGCACAGCGTATTGATAAGCAAGATTTTCTCACAGGAAAAGAAGGTTCGGTTGAAGAAAACACCTTATTTGTAAATGAATATATTGGCATTATTTCTGAAGATATTCATATTGTTTGTCCAATGAAAGTTGTTGTTGATTGTGGTAATGGCGCGGCAGGAAAACTTGCTCCACTACTTATAAAAACATTTGGTTGTGAAGTTATTGAGTTATTTTGTGAGTTTGATGGAACCTTTCCTAATCATCATCCTGATCCTAATAACCCAGAAAATTTAACGGATTTAATTAAAGCTGTTCAGGAGCATAAAGCAGATATAGGTATTGCATTTGATGGTGACGGTGATAGGTTGGGTGTTGTCGATAGCGCAGGAAATATTATTTGGCCAGATAGACAGATGATGTTGTTTGCTAAAGATGTACTCACTTTAAAACCGGGTGCAGAAATAATTTATGACGTAAAATGTTCTCGTCATCTTGGTGAGCAAATTGTAAAAAATGGAGGGCGTCCGTTAATGTGTAAAACAGGACATTCTTTCATGAAAGCAAAAATAAAAGAAACCGGAGCAGCTTTAGCAGGTGAAATGAGCGGACACATTTTCTTTAATGATCGATGGTTTGGTTTTGATGATGCTCTGTATGCAGCATCTCGTCTAATAGAAATTTTATCAGCTGATACCCGTAACAGTGCTGAAGTATTTACAGACTTTCCAAATTCTATCAATACACCAGAAATTATTATTAATTTAAGCGAACAGGAAAGCCTTGAAATTATGGGTAAACTATTCGCCGAACAAAATTTTAAAGATGGGAAAATAATTAAAACTGATGGAATGAGGGTTGAGTTTACTGATGGCTGGGGTTTAGTCAGAACATCAAATAGTTTACCCGCATTGACTCTTCGTTTCGAGGCAGATAGTACAGAGGCTTTACAACGGATACAATCTCAATTTAAGGCATTACTTGTTAAAGTAAAACCTGATATCGCCTTATCTTTCTAAACTTGAAAAATTAGTAGTTCCCACGTAGGTTGGGCTGTCATCTCTATGGCAACCCAACAAATTTATTTCATTTACTTGTCGGTTTTGTGAAAAATCTGGACGAAAAACCCGGCAGAATAGCTCTCAATAAGGACTTCGGTCACTACCTTCAAGCTATTTTCTTTGTCTTTGAAGTACATGGATGTACTGAATGTCGAAAATACAGGAGCTATTTTCTACCTCGCCCAAGTTTCCCACAAAACTCGCGTACAACTGATTTATTTAGGTTAAAAGTTGACATAATATGTCTTTTGACATAATATGTCTTTTGTGCATATTGGAGAATTTATGAGCAATATAAAATTAGAACAATTAATGAAAGATCTCGCTAATTCAAAACTAGCTGATGGGATGAGCCTATCAATTGAAATGTTTGATGGAGAAGACTCGGTCGTCTGCATTAAGGTTGAAGACCGAGAGGAATTCCCTATCTATATGACAGTTGATGATGGGCAGATTCTCTGTATTACCTATTTATTTGGTGATGATCAGGTTAACCCGGAAAAACAAGCCGAGATGGCAGAAGTTATGCTGATGATGAATGTCATGGTTCCATTATCTGCATTTTCAAAAATTGGTAATCAATATATTTTGTTTGGGGCTTTATCGCCACGAGCTAGTATTGATGAATTGTTACACGAAATTGAATTATTAAGTGACAATGTGCTTGATGCCATTGCCACCCTGTCAACTTATTTAAAGGAGGCTGCGTAAGCTATGAGTATTTTTAGTAAATTAATCACTGCCTTTCGTGGTGGTGCAACTGAAGCAGGTCAAGCCATTATAGATACACAGGCAATTCGTATTTTGGATCAGGAATTACGTGATTCAAAAACTGCTTTGAACGATGCGAAAACCAATTTAACCACTATTATGGCCGAAAAAATGGCCCTGGATAGAAAGGTAAAAGATCTGAATGCTAAAATTAAAGAGCATGAAGGTTATGCAATTCAGGCGATGGATAAAAATGATGAAGCATTGGCATTGGATATTGCGAATAAGATTGCTGATTTTGAACATGAATTAACTATTCAACAAGGTATTCTGGATGGTTATGATTCCAAGATAGCTGGTTTAAAGAAAATGATTCGTCAAACTGAGCGTAATATTCAAGCAATGGATCGTGAAATTTCAGTGGTTAAAACCACTGAGAAAGTGCAAAAAGCGAATGAGCTGGCGGCTGCAAAGTTTTCCGGTTCTAATTCTGCTTTGAATAAAGCAACAGAATCTCTTGAGCGCATTAAAGAGCGTCAACAAAAACGTGAAGATCAATCGGCAGCTGCTGTTGAACTTGAAGCAGAAGGAGGTAATGGCGATTTACAAGCTCGTTTAAAAAAGGCAGGGATTGTAGATTCAGACAGCTCAGCATCCTCAGTTCTTGATCGTTTGAAAAAGCAACAAGGTAAGCGTTAGACGTGGGCATAATAAAGTCGGTATTTGGTGGTGGCGACAAGTCATCACCGGTACAAAATATCGAATCCCCTAAGGATTTAAAAGTTGGCGATATGCTAAAAATGGAATTTTCTGAGCAAGCTTTAATTTCTGGGGGTATTTTAAAGGTAGATGAGCAATTTTTTTATGATTTAAGTGCTGTAGAAAACTGCAAAGTTGTATCAGTTATGGAAGGTGCTGACCAACGTATTTACCTGTCAACTAGCAGTGTTAACCCAGAACGCCCTTTGGAAGTTGCCATTTTTGATGAACCAGAAAATATTAATCACCGGATAAAACGTAAAGCAGAATTAACAGAATTGAGTGAGTTACAAGGCTTTATTGGAGAAGTATATAGTCAGGAACGTACTAATGAAGCTTATCGAAGTACCCAGGATTGTCGTGACAAAGAACGAGTGGATCCCGATTGGACAGCATTTGATTATAAGCTTTTAGTCTCAGAAGATCGTCAACATGCGGTTCGTATTGAAGTATTTGATGGTGGTCGTACAGATATTTACTTTATTGCCTATTTAGCATTAAATAAAGTAGAAAAATACTGGCCTGTATAAGATGGCAGATATTAAAAAAATCCCATCATCTTGGGGAAAATCAACAAAAAGCATCCGGGCTGTGCAGGTGATTTTTGAGTTGGAACAAGAAGAGTCTAAAGCTTTACGAATAAAAGCAATAGTAAAAAATTTAAGTCCTTCAGATTATATTCGTGAGGTGATAGGTCTGCCGTGTAAAAAACCTATTCGACCTCGGTTGAGTATTAGTTTGAGTGAAGATGATTATAAAATTTTAGCAGATCGTTATAATTTAAACCCTGATGAAAAAGATAAAATTCGGGCGAAAATAAAGCAAGAGTTGATTAATAACCATCAAAATTGATTTTCTTGTATTAGATCGTGTACAGTACTTAGTTACAATACATGTACCGTACTTTTTAAGGATGTTCTTATGCCTATGTCATTAACCGCTTTAAGACAACAATTATTTAATGTAGTTGATCAAGTCATTGCGACAGGAATTCCAACAGAAATTAAACGCAATGGACATATTGTTAAGATCGTATTAGTCGAAAAAAAAAGCAAACTCGATAATTTGGTAAAACATAATTGTATCGTGGGAGACCCTGAAGAGCTGGTTGATCTTTCTTTACATAAGTGGAACGAAGAAAAGTTGTTATGATTTTTTTAGATACTCATGTAATAGTCTGGTTATACGCAGGATGTATCAATAAACTATCTAAAAAAGCTATTACTCAGATAGAAGAGAACGAGTTATTCATTTCTCAAGTTGTTAGACTTGAGTTGCAATATCTTTTTGAAATAGGCCGAATTACTGTAAAACCCGAAGACCTTATTCAAACCCTAAATAAATCAATTGGTCTAAAAATATCTCAGATGAAAGTGGATCAAGTCTTCGACCAAGCAGTTAAATGTTTTTGGACAAGAGATGTTTTTGATCGTCTTATTGCTGCCGAAGCAGAATCTTCGGATTTAATGCTAATTACAAAAGATGAAAAAATTCTAAGGCATTATGAAAAAGCATTATGGTAACGGACTGAGTAATAAGGCAACTCACAATAAATAACCCATCCATATTGCGAGCTACCTAACCTGTGAACTATAACTACTTTACGCAATATGCAACCTCTATTAAAACTATTTTCCAGAAAACGAAAACGCATAAAACATACTGCGCATTATAATTTAATTCACGCTATTATTAAATCCTGCTTGATTCTATCAGTACTATTTTCACTGCACATTATTTGTATGATGCATTATGAAGGGCTGGGTCTTGAGGATTCGACCTGGCTTACTTTTACCACCGCAACGACTGTGGGTTATGGCGATATATCAGCGGCTTCAACAGAAGGTCGGCTGGCAACCATTTTATTACTCTACTTAGGCGGTATTTTCATATTAGCTAAAGTAGTCGGTGATTATTTTGATTACCGTCTTGAAATTCGCGAAAAAAAACACAAAGGACTTTGGAGTTGGAGCATGCACAATCATATTGTTATTCTTAATACGCCTGCTCATGCAGGAGGGCGTTATCTGGAAAGACTGATCAGGCAATTTAGACTTTCTGAAAAATATAGCCACACTCCAATTTATTTATTAACCCGTCATTTTCCACAAGGACTACCTCATTTTATTACTGAGCTAGATAACGTGGTTCATTATCATGGCAATGCAAGTAATTCAGATGATTTAGTAAAAGCCTGTGTCAATAAAGCCAATGAAATTATCGTGCTGGCAAAAGATGAGGACGATGAAACTTCCGACGGTAGGACTTTTGATATTCTTCATCGTTTAAATGATTTGAATGTAAATGCCACCATTTTAGTAGAATGTGTGGAAGATTATAATCGAAAACGCTTGCAAAATGCTGGTGCAGATAGAGTTATACGCCCCATTCGAGCTTATCCTGAAATGATAGTCCGCGCCTCTGTTACGCCAGGGTCTGAGCAAATTATTGAAAATATGTTTAATAGCGATAATGATGAATACCGCCGTTACGATTTAAACATTAATCATCTTGCATGGTCTGAGGTGGTTACTCGGTTAATCACCCATAATATGGGTATCGCCGTGGCTTATATTGATAAAAATACACAACAACTGGTGTACAATCCATCAGCTAATGTAGTGCCAGACCTAAAGGCATTAATTACTATCAGTAAAGATAATAACCAGATTAGTGACAACGATATAAAAGCACTGGTTTCCAAGGAGAACTAAATGAGTTAATTTAATTCGTCAAAATATTTTTCACTTTTTTGGCGGGCTCTGGTGACAATATTATTGTTATCAGCTTGTGGTAATCGTTATGAACGACGAATTACGTGAACGTTATGTACAAGTTCAATCTAATGTCAATTTTCTGAAAGGTCAATTGGATAATCGGCAGTTAAGTAATGCCTTATTAATTGATAGCTATGCAACAACGCTGATTCAACAAAAACCTGAACTTACTACTGATGCCGCATTACTTTTAAAACAAGATGCAACCTCACAAGGCAATGTATTTAATACACTTAATAAACGTCTGGAAGATGTTAATCTGATTCCCACTGATGAAGAGGCTGCTTCGTTTAGTCGTGAAGAACTTGTGCTCATCAATTCTGTGGCAGGTGTTGTTGAATATAATAATAGTCTTGCCGATGTGGTGAATACTTTAGCCTCCTTATCTGATGGATAACTCCCTGTGATTAATGTGCCTCCCTCGCAAAAAGCAGAAACACAATCTTCAAACGCATTGGTTGGAAACCCTTCCTATCGGCACTGGCAACAAGATAATGGTGGTCGCTCATTTTGGGCATGGTATGGCATGTATTCAATGTTCAATAATGTGATGGACGTAGTTATTATGACTCGTGGTCATCACGACCACACTACAGTTACTATGATAGATATGGACGAAACCGGTGGGGACAAATAGAGATGTTGCCAGAAATAATAATTTAAGTAAACGTTACCCTAGTAGATACAACAAACCGAATAATACAGCAAAATCTCGTTATGCTAGTAATGCAAGACGCACATCCAGTTATGGCACTAGATCTACCACTGGAAGCAAACCAGCATCTAGCCATAGTAGTTAATATGGTTCAAGTAGTCGTAGTTCATTTTTTTCCCGTTCTCGTAGCTCTCGCTCAGGTAAATAGAAGGATCAATCATGTCAGCAGAAATTATTTCAGAAATATTATCAGACTTTATTAATCTTGATCCAAACCTTGCCTTATATTATAAGGTTGATTTAATTATTTCTGTTGCTATTCTAAGCGCGATGCGTTTTCTTGCTGGAATGGTTGCTAATGTATCGGCAACCCATGAAATTTCACAAAAAGATAACAAAGCCTTTGGTGTGTCACTAGCTAGACCAATGGTCGCAGTTAGTATTATGCTGATGGGCGTGGTTTCAGGTGATGCTGGTTTTAGTCTAGCTAATGAAGCGCAGTCAATGCTCACCTTTGGTGGGGTGGGTAGTATTTGATCGTCTATCCTTTCCAAAGTTATCAATTCAGAATCAAATTATGCAAGGCAATATGGCTGCCAATATTATAGATGCCTGCAATATGATTGCTACAGCTATTATTAAGGGTGCAATGACATGGGTTAATGGCAATCTTGGTATCTCTTTACTCGCTGTCGTTGTCAGTTTTCTAGCTTCACAAATTATTATGGCTTTAGCAACGTTATATCGCGTAAAAGTCTATGCCAACCGGCATAATAATGAACCATTACATCTTGCCATCAAACAAGATAATGTGGCCTTATCTTTAAGGTTTGGTGCATACAGGATAGGTATTGCAACAAGGCTTTCTCATAAAAATATGGCATGTTTTTTGATTTTTATAAGAGATTGAAACAAAACATAAATTTTAATTATTTTATTTTTTTTTAAAATTTAACCACCTTGTGAATAAATTTATTTCGAAAGGTTAAATTGTCAGAGAGCCTGATATTATTGGCTTTAAATAATAGACAAATATCATGCCAAGTTTTTATGAGAAAGCCGTGGGTATTGCAATAGCCGTTAGTGCCGTCTTTATTGCTGTAGATTATGCACCAGAAGCTTTTGCATTAGTGTTTGTCCTTTGGTTTAGCGTTGCATTATCACTTTTTATTTTACTTACCTTAATCGCTATTGTGATTCGCTTGGGTGTGTTACATAAAGTCAATGGCGCGAACATACCGTGTATTGTCATGGAAGGCGGAAAAGAATGTGTGAAAATAGAAGCTTTTACATGGGTCAATACAGTTTTGGGGAATGTGAAAAATGCCTTAACGGGCACTTATCACGCAATTAGAAAGAACCATGCTTCACGTTATTTGGCTGAGTTTGAGTATCGTTTTAATCGTCATTTTGACTTGCCGAGTATGTTAAATCGGTTGCTTTTTATAGCGGTTAAAACTTCTCCTATACCGAACAGATTCTTAAAGATAGCTGAGGGTTATGGCTAATCAGGTATAACTATATACACCTATTAGTTGGGTTTTTAGGTGTTTTTCCGGTCCTTCGGGAGGTTTGGTGTTTGCCATAAATGAATTAAACAACTCAAAGCAATAACAAACCACAGGCCAACCCAGATAATTTCCGGCACCCAACTTAATCGTGCCAGTACTGCACCATCGCCTAAATCTCGCCCATCCAGTAGATATAATGGACTACGGATTGACTCCAGTAACACGTAGATTCCAACTAATTGAATAAATGATCTGACACTAATCCATAAAGATTGGAAAAGCGGTAAACTATACATCAGTAATAATACGGCGAGTATGATCAATGTAGATAAGTCACGCGCCCATAACACAACGGTAACAAGCAACATAGTTACCATAATAGCAGCCATTATCTTTGTATTTGCAGGGGATAATGCACCCGCAAAATGGTAAATCAGCATACCCCATATTGAGCTACCCGCGTAACCTGAAAAGGCTACAATAAAATGTATTCCACCACTGGTTATACATAAGCCAGAGCCATTAAAATCCAGCTTTATATAATGAATGCTTCCCCCTGTTAACAGGGCTGACAAGCCGTGACTTATTTCATGGAAGAAAGTTAGGCTCCATAGAAAAGGCAAGTTTAAAAATGGAATGTAGTCAATAATAAATGCGGCGATAATGAAGATTATCAGGCGTTGTCTTATAGATCCTTTCATATTTAATTACGAACCAATCAAACCCGCTATTAACAAACCGACAACAATATAGATACTCCCTTCAATAAATACCTAAGCTGATATTTCTCTGTTGCCCGACTTCTTCACCAATATTGACTTGGCATTGTTAATTTAATATAGCTTCTAGATTGCCGTTCCACTTTAGCATCAAAA
>CAZHUE010000054.1:0-13998 GCA_964535875.1 uncultured Methylomarinum sp.
CGAACAAAAATCATAAGCCGCTAATATACATCATTATTTTAATGCGATTGCCCTACCTGATAGGGCACCCATACACCGTAGATAAACCATTAAGTGATGTGCGCATTATGGCTGCTACTGCTGGTTGTACACTTGATACCGCCGAAACAGATAATATTGTTCGAAACCTATTATATACTTATAACGCTAGATACGATACTATCAGTTGTAGTGGTAATTTAACCCCGTGGAAAGGCTATTGGATTAGTACTTTAGAAAGTGCGAAGGGAACAGATTCTCTTTTTTTGATTCCTCAGCCATAATTATAAACTAGAATTAATTTTTCTCTATGGAAGAAGTTTCTTAGGAATGTGCATAAAATAATAACTTCAATGGGTGCGATTAAAAGTGAAGTAGTTAAAGGAAGAGAGGTTTTTTCATTTTCTCATTCCCGTGCTTAGCTCGGGAATGCATATCTATTTATCAAATCACTCCAGGTTGCCATGTGTTTAGAATTCCTCAAAGGTGCTTTGAAGGAGTAATTCTATCAACATACGCTCATATATTATTGAATACGAATATAAACCTACATCTACACCCGTCATCAAACTTTTTCTTATACAATCCTAAATCACTCATTTTAGAGTGATTTTTATTAGTCAACGTCAATTAGAATTAATCGTGAATAAGCAGTTTAGAATTCAAAGTAGTTACCAACCTGCTGGTGATCAGCCTACTGCCATTAAACAATTAATTGAAGGGTTAAATGATGGAGAACTTCATCAAACTTTATTAGGAGTAACAGGCTCTGGTAAAACTTTTACCATTGCTAATGTTATTGTGGAAACACAGCGTCCTGCGTTGATCATGGCTCCGAATAAAACTTTAGCTGCTCAGTTATACGGGGAGATGAAAGAGTTTTTTCCTGGCAATAGTGTGGAGTACTTTGTTTCTTATTATGATTATTATCAGCCAGAAGCCTATGTGCCAGCTTCTGACACGTTTATTGACAAAGATGCCTCGTTAAATGAACATATTGAACAGATGCGACTATCAGCAACTAAGGCATTATTAGAGCGAAAAGATACCATTGTGGTTGCAACTGTTTCTGCAATTTATGGTTTGGGTGAACCAGAATCCTATTTTGAAATGGTTTTGCATCTTGTTCGTGGTGATATGATAAATCAACGTGATCTTTTGCGACGATTAGCTGAGATGCAATATACCCGTAATGATATTGATTTAAAGCGTGCAACTTACCGCGTTCGTGGAGATGTGATTGATGTCTTTCCAGCTGAATCAGATGAAGAAGCTTTGCGAATTGAATTATTTGATGATGAAATTGAGCGTTTATCAGTATTTGATCCGTTAACGGGTGAAATTAAACAGCGTCTGGCACGATATACTATTTATCCCAAAACTCATTATGTAACCCCCAGAGAAAAGCTGTTAGCAGCAATTGAAGATATTAAAGTAGAATTAGTTGAAAGACTGGAACAATTTAGAAAAAATCATAAATTAGTTGAGGCTCAGCGTCTTGAGCAAAGAACTTTGTTTGACTTGGAAATGATTAGGGAGGTTGGGTATTGCTCTGGAATAGAAAATTATTCGCGGTATTTATCGGGTAGAGAACAAGGTGAATCACCTCCTACTATGTTTGATTATTTACCTGATGATGCATTACTTATTATTGATGAAAGTCATGTTAGTATTCCCCAAATAGGAGCGATGTATAAAGGTGATAGGTCTAGAAAAGAAACCTTGGTTGAATATGGTTTTAGGTTGCCTTCTGCATTAGATAACAGACCTTTAAGGTTTGATGAGTTTGAGGCAAAATCTGCGCAAAGAATTTATGTCTCTGCAACCCCTGGAAAGTATGAAAAAGAACATGTTTCTACTTTTGTGGAACAGGTGGTTCGCCCAACAGGGCTTTTAGATCCAGTGATTGAAGTACGCCCTGCAACAACACAAGTTGATGATTTGTTGTCAGAAATTTATAAACGGGTTAAATTAAAAGAACGGGTGTTAGTCACGACGCTAACCAAAAGAATGTCGGAAGATTTAACCGACTATTTGATGGAACATGATGTTAAAGTCCGTTATTTACATTCTGATATTGATACGGTAGAAAGAGTCGAAATTATTCGCGACTTAAGATTGGGACAATTTGATGTGTTAGTGGGTATTAACTTGTTACGAGAGGGGTTAGATATTCCTGAGGTTTCTTTAGTGGCTATATTGGATGCAGATAAAGAAGGCTTTTTGCGTTCAGTCGTTTCTTTGGTACAAACCATTGGTAGAGCTGCTAGAAATATAAATGGCATGGCGATACTTTACGGTGATAAGGTGACGAAATCCATGCGTCAGGCAATTGATGAAACCGAGAGACGCCGGGAGAAACAGAATATTTTTAATTTAGAAAAAGGAATCAAACCCAAAACTATTTATAAATCAGTGACTGATATTATGGAGCTAGAGATTCCAGGCTCAGGGCCATCCCTTGGAAATATTAAAACTAAAGTGGCAGAGTCCGTAGCAGAATACAAAGTATTAACACCAAAACAAGCGGCTAAAAAACTTAAGCAGTTAGAAGACAAAATGTATAAACATGCTAAGGATTTAGATTTTGAATCTGCTGCGATTGTTAGAGATGAAATAAAATTATTTCAGGCACAAATGATGGTTTAAAATTATTTTCTAGAGCCAGTAAATAAAGTCACCCATAAAGTCTTTCTGTTCTCCATGATTTATATCTATCCGGCGAAAATTTTTCTACGATTCCTTTTTCTTGATACATTTCGTATTCTTTACGAAATAGAACTGCTGTTCTAAATGCATGAAACTCTTCGTCAGAACTTACGCTATCGGCACGACCAACATGAAAAGTTTTTGTATGTCCACTGCCATTTTTTCGCCAATGACAGCTATAAACTAAATAATGCACACCATTTCTTTTATCAAATTGAACTGATTTTGACACACCTAATACGCCTGTCGATTTTTTATTCGAAGGGACTGTTCCGTAGCGGTATTTATTACTTTCTTGAAACATGGTTAGCATCTGGTCTCGCCAACTAATCGCAGCTTTTAAAGATTTACGCTTACTACCCCACATATTATGAGAAAAATAACGGCTAAATTCTTTTCTATCTCTTACTATTCTGACTTGAAACCCTTTACTATCAGGCTCAGTTATATGTTTGTGTTTTGTTGCTGACATGTTTCTAATTTTATTTTTAATTATTGTTTTTAAAATTTATAATATGCTTAGTGGCTAAAACTATAATGAAGTCATAAGGATACATAGAGTAAGACGATGATACGAAAAAATATGGGTTGCTTTGTTAAAAAAATCAGACAGATTTTTTGCTTAAGCAATAAAAAAGCCTGTAACGAAACCGGTACAGGCCTTTAAATATATGGAGCTGATGATAGGAGTCGAACCTACGACCGGTTGATTACAAATCAACTGCTCTACCAACTGAGCTACATCAGCAATGTTAATCAGACTATTATACAAATATATTTAAGCCTGTCTAGTGCTATTTTTAAATCGTTTACTTGTCTTGCTCTTTCCTTTATTAGAATTGATGTTAGTGGTAAATTTTGTTTTGAATTTTAAAGACTTACCTTGTTTTTTAGTCGTCCCTATATTTTTTGGTTGGAATGAAGGTATTAAGTGTTTTTTGCCATTACCTATTAAGTCAGATCGACCCATTTTTTTTAAAGCTTCTCTTAACATTGGCCAGTTTTTAGGATCATGGTATCGTAAGAAGGCTTTATGTAATCGGCGTTGTTTTATGCTTTTTGGGATAGCCATATCATCCGCTTTACGGCTTACTTTGCGTAGCGTATCTTTTCCTGAATGGTACATAGCCGTAGAAATCGACATGGGCGATGGAAGGTAAGCCTGTACTTGGTCAGCTCTAAAGCCGTTACTTTTTAGCCAGAGGGCTAAATTTAGCATGTCAATGTCTTTAGTGCCTGGGTGAGCGGCTATAAAATAGGGTATTAAATACTGCTCTTTACCCGCTTCTTTTGAAAATTTATCAAACATTTGTTTGAAGCGGTCATAAGTGCCCATCCCTGGTTTCATCATTTTTGATAAAGGGCCATTTTCTGTATGCTCAGGTGCTATTTTTAAGTATCCACCGACATGGTGGGTGACTAATTCTTTGACATACTCTGGTGATTCTACAGCTAAGTCATAACGTAAACCGGATGCAATGAATATTTTTTTTATGCCTGGAAGTTCTCTGGCTCGGCGATAAAGTTTAATTAAGGAAGAATGATCGGTATCTAAGTTGTCGCATATTCCAGGATAGACACAAGAAGGTCGTCTACAGACTTCTTCTATTTTTTTATCTTTACAAGCCAGGCGATACATATTTGCTGTTGGGCCGCCTAAATCAGAAATATGTCCGGTAAAGTTAGGCGATGTATCTCGAATGGCTTCAACTTCTTTAATTATTGAGTCTTCAGATCGGCTTTGAATAATGCGTCCTTCATGCTCTGTAATAGAACAAAAAGTACAACCGCCAAAACAGCCTCGCATAATATTGACAGAATGTTGAATCATTTCAAATGCTGGAATATTCGCATTATCATACTGAGTATGAGGCAAACGAGAATAGGGTTGGTCAAATACACCATCCATTTCCTTCGTGGTTAAAGGAATGGGAGGAGGGTTGATCCATATTTGTCGTGATCCATGACGCTGTATAAGAGGCCTGGCATTGCCGGGGTTAGTTTCCCCATGCATTACTCTTGAAGCATGAGCATAAAGAATGGGGTCATCTTTGACTTTCTCATAATCTGGAATTCGAATGACAGTTTTAGATCGCTGAATGTTGGGTATTCGTCTTGTAAAGTGAATAACCTTTTCCTTATTTGAAGCAGATGGCTTTTTATCGCATGCTGGCTCGGCCTGATAAGGGTCTATTGGAGGGTTAATAGTACCTGGTGTATCAATCGCTGTAGAATCTTTTTCAGCCCAATCAATGGGAATTTGTTTGACAAAATGAACCGTACCTCGAATACCTTTTATCTCGGTTATAGTTTCTTTATTAGCTAATCGATGTGCAATCTCTACAATTTGTCTTTCAGCATTGCCATAAACCAGCATATCGGCTTTAGAATCCATTAAAACGGATTTTCGGACTTTATCTGACCAATAATCATAATGTGCAATACGGCGTAAACTTGCTTCTATACCTCCAATAACAATAGGTACATTTTTGTACGCTTCTCGACAACGGTGAGAATAGACATTAACTGCTCGATCAGGACGTTTCCCCCCTTCACCATTTGCAGTATAGGCATCATTAGAGCGAATCTTTTTATCTGAGGTGTACCGGTTGACCATGGAGTCCATGTTGCCGCCAGTGACACCAAAAAATAAATTGGGTCGTCCTAATTTTCTAAAGTCTTCAACACTGGTCCAATCGGGTTGAGAAATGATCCCAACTCTAAAGCCTTGAGCTTCAAGTACGCGACCTATAACAGCCATGCCAAAGCTGGGGTGGTCAATATAAGCATCCCCGGTTACTAAGATAATATCGCATGAATCCCAATCCAGTTTGTCCATTTCTGACATACTCATGGGTAACTCATAGGCTGTTCCAAAGCGTTGAGCCCAGTGTTTTTTATAACCAAATATGTTGGGTGCTGTTTGAGTCATGGGTTAATAACTTTTAATAGGGAGCGGTTATTTCTTTTAAAATCTTTAACAAAAATTGGAAAATCAATTTGGTATTGCTGTTCCAATAGTTTAGCTTTTTCTCTGAGTTGATTTATTGTATATTTTGGTGTGTTTTCTCTAAAAGCAAAGCCAATAATATTACCCCGTTTACGTACGGGTAAAAAAAGTATTTTCCATTCAAAAATGCGTCCCATATTCCAGGTAACCTGGTTAAAAAGATCTTTATTGGTTCCCCATAAATTAATAGCTAATAGCCCATCATCTTTTAAAAGCGTTCTGCAATCATCAAAAAACTTTTCACTGCTGACCTCAAGTGCCATGCTTTCGTGGTTGTATGCATCTATCATCATAATGTCATGCTTTTCTTCTACCTTTTTGCTTTGTTCAGAGACATATTCACCCCCGCAACTTATTTTAATTTTAAGACGAGGGTCAAATGGAAGATCAAAGTGGCTCCGTGCTATTTTTAGCACACCACTACGGTATTCTATGACTTTTATTTTACATTGTGTAAATTGATGCAATAAATATTTAGCAATAGCACCACCGCCTAGACCAATCATCAAAATATTTTCTGGGGAATGATTAAACAATAGAAAGCCGATCATTGATCTGGCGTAGAGTGAGTGTAATTGATTGGGATCATCTATAAGCATGCTACTTTGTCTAGATGATGAACCAAAATGTAAGGCTCGAACTCCTTTGGATTCCACAACTTCAATGATGCCTTCGTTATCATGGCTTTGATGAATAAGTAAACCGTCATATTTATACATTAATAATACAATGTTATTAAATTTTCATTATTTTCTCATAAGTTGAGATATGACTTGGAAAATAAATAGAGTGTTTACCGAAGAAATAACAAAGAAAAAGGCCGGAAGGGAGCTTTGGCGTGTTTATAGCTGAATAATATTTATGGAAAGGGTTTATAAGTTGTAGTTGAATTTAAATGAAAGGTGCCTTGGGAGATATTAACCCACCTACTTACGTAAAACACAAATAGGTGGGTATTCTACTATTTTGTTATTGCTTCAGTTGCTTCAGTTGCTTTTTCTTTTACAGTGTCGGTTGCTTGTTGGACTGCTTCTGTAACTTTCTCTTTTACTACGCCAGCTGTTTCTGAAATAGCATTACCCGTTTCAGATCCTGCTTGTTTTAAATTTTGAGTAGCGGCATCAACAGCTTGCCCTGCTTCTTTATTTTGGGAGATAGGGTCTGTTGCTGGTACTTCAGGTGCTGCCTTTGGTAGTAATACTTCAACTTCAGCTTGACTGCGTAAAGTTGTTAAAAAAGTTTGAATTTTTTGACGTTGCAGCATTGGACGAATTTGTTCTTTAACGGTATCAAAAGGTGGTGGTGTTTGAGACCTTGAACCTTTTCTTAAAATAACATGATATCCAAATTGAGTTTTTACCGGCTCTGTCGTAAATTTATCATCTTCCAGGGCAGCAACTGCTTCAGAAAATGGAGGAACCATTTGGCCTGAAGCAAACCAGCCTAAATCACCGCCTTTTGGCCCTGAAGGGCCGGTAGATTTCTTTTTAGCTAACTCAGCAAAATCAGACCCTTTTGTTAAGTCTGCAATAATTGCCTTCGCTTCTTCTTCAGTTTTTACAAGAATATGGCTTGCTTGATATTCATTGCCTGTTTTAGCGATATTTTTTTCGTATTCAGCGCGTAATTCTGCGTCAGTTAAAGGGTTTGATTTAATATAATTTTGTATTGCAGCCTGTGATAATAGAGATTGTTTAATTGTTGCAAGCTGTTCGTTATACTCAGGTGTTTGGTCAAGCTTTTTTTCTGTTGCATTTTGAATTAATAGTTCTCTTTGAATTAATTCATCAACTAATTTTTCTTTAGGAAAAGTTTGGCCTTGGCCTTGGCCTTGGCTACGTTGAGCGAGTTCTTTTTCTAAAGATTCCAATGATGTTTTACTGATATATTGTCCATTGACAGAAGCAACAGCATTTTCTTTTGATACAACTGCTGGTGTTGCGGCGCTGTTTCCAGGTGTGGATACTTTTTCATTACATGCAGTCAGCATCGTTGTGCTGGCTATAATTAGAGAGATAAGTTTTTTTTTCATTGCTTGATCCTTAGTTGTTTTCAGATGGAGTTAATGCATTAATACCTAATGCGTGAATTTCACTTTTCATCATGTCACCGAGTGCTTGATAAATGAGCTGGTGTCTTTGAACTAACGTCTTGTCGTTAAATGCCTCTGCAACGATGGTAACATTAAAATATCCGCCGCCTTTTCTTGCACCTGCGTGTCCAGCATGGGCGGCACTATCATCAATTATTTCAATTGACTCCGGTTTAATAGCTTGATTAAGTTTTTGTTTAATAAGTTCTGCTGTCATTTCGGGTATATTTGTTTAAAAGGTTTTACTACAACATTTTTATAAACACCTGCTGTAACATAGGGGTCATCATCTGCCCAGTTTTTTGCTTGTTGTAAATCAGTAAATTCAGCAATAACCAAACTACCTGTAAATCCGGCTTCGCTAGGTGAATTGCTGTCTATAGCTGGATGTGGCCCAGCTAATGCGAGTCGACCTTGGTCTTGCAGGTCCTCTAGTCTTTTTAAATGTGCAGGGCGTGCTGATTTTCTTTTTTCAAGACTATCATCAACATCTTCACTAAGAATTGCATATAACACTACGTTTATTCCTTTGGTTCCGGGATATGTTTATAAATAAAAAGCATTTGAACAATGATAAAAACAATCATCAGACCAGGGACGCCAAAAGTTTTAAAAGTGACCCAATCATCAGTATTGAAATTTTTCATCACGTAGATATTGATAAAACCAACACTGATAAAGAATGAGGCCCAAAATAAATTGAGTTTTTTCCAGATTGCAGGTGGCAATTCCAAACTAGCTCCCATCATACGTTCAATAAAGGTTTTTTTAGCAAAAAATTGACTACCTAAGAAAGCAAGTCCAAACAACCATTCGATAATAGTTAGTTTCCATTTTATAAATTGTTCATCTCGTAAATAAAGCGTTGCTCCACCCATAACCATAATAAGCCCTAAAGTAATCCACTGCATAGGTTCAACTTTTTTATTTATAATCCAGTTAAGACCAACCTGAATGATAGTTGTTCCAATAATAACGGCAGTGGCAATATAAATATCATAAAATTTAAAAGTGATAAAAAAAAGTATGACAGGGATAAATTCAAAAAGTTGCTTCATGATACGAATTAATTTTAGCAGTATGATAGTTTAACAGTTTGGTTTTGTGATTTTTAGATATAAAAATCAACTCTGGAGATTAGTTGGGAGCGTTGATCTTTTAAAGGCTGGATGTTTTCTTGTATGTAGGCATCTAGTGCGCGGTTTGATTGCGTGTTAAATGAACCTTTTTTTAGATTTTTTATACCGCTGGAAATACTGTCTATATCAGAGACATTTATCAAATGTTTAGCATTAGCCAATGATTCTGGTTTTGTCTCCACTGATTTTTTTAAACTATCTTCTACATCAGGAGCAGAAGGTTTGCTTATATTATTGTTTTTTGCTTCAACCTTTTTAGGTATGTAAGCAAGAGAGGAACTATGGATTTCCATTTTACTTAAATTATTGAATGTGCAACTAGCTAATTATACATGAGATTACAAAGATTTCTGCTAGAATATTGAGTTTTTTGGAGTTAGAGATGGATAAGTCAACAAAAATCGAGTTAGAAGCCGCTGCTTTTAGGCGTTTAGTTTCTCATTTGCAAAAAAATACTGATGTACAAAATATAGATTTAATGATTCTAGCTGGTTTTTGTAGAAACTGTTTATCTAAGTGGTTGGTTACAGCGGCAGATGAAAAGGGGGTTACTTTGGGTTATGAAGATGCGAGAGAGCAAGTTTATGGTATGACCTATAAAGAGTGGAAAGATAAATATCAGCAAGAGGCTACAGCTGAGCAATTGGCCGCGTTTGAACAAAGGCATGCAAAATAATAAAGAGTAGATCTGATTTTTAAATAAAGATGGCCTATAAACAATTCAATCATCGGTTAATTTTAAAATTAGCCATCCCCATAATTCTTACTAACATATCTACGCCATTATTGGGTTTGGTCGATACTGCGGTTTTAGGTCATTTAAATTCTGAACGTTTTTTAGCTGCGGTCTCTCTTGGTGGTGTGGTTTTTAGTTTTATCTTTTGGGGTTTTGGTTTTTTACGAATGGGAACAACTGGCCTTACAGCAAATGCATTGGGTAATAATGAAAGTGATGAAGTTAATGGTGTGTTGGTTAGAGCCATTATTTTAGCATTAGTTATTTCAGTTTTCTTGTTATTATTTCATCAAGTTATTGGATTTGTTAGTTTTAGCTTGCTTAAGAGTACAGAGGGGGTAGAGTATCTCGCGCTAAAATATTTTGAAATCAGAATTTGGAGTACACCCGCAACATTGTGTTTGTACGTGTTAATGGGCTGGTTTTTAGGTAGGCAGAATGTGAAAGTGCCACTGGTTGTCGTATTGATAACGAATATACTAAATATCGGTTTGGACTTGTTGTTCGTTTATCATTATAAATTGCAAGTGGAAGGCGTTGCTTTAGCTTCTGTAATAGCCGAGTACATCGGGCTTGTCGTTGCTCTGTCATATGCTTTTTTTTATATAAAGAACCAAAAGACTTTTTGGCAATGGAAGTATTTAACGAGTTTTGATAAATTTAAAGGCATGATCCTTATTAATAGTCATATTTTTATTAGAACCTGGTGTTTGATTTTTGCATTTGCTTTTTTTACTGCACAAAGTGCGAAAATGGGTACAGTAGTTTTAGCCGCAAATGCTCTTTTGCTCAATTTTCAAACTTTTATGGCCTATGCTTTGGATGGTTTTGCCCATGCGGTTGAAGCTATAGTGGGTCAGGCAAAAGGGGCGAAAAATAAGGTGCTTGGTAGACAAGCTATTATAACTGCCAGTTTATGGTCTTTTATAATTGCACTACTTTTTTCAGGATTATATTTTGCTTTTGGTCAAAATATAATTAATATGCTAACAGGGCTAGATAATGTACGAGAAATAGCTTATTTTTATTTACCCTGGTTAATCATAATGCCTTTAGCTTCCTTTCTTTGTTATCTATTTGATGGTATTTTTATTGGATTAATGCTAACCGGAGAGATGAGAAATACCATGCTTTTTTCTTTATTCTGTGTGTTTTTCCCATTATGGTATTTTACACAGGGTTTTGGTAACCAAGGGTTGTGGCTGGCGATGCTGGGTTTTATGTTAGCACGCAGTATATCTATGGCAATTATTTATAAATATATAAAAATTAGAGACAATAAGGCGAATAGGTTTATATTTTAGGTAATGATTGTTTAGTTCGCGTAAAATCACAATAATTGAAATTACAATCAGTAAAGGAAAAGTATTATGAAAAAAATTTTATTTTTAGCCTTGTTCCTGTCTTCAACGTTTATTCATGCTAAAGAAGTGAAGCAAGAGTGGAACCATACATCATTATCTGAAGAGACAATAAAGAAAATCCAGCAATCTCAGTTTGAGTATAAAAAATGTGTAATGACAGAAATGCAAAAAAAAGGCTACGCAAAAATTGAATCTCGCAGTGCAACTGATGCGATTATTAAACAATGCGAAAATGTCTTGTCTAAAATGAGACAAACTTATGTTGATGTTAAAGTCCCAGGAGCCATTGCTGATCGCCATTTAAAAAAACTGCGTATTACGGTTACACGTCGGGTACTAAAGCAATTGATGTTTGCCGAAGCTGCTCGTGCATCAGGCCAATAAATTAGGCGATAAACTGGATAAGGAAATAATATTATTTCAAATACAAGGTATAGAAAATACCTTAGAGGAATTATCAAAGAATTATGAATAAAAATTATGCAATTGATTTATCCTTAATGCCTTCTACATTGGATTTATGGCATATTTATTTAATTGCTGCTGTTATTATTTTAGCACTCATCTTGATTTTTGTTTTATTGGCAATGATTATTGGCATGGCAAGGCGAGCTAAAAAATCAGCAGGAGCTCCGGCCCTTTTAGCAGCTGCTCCTTCAGAACCTGAAGTTAAGATTGTCGAGAAAATTGTAGAAGTTGAAAAAATTGTGCAAGCACCAGTTCCAGAGCCAGTTGTGTTAAAAGAAGCAACACCTGATGCTGCACTACAGTTATTAAGTATTTTGCAAAAAGAAGCACGTTTTATTGATTTTATTAAAGAAGATATTTCCAGCTATAATGATGCAGATATTGGTGTTGCTGCACGCGTAGTGCATGAAGGCTGTAATAAAGCAATCAAGGAATATTTTACTTTAAATACAGTACGGACAGAACAAGAAGGTAGCAAAGTTACACTGGCAGAGGGTTTTAACGCGTCTGAAGTACGTCTTACTGGCAATATTGTTGGAAAAGCACCTTTTACTGGCTCTTTAGTTCATAAAGGTTGGCAAGTGACAGATGTTCGTTTGCCTAAATTAACTCAGGGACATAATGCAAAAATTGTAGCAGCGGCTGAGGTTGAATTGTGAGTGGTTTGTTTGGACATGTAAATAAAGATGAATCGAATTCAGCTTCTAATGAAAATGAAAAGATTCAAGAAGGTAGTGAAGAGCAACTGAGTGATGCTGAAAACGAAAATTCAACAGATGATTCTCCCTCAACAACTCAATCTACAATAGCTGAATCAACAGAGAAAGAGAGTGTTAAATATTCAGTTGGCATAGATTTAGGAACGACTCACTGTGTTTTGTCTTATATTGATTTAAGTAAAGACGAAGATGAATTAACGCAAGAAGTGATGGACATTCCTCAGTTGACATCACCTGGAACAGTTGATGATAAAAAACAACTCCCCTCCTTTTTATATTTAGCACATGAGGCAGAAACTGCTGAAGGTTCAACTAGTCTACCTTGGGCAGAGAAACCAGAATATTTAGTGGGTGAAATAGCGCGTGATTTAGGGAGTAAAACACCGATTCGTCTGGTTTCTAGTGCTAAAAGCTGGTTATGCCATGCAGGTGTTGATTGCAAAGAACCTATTTTACCTTCAGAAGCGCCGGATGATGTTGATAGAATCTCACCCTTTGAAGCAACCAAAGCTTATTTGCAACATTTGAAAGAGGCTTGGGTGAATAAACATCCAAATGCTCCTTTAGAAGATCAGGATTTAATTATTACTGTGCCAGCATCATTTGATCCGGCAGCTAGAGAATTAACTGTTGAGGCAGCACAATCTATTGGCTTAAACCAAGCCCTTTTACTAGAAGAACCGCAGTCTGCACTTTATAGCTGGATTGATAATAGCTTGGGTGATTGGCGAAATCATGTCAGTGTGGGTGATGTAATTTTGGTGATTGATGTGGGAGGAGGCACTACCGACTTATCACTTATCACCGTCACTGATCAAGGGGGTAATTTAGAATTAACACGTATAGCCGTAGGCGATCATATTCTCTTGGGTGGCGATAATATGGACTTGGCTTTAGCTTATACAATTAAGGCTAAAATGGAACAGGAAAGCGGAAACCGTCTTGAGCCTTGGCAAGTGCAGGCTTTAACTCATGCTTGCCGTGATGCGAAAGAAAAAATATTTAATAATTCAGAAATGGATAATGTGCCTTTAGTCGTTCCTAGCCGAGGATCATCACTTATTGGAGGGACGTTACGATCAGAATTAACACGAGAAGAAGTTGATACTGTGTTAGTTGCTGGTTTTTTACCCGAAGTGCCGGTTAGCGAAAAGCCTGTTTCTAAAACTCGTTCAGGCTTAAGAACCAAAGGTTTGCCTTATGCTCAAGATGCTGGTATCACACGTCATTTAGCTGCATTTTTGGCTAAACAATTATCTGCTATTGAAGATTTAGAGCATGTTGAACTTCCTGAAAATGCTACATTCCTTCATCCAACAGCCATTCTTTTTAATGGCGGTGTACTAAAAGCAAGTGTATTATCAGAGAGACTAATAAAAACGCTGAACTCGTGGCTGGTTTCAGAACAAGCACCAGAAGCAAGATTACTCGAAGGTGCTGATCTTGATTTGGCCGTTGCTAAAGGTGCCGCATATTACGGTATGGTTCGGCAAGGCAAAGGCGTCAGGATAAAAGGAGGTACAGCTGCTGCTTATTATGTGGGGGTTGAAAGTGCTATGCCTGCTGTGCCTGGAATGGCACCAGAAGTTGAAGCATTATGTATTGCACCCTTTGGAATGGAAGAGGGGACAGAAGAAGCCGTACAAGATGATGAGTTTGGTTTAGTGATAGGTGAACCCGTTAGGTTTAGGTTTTTTGCTTCAAATACTCGTAGAGATGATAAAGTGGGTACACGTCTAGATT
>CAZHUE010000055.1:0-10830 GCA_964535875.1 uncultured Methylomarinum sp.
AATGCAGTTATCACTGCATTTTATAAATATCCTCTGAGCTTTTTGGGGTAAGACCCAGCCTATTTTACAGCTTACTTGTGACTATAGTTGGACACCGATAACTCAATATAGACCCAATATTTTTAAGTTACTTTCCAATACAAAAAGAACTAAATATTTTCCCTAACAAATCATCAGAGCTGAAAGCTCCAGTAATTTCAGCTAGACTATTTTGGGCTTGTCTTAAATCTTCTGCAACCAACTCGCCTGCCTGATTTTGTAATTGTAGTATTGCACTTTCAACAAATTCTTGGCCTTGGTTTAAAGCATTTATATGTCTTTTTCTAGCAATAAAAACATTATCTGTTTCTGCTTTAAAGCCTACACTTTTTTTCAAATAGTCTGTCAGCAAATCTAACCCTAGTTGCTTTTTTACTGAAAGGTATATTTGAGTTCCATCTTGAGATTCTATTATCTCTGGTTCTTTTTCTACTAAATCAATTTTGTTATATATTTTCGTTATATTAAGATCTGTAGGCAGAGAGTCGATAACTGAATCAGTTTCAGGGTCTGTACTATCAATTAATAACAAAACTTGATCGGCTTGTTTTATCTGTTCATGTGCTCGACGTATACCCTCTTTTTCTACCATGTTATCACTTTCTCGCAAGCCAGCTGTATCAATAATATGTAGCGGCATTCCATCTAGTTGGATTTGTTCTTTTAAAATATCTCGGGTAGTGCCTGCAATTTCAGTCACTATGGCTGCTTCGTGTCCTGCTAACACATTTAGTAGACTTGATTTACCTACATTCGGTTTTCCTGCCAAGACAACTGTCATTCCATCACGTAATAACCGCCCTTGCCTTGCAGTTTTTTTTATTTTTTTTATTTTTTCTGCTATTTTTTTTATTTTATTTTCAACAACACCATCAGATAAAAAATCTATTTCTTCGTCAACAAAATCTATTGCTGCTTCTACATAAACCCTTAGTTCAGTCAGCTCATCAACTAATTCATTAATCTGTTCTGAAAAAATGCCTTGCATTGATTTCTGAGCTGAACGCGCAGACAGTTCTGTGCTGCTTTCTATTAAATCTGCAACAGCTTCTGCTTGTGCTAAATCTAATTTGTCATTTAGGAACGCCCTTTCAGTAAATTCCCCAGGATTAGCTAATCTAGCCCCTAAGCTTAGAACCCGTTTTAATAACATGCCTAAAACAACGGTTCCACCATGACCTTGTAATTCAATTATATCTTCACCTGTATACGATGAAGGATTTGGGAAGTACAGGAGGATGCCTGAGTCAATAACGATTTTATCTTCATCTTTAAAAGATGTAAACAATGCTTGTCTCGGAAGAAATGATTTATTTGTTAGTTTCTTTGCAATTTCAGAAGCTGAAGGCCCTGAAATTCTGATAATACCTACACCCCCATTTCCAGGAGGTGTTGCTATTGCGGCAATGGTATCTTGTGTATTGTATTTCACTTAAAAGTGCTGTTCTACTATTTAAACAAAAGAGCGGATATAATCCGCTCTACAAAAAATATTACTTTAATTATTATTAATTAATTTTCAGCTTCAATCTGTTTAGTAATATACCACTGCTGAATAATTGACAAGGTATTGTTACATACCCAATAAAGTACTAATCCTGCTGGAAAGAATAAAAAGAAGACAGTGAATACGATGGGAAACATTTTCATTACTTTTGCTTGCAATGGATCAATCGGTGCCGGATTTAAGCTTTGCTGAATTTTCATTGTAATGCCCATAATAATCGGCAAAACAAAAAATGGATCCTGTGCGGATAAATCTTGAATCCATAATGCAAAAGGTGCCTGCCGTAATTCTACAGTTTCTATTAATACCCAATAGAGGGAAATAAAAACAGGAATTTGTACCATGATAGGAAGACAACCCCCCATTGGGTTTACTTTCTCCCTTTTATACATAGCCATCATTTCAGTATTAAAACGCTGTCTATCATCTGCAAATTTTTCTTTCATTTCTTTAAGACGCGGTTGAATTTTACGCATCTTGGCCATTGATCGATAACTAGCCTGAGATAATTTAAAGAACAACAATTTAATACATAAAGTAACGCCTAAAATTGAAAACCCCCAATTTCCTATTTTGTCATGTATTTTATTAAGCAACCAGTAAATCGGTTTTCCTATAACAGTAACCAACCAAAATCAACTGTTAATTCCAGACCTTCAGCAACTTTTGCCATCATCGGCTGAATTTTTGGTCCAGCAAACAAGTGTGAACTAAAAACCGTATCTGTATGAGGTGGAACTGAAACTGTATGGGAATAAGATCCAATAACAAAGCGGGAATCTTTCAATGCTTTGGTATAAAAATTATTTTCCTGATCAGGAGGTGGTATCCAGGCAGATGCAAAATAATGCTGAGTCATCGCACTCCAACCACCTATTGATGTAACATCAAGGTTTTCTTCTGCCATGTCATCATAGTCTACTTTCTGATACTTTTCTTCCTCTGTGTAAACTACGCCACCCGCATAGGTCCTAATAAACGTATTACCTTTATCATCAACAAATGGAATTCTTAATAATTGCCCATATTGTCTACCTGTCCATGTTTTTAATGAATCATTACTGACTTTTTGTTCAACAGAAATATTGTAACTATTTCGGCTAAAGGTAAATGTTTTTGTAACAACTAAACCTTCATTATTTGTCCAGACTAAAGGAACTGATAAAGTGTCTTGTCCTTCAGTTAATTGATAATTTTCTTTTTCTATTGAAAAGGTAGCATGATGATCAGGTGCTGCTACTGAATTATTTCCAGCAATTAAACCACTTTGTGCTAAAAATAAATTATCAACATTACTGTCGAATAAACGAATTGGAGAAAGATCTTTTTCCGGCGGCTCTAAACCAACTAGTGCAAACACCTTATTTACAACAGTGTTTACTTTTTCATGAGGATACTGTAATAAATCCAGTTTGCGTATCGTACCGCCCTTGGCATCTATTTCGACAGAAACAACATCTGTTTTAACCGTAATAATTTTATCTGATGGTATCTCCAGAGCTGGTACAGCCTCAACATTTTTTTTAGTTTCAGCTTGTTGAACAGGATCTAAACCTGGTAAATCTTGTTTAGAATTTGAAATAGTAGGTTGTTCTACTACAGCTACTTCGGAAGGCTTTGGTCCATAATCTAATTGCCAAGCTTCCCAAAGCATGTATGAAATCATTGCTAACGCAATAACGAGCAGAAATCTAATGTTATCCATTGTTATTTACCAAATTTATCAGGAACATGGTCTATCCCCCCTTCATGAAAGGGGTGACATTTTAATAATCGCTTGAGTGTTAGGAAAGAGCCTTTGAATGCACCATGAATCTGAATAGCTTCTAGACTGTAACTTGAACATGTAGGATAAAACCTACAACTAGAGCGAAATAAAGGGCTTATGAAATATTTATAAAAATCTATAAGCTTTATGAGTATGGTTCGCATTTATTAATCAATTTAAGCCAATGCTTATCCAAAGACTTTTTTAATAAGAGTGGTGATGCATTTGTAGCATCTCTTCTGGCTAAAACAACAATATCAATATTTACTAATAAATGTTGCTGTAAACGAAAATTCTCCCTAACAGCTCTTTTAATTATATTTCTTGAAACTGCTTTTCTTATATTTTTTTTTGCGATTGCAAGCCCTAACCGAGGATGACCTTGATCATTCTTAATCGCCAATAAGGTAAAAAACTTATCAGTAGATTTAATTGCTTTTGCAAATACTTTTTTATATTCAGCTGGTTTCCCTAATCTCAATTGTTTGGGGAAACTATAAGTCTCGTCTGCCAACTATACAGTTAACTCAGAACGACCCTTTGCCCTACGAGCATTAATTACTTTACGTCCACCAACAGTGGCCATTCTTGCACGAAACCCATGCGTTCTTGCACGCTTTATTTTACTTGGTTGATATGTTCTTTTCATTTGGCTAAGCCCTATAATGTGTTTTTAACAAAAAACGGATAAAAAAGACGTCGGATGATAAAATATAATAGTACACTCTGTCAATGTAATTCCCAATTAAAATATAGCTACCTTTAATTAAAACTCAATGAACACAATCTGGAATAACTGTTTATCTAAACTTGAAAATGAAATCCCTTCCAGTGATTTTAGTACCTGGATCAGACCATTACAAGCAATAGAAAAAAATGACACGCTTAAATTATTAGCACCTAACCGGTTTATTATAGATCATGTAAGACAACATTTTTTGTCTAAAGTTGAAGATGCTGTTTATGAGTTTTCTAATGGTACTTTACTGTTACAATTTGAAATTGGCTCTAAAAAAACTACATCTTTGATACAACCTAAGTTATTAAAAAAAAATTCAACAAATAATAAAAAACCAAAACGTTCAAATTTTTTAAATAAAACGTTTACATTTGATACTTTTGTAGAAGGAAAATCTAACGAACTTGCAAAAGCCGCATCAATCCAAGTATCCAAAAATATTGGTAAAGCTTATAATCCATTATTTATTTATGGTAGTTCAGGTTTAGGTAAAACTCATCTTATGCATGCCATTGGCAATGCTGTTATTGAAAAGAAACCTAATACAAATATTATTTATTTACATTCTGAAAAATTTGTTCAAGACATGGTTCAAGCTTTTCAACACAATACTATTAATGCATTTAAAGACTATTATCGTGGTGTTGATGTATTGCTTATCGATGACATTCAATTTTTAGCTGGGAAAGGACGTTCTCAGGAAGAATTTTTTCATACTTTTAATAATCTCTTAGATAAAAAACATCAGGTTGTTTTAACTTGTGATAAATACCCAAAAGAAATTGAAGGTCTAGAAGAACGATTAAAATCTCGGTTTGGTTGGGGTTTACCTGTTGCCATTGAACCACCTGACTTGGAAACCAGAGCTGCAATTTTACTTAAAAAAGCAAGTTTGGTTAATGTACAATTACTTCAAGAGGTTGCATTTTTTATCGCTAAAAGAATTCCTTCTAATGTTAGGGAATTAGAAGGTGCGCTTAGAAGAGTTATTGCAAATGCTCAATTCACAGGTAGAGAAATTACTATTGATTTTACTAAAGAAGCTTTACATGACTTAATTTCATTACAAGATAAATTAATTAATATTAATAATATTCAAAAAACAATTGCTGAATATTTTAAAATTCGTGTTGCTGACTTATCATCAAAAAATCGTAGACAATCAATTACTCGACCAAGACAAATAGCAATGTGTTTAGCAAGAGAATTAACAAACCACAGTTTTCCTGAAATTGGCGATGCTTTTGGAGGAAGAGATCATACTACGGTGATTAATGCATGCAAAAGAATTAAAGCATTAAAAGAAAGTGATATAAAAGTTTCTGAAGATTATCAAAACTTGTTAAGAATCTTATCTCTTTAGATTTAATAATCTAGAACAATTAGTAGTGCTATCCCAAAGAATATAGGTTTTCAAAAATTACTATTTTTATATTCAAATTGTGGATAACTTTGTGATAGTAACTATCTAAAAGGTGTTTGTTTCTTGTAAAGTTTTTATATAGCACTAATTATCACCAAGAAAAACACAACTAAAAAGGATTTAACTCACAGCTTTAAAGATAGATTAAAGTATTGATTTTAAAAAACAAATAACACTTATCAACAGTTTTATCAAAGACTAATAACAGTAATAGGTTTAAGTATATTTATGAATTTTATTATTAATAGAGAACAATTACTTGTTCCTTTACAACAAATTGTAAGCATTATTGAAAAAAGGCAAACAATGCCCATTCTGTCTAACATTTTAATTGTTGTTAATGAAAATCATTTAGTATTAACAGGAACTGATTTAGAAATTCAATTAATTGCTAACATTAATCTAGATTCTTTTGAAACAGGTGAAATAACAATTCCCGCACGAAAATTTTTAGATATTATTAGGTTATTACCTAATGAAGCTGAAATTAAAATAGAATTAGCTAACGGTAAGATAAAAGTATCCTCTAGTCGAAGTAGATTTTCCTTATCTACTCTAGCAGCAGATAATTATCCAGAGTTCTCTGAATCAGAATTTGAAAACCAGTTTCTTATTAATGCAGGAACATTGAAAAAAGCATTAGATAAAACCGTTTTCTGTATGGCGAATCAAGATGTAAGATATTATTTAAATGGGTTATTATTAAATATATCAAATAGCAAATTAAAGTTAGTTGCATCTGATGGACATCGCTTATCAATTTACGAAGATAATATTGGTTCAGCAACTGGCTATGAAACGCGTATTATTTTACCCAGAAAAGGTGTAGTAGAACTTTCTCGCTTATTGGATGATGAAGAAGCTGAATTGAATGTTCAATTTTCTGACAGTAATATTAAAATTTACGTTAAAGATTTAATTTTTTCAGCTAAATTAGTTGATTCTAAATATCCGGATTTTAGTAAAGTATTTGAACAACCATTTTTTAATCAGATACATGTTCAAAAACAAATTTTAAAAGAAGCATTAACTCGAGTTGCTATTTTATCTAATGAAAAATTTAAAGGCGTTACTTTTGATGTATCAAATGGATTACTTAAGTTAAGTTCTCATAACCCAGAACATGACGAGGCGGAAGAAGAGTTAATTATTGAATATCAAGGAGAACCTATTTCAATTGCTTTTAATTCACAGTATTTATTAGATGCTGTTAGTAATTTAGATTCAGAGTTAGCGGTTCTTAGCATTGCAAGTAACTCTAGTAGTTGTTTTGTTGAAGAACCGCAACAACAAGTATATAGATTTATTGTGATGCCAATGCGATTGTAGGAAATCTATATTTCATAAATTCATTCGCTGCCAGCCATGGAGAGCGAACGCGATGGCTGGTAGTCCCCTTTTGTTACCTCCACATTCAATTAATACATTTCAATTTTTTCTAATTATAAATATTGAGTAATACTTAGGTACCTAAAAATGAGTTTAACTAAGCTTGATATTTATTCATTTCGGAACATTCTAAAAGCTTCAATTAACCCCTCCCCTGAAATTAATCTTATTGTTGGTGAAAATGCTAGTGGTAAAAGCTCCTTACTTGAAGCTATTTATATTTTGGGAAGAGCTCGTTCATTTAGAGCAACAAATATAAAGCAAGTTATACAATTTGATAAAGCTGAATTAATAGTTTCAGGTATTACTATTACGCAGAATGGAAATGGTTTTCATTTAGGTATACAACTTAGTAGTCGTGGTTATGAGATTCGTATTAATCAAGAAAATAGTGGTAAAGCGGAACTTGCTTATTCTTTTCCAGTTTTATTGGTACATCCAAAAAGTTATCAGTTATTAGATGGTGGACCACAAATAAGAAGAGAATTTATGGACTGGGGGATATTTAATGATGAAGAAGGTTTTTTGGAAAACTGGCGAAAATATAGAAAAGCACTTCAGCAAAGAAATGCATTACTAAAAACAAAGAAAGTTAGTCATATTAATCTATGGAACACAGAGCTTATTCAGTCCGGTACAATAGTTTCTCAATATAGAAATGAATATTTAGCAAGACTGGAACCTGTCTTTATTGAAATAAGTAATTATTTTTTTGATTTTAATGAAGTTAAATTACGTTATTTATCTAGTTGGGATGAATTTGAAAGTTTTAATCAAGCTTTAGATAATAACCTTCAAAAAGATATTAAATATGGATTTACGCATATTGGTCCTCATCGATCAGATTTTCAGGTATTGGTCAATGGAAAGCTTGCAAAGATATTTGTTTCCAGAGGCCAATTAAAGTTATTAATGTTAGCTTTAAAATTATCACAAATTAAATTATTTAAAAATCTAAAGAAAAATAGTATCTGTGTTTTAATCGATGACTTAACAGCAGAGTTAGACCAAGAAAACAAACAAAAATTATTAAATTTTTTAGTTAAATTGAATTGCCAAGTATTTATGTCATCAACAGAGCTTTCTAATTTTGGTGATTTAAAACTATTAAAAAACTATAAAGTGTTTCACGTGAAACATGGTGAGATTAATTTGATAAAGAACTTTACATGTTCCACGTGAAACATGTGAGATAATAGATTTACAGGAAAAAGTATAGATAAACTTATTCCACCTAAAATGCACAAATGGAAAACATATGAGTGATGATAATAAAGAATATGATAGTTCTAATATCAAAGTCCTAAAAGGTCTTGATGCAGTAAGGAAAAGGCCAGGTATGTATATTGGTGATACTCATGATGGCTCAGGTCTTCATCATATGGTGTTTGAAATAGTTGATAATTCAATAGATGAAGCTTTAGCGGGCTTTTGTAAAGGTGTCGATATTATTATCCATGAAAATGGATCAGTGAGTGTTTTTGATGATGGTCGTGGCATTCCAGTTGATATACATGAAGAAGAAGGTAGGTCTGCAGCAGAAGTGATAATGACAGTGCTTCATGCTGGTGGTAAGTTTGATGATAATGCTTATAAGGTCTCAGGTGGTTTGCATGGAGTTGGTGTATCAGTAGTTAATGCCTTATCAGAAGAATTAACGCTTGAAATTCGAAAAGACGGTAAGCTACATAAACAAAAGTATAAAATGGGAGAGCCCGTTGCGCCATTGGAAGTAATAGGTGATGCAGAGGGAACTGGGACACTAATTAATTTTTTACCGAGCAAAGAAACTTTTTCAAATAATATAGAGTTTCATTATGATATTTTGGCAAAAAGACTTAGAGAGTTATCTTTTTTAAATTCAGGCGTGAGAATTTCAATAAAAGACGAAAATACAGGAAAAGAAGATGTGTTTGAGTTTGAAGGTGGGATTAGCGCATTTGTTCAACATTTAAATAAGAATAAAACACCTTTATTTGAAGATGTTTTTCATTTTACTGCTAAAAAAGAAGATGTTGTTGTGGAAGTCGCTATGCAGTGGAATGATTCTTATCAGGAAAATATTTTTTGTTATACCAATAACATTCCCCAAAGAGACGGTGGTTCACATTTAGCAGGATTTAGAGGTGCATTAACTCGAACTATTAATCAATATATTGAATCTAGTGGTTTAGCTAAAAAGGAAAAAGTATCAACAACAGGGGATGATGCTAGAGAAGGCTTAACAGCAGTGTTGTCAGTAAAAGTCCCTGATCCCAAGTTTTCATCGCAAACAAAAGATAAACTTGTTTCTTCTGAGGTTAAGCCATTAGTAGAATCTACGATGAATGAGAAACTTCAAGAATTTTTATTGGAACAACCTCAAATAGCTAAAACTATTGTTAATAAAATTATAGATGCTGCAAGAGCGCGTGATGCTGCACGTAAAGCGCGTGAAATGACGCGCCGTAAATCTACCTTGGATATTGCAGGTTTACCAGGAAAACTAGCAGATTGTCAGGAAAAAGATCCAGCATTATCAGAACTTTTTATAGTGGAAGGGGACTCAGCTGGCGGTTCTGCCAAACAAGGCAGAGATAGACGCACGCAAGCAATATTACCTCTCAAAGGGAAAATTCTTAATGTAGAAAAAGCCCGTTTCGATAAAATGATTTCATCGGATGAAGTGGGTAACTTAATTACAGCATTAGGCTGTGGTATTGGCAAAGATGAATATAATATTGAAAAACTTCGCTATCATCGTATTATTATTATGACAGATGCGGATGTTGATGGGTCTCATATTCGCACTTTATTACTGACTTTTTTCTATAGACAAATGCCAGAGTTAATTGAAAATGGATATATCTATATAGCGCAACCGCCTTTGTATAAAATTAAAAAAGGTAAACAAGAACATTATGTGAAAGATGATGCGGAATTAAATGAATATCTGATTCAGTTAGCTCTGGATAAAGCTCAGTTACAAACAGATGAGTCAACACCAATTATTCAAGGCCAGGGTTTAGAAAAATTAGCGATTGAATATGCAGGTGTTACTTCTGTCATCAATCGGTTAAGCAGGCGTTATGATTCTTTATTTTTAGAGGAAATGACATATATCTTGCCTTTAACTGAGGAGATTAAAAAAAGCAAAGAACAAATGACTGTATGGTATAAGCAGTTAGAAAAAAATACTGCTGAGAATAAAATTAAGGCTGTTTATTCGATAGAATTAAACTATACAAGTGAAGATGATTTCGATCTTGTTGTGAACAAAAAAATGAATGGTATTACTAAAACCTTTATTTTACATTCTAAATTTTTTGATGGAAAAGATTATTTGAAAATTGCTCAATATGCCCAAGATACAGTAGGGTTATTTACAGATCAATCTTTTATGAAGATTGGAGAAAAACAACAACAAGTTAGTAATTTTAAACAAGCATTTGAATGGATGATGAAAGAAGTCAAGAAAGGACAACATATTCAGCGCTATAAAGGATTAGGAGAAATGAACCCTGGTCAGTTGTGGGAAACTACGCTAGATTCAAATAGTCGAAGATTGTTGAAAGTAAGAATTGAAGACGCAATAGCATCAGATGAAATTTTTACGACATTAATGGGTGATGTAGTTGAACCCCGCAGAGACTTTATTGTTAAAAATGCATTAGATGTTGCTAATTTAGATGTATAATATTTTATAATTAAATAATACTTATAATTCATATTATTGAGAAAGGGGGAGGTGTTTCCCCTCTTCTTTGTAATAATTTAAATGTTTCGGAAAAACAAAGTTTCAGTTAATTTTTCTTGAATCACCTTTTCTTTTAATATTTACAATCTGCTATGTTAGCTTATCCACAGATAGATCCAGTCGCAATTGCATTGGGACCATTAAAAATTCATTGGTATGGTCTGATGTATTTAATTGGTTTTGCTGCTGTTTGGTTGTTAGGGAAAAAAAGAGCAGAAAAACCATATTC
>CAZHUE010000055.1:10840-13762 GCA_964535875.1 uncultured Methylomarinum sp.
GTAATTAAACCTGCTGCAATGGAAGACCTGGTTTATTACGGAGCCTTAGGGGTCATACTGGGTGGGAGAATCGGTTATATTTTATTTTATAATTTTTCTCGATTTATTAATGATCCAATTATTATACTTAAACTTTGGGAAGGGGGGATGTCTTTTCATGGTGGAATGTTAGGTGTATTTATGACCATGTGGTGGTTTGCAAAAAAACAAAATTGCACCATGATTGAGCTAACTGATCATATTTCACCTTTAGTTCCAATTGGACTAGGCGCGGGTCGAATTGGAAATTTTATTAATGCAGAGTTATGGGGAAAAACATCCGATGTACCCTGGGCAATGATTTTTCCAGGTGGAGGGCCACTGCCTAGACACCCTTCACAACTATACGAGGCTTTTTTAGAGGGGTTGGTTCTGTTTGCTATTTTATGGTTCTATACCCGTAAACAAAGACCAGTGATGGCACCTACAGGGTTAGTTTTGTTTCTTTATGGTTGTTTTAGGTTTTTTGTAGAATTCTTTAGATTACCTGATGCTCATTTAGGTTACTTGGCATTAGACTGGCTTACCATGGGACAGATATTATCAACGCCAATGATTATAATTGGCGCAGGATTATTTTTTTATGCACATAAAAAAGCAGCATGAAACAATATTTAGAATTGCTGGACAAAATACTTAATGAGGGTATTCAAAAAGGGGATAGAACTGGCAGTGGAACATTGTCTATTTTTGCCCATCAAATGCGCTTTGATTTGCAGGAAGGTTTTCCGTTAATAACCACAAAAAAAATACACTTAAAATCCATTCTTCATGAATTATTATGGTTTTTAAAAGGGGATACCAATATCTCATATTTAAAACAACATAATGTAAAGATATGGGATGACTGGGCTGATAAAGCGGGTGATCTAGGGCCTGTGTATGGCTATCAATGGAGATCATGGCCAACACCAGAAGGGCAGTCTATAGATCAGATAGCGATGATTATTAAACAATTAAAAGAAACACCCAATAGCCGAAGAATTATTGTATCAGCGTGGAATGTAGCAGATTTACCAGATGAAACAATCAGTCCTCAAGAAAATATAGCGAATGGAAAAATGGCCTTACCGGCATGTCATGCATTTTTTCAATTTTATGTGGCAAACGGAAAGCTCTCTTGTCACCTCTATCAGCGCAGTTGTGACACGTTTTTAGGTTTACCGTTCAATATAGCCAGTTATGCATTATTGACTCATATGGTGGCTCAGCAGAGTAATTTAGAGGTTGGTGAATTTATTTGGACAGGGGGTGATGTGCATTTATACTTAAATCATCAGCAACAAGCAAAATTACAATTAACCCGACAACCTTATAAGTTGCCCAGGCTAAAGATTAAAACAAGACCCAATACGATTTTTGATTATAAATTTGAAGATTTTGAAATTGAGGGTTATCAAGCGCATGAACACATTAAAGCGGTTATTTCTATTTAAAAGTTAATATTATTGAAAGCTAATGAATCTCGCTACCAAGTATACTTTATTTATTATCTTATTTTTAATGAATATCAGTTGTTTTGCTCACGGAGTTGATAGCAACACAGAACAATTCCTAGCTACCAATCGTGATGCAGCCATCCTTCCATTTCTTTATATTGGCGCAAAACATATGCTAACAGGCTATGACCACTTACTCTTTTTAGTTGGTGTTATTTTTTTTCTATTTCGTATTCGTGATATTTTAATTTATGTCAGTTTATTTACGTTTGGGCATAGTTTAACTTTACTAGGCGGTGTGCTGAACCAAATTAATGTGAATGCATATTTGATTGATGCAGTCATTGGCTTTTCTATTGTCTACAAGGGGTTTGATAATTTAGGTGGCTTTAAAAGTATATTTGGTTTTCAGCCGAATACTAAAATTGCTGTTTTAATTTTCGGACTATTTCATGGCTTTGGTTTAGCGACAAAATTACAAAAATTTGATTTACCTCAAGAAAATTTATTTGTAAACCTGTTAGCCTTTAACGTCGGTGTGGAAGTAGGGCAATTTATCGCATTACTTTTTATTCTTACATTACTTGGGTTTTGGCGTAGACATTCCAGTTATTATAAATTTTCAACGATCACTAATACTTTACTTATGTCAGGAGGTTTCGTATTAACGGGCTATCAATTAACTGCTTATTTTACGACACTTTAAAATGAATACTATTCCACAACCTTCGATTCAGTCTTTATTGATAGCTTGTTTATTTTCAATAATTCTAGCTATTATTATTTTACTTGTTGCTGTACTTCCAGCAGAATTTAATATTGATCCTACTGGGATTGGGAAAAAGCTTGGGTTAACGGTGTTATCACAAGAAGCTAATACGACAACTAAGCCTTCTGTAGTTTCCTGTTCTGAGCAATCGGAATGGAAAGATACAGTGCTTATTAATCTTCCTGCTAACAGTGAGTTGGAATATAAATTCAGTATAAACAAAGATGAAAAATTTGAATTTATCTGGAAAACAACAGACGGTAAAAAATTATATTTTGACTTTCATGGGGAACCAAAAGGTAATACTGATGGGTATTTTAAAAGTTATAAAGTCAGTACCGATAGTAAATCAAGTGGTTCGTTAGTCGTGCCTTTTACAGGTGTTCATGGGTGGTATTGGAAAAATAAAACGGATAAAGATATCACCATTAATTTAAATACACGTGGAAACTATAAAATAATCGGTTTGCTTTAATCTAAATATTAACAAGTTATTTAAACTTAGCGATCACTTGATTTGTTTAAGTTTAAGTCTAGGAGAGGGAGTTGAGTTTAAATAGTTACAATAATGTCGATAGGGAACAATTGACTAAAGATTTAAATGAAATTTATAAAGATATTTTGGCATTGTTAATTTAATCTAGCTTCTAGATTGCCGTTCCACTTTAGCATCAA
>CAZHUE010000056.1:0-13505 GCA_964535875.1 uncultured Methylomarinum sp.
GACACGCATGACCGCGGTTCAGCAGAAAATATCGGGCTGTTTTCGAAGCATGGAGGACGTCAGGACGTTCTGTTGTATTCGGGGGCCTGTCAGAATCAGGTATCAGCGCTAGTCAGGCCATGATGTTCATTGTTGAAAGAAAGCTGCCTGATTTTCAAAACGTTGAGTAATTACTAATATTTTTTTCATAGCAATCCTGATTAAATCTTTTGTAAGTATATTCTTTATATGATTAAAAGGCGTTTGTATCAATTGAAGGAAGCACCTTAAAACTAATATACAGCCTTCATATAGTTATTCTGTCGCAACCAAGCCTTTTAAACTTGTAAAATACGCAGAAATATCTCTAATATCATCTTCAGATAAATCTTCCACCATAGATTTCATTAATGCATTTTTACGCTTACCTGACTGATAATCCTGCATTGCTTTTTCTAGATAATTAGCATGTTGACCAGCCAACCTTGGATTGCTTGAACTTGTATCATCATTATGGCAAGACAGACACGTTTCAGCTAATTTTTTACCCTTACTGATGTCTCCATGATTTGATTTACTGTCTTTAGACCCCCCAGTAGCTTCTGCTAAATAAGCAGCTATATCTTCCATCTTTTGTTCAGAAAGATCGTAGCTATTTGCCATCATCGTTGGGTGAGAACGACTTGATTCTTTATATGCCTTCAAAGCGGCAACAGTATAAGCTGGGACTTGTCCTCCTATTTTAGGTACATAATAGGTCGGATAAACATTGCTATAACCTGGTGCACTATGACACCCCCGACAAGTTTCAAATGCGTCTCTTCCTGCTTCAACACTTCCCGCCTGTACAGTCGTTTGAAAACTTGATAATGCTATAAGATTAAAAGCCAATATAATTGCTTTTTTGTTCATAATAAAACTTACCTGCCTGTCTATTTAAGTTGATAAAATTTAAAAAAGAATAATTTTAATATTTAGTCCTTAGGGAAAATTTGTATATATATTTTCAAAAACAAGATACTAAATTCATGTTTCTTCTAATCTCATACATTTTACTAAAATCACATAATTAATAATAGCTTAATTCGAACATGACGCTCTATCGGGCAAAAAGCACGTTCAATCCACTCTGTATTTACTTGTGTCTCTTTTAATGATTCAGCAAGTATTTTTCTGACAGAGCGAGGTGGAACGGAGAGTTCAAACACTAAATAAAAACGCCTTATAAAGGCATTATTCATGTCTGATATATTATTTGATAACCAAAAATTAGGTACTTTATTGTGCTCTAATAATTGATTAAGCCACGCTTTATTAGTTTGTACACCTTTACCATTATCTTTTAGTCATGTGATAAAATAAATCTTCAATTTCATCAAATAGTAAACAAGGGTTGTTGGTTTTCTCTAATAGTTTTTGTGCTAACTGACACGCTGATACGCGCTCTTCTCCTGATAAAATAATGCCTCCTTCATCTTCAACACTGACTTCGGAAAGATTTATTTTTAATTCTTTAGCAAAGGTGCACACTCACTGTGTTTTTCCTGTACCCGGTGCTCCATAGATCAAGACATTTGCTCCACAAATTTTTTTATCTCTAACCGTTGTAAGATAGGCCGATAAACGAACATAGTCTTTTTTAATATGGCGATAATATTCAGGTGTTAACTTTACTGGTAGAACCGGTGTCATGTAGTCTGAAAATAATGACTCAATATTTTGTTGAGGGCTATCCAGCATACTGCAAAATCTGGATAAATAATTTAGCTTACAGCTGATAAACTGAGTAGAAGCAACTACTTTTATTAATCCGGTTTGATGCAATAAACTATTTGAATCGAGTGCATAGTTTATTTTATTTTCCGGAGTGTCTAAGGTAATCGCCAAAATATGAAAAAAGGTTCGATTACTCACCTCTTTAAAAATATTAAAACATGACCCAAAATCTTCATCTAAAGCAAATAAGATGGTAAAGAGTAGAATTTCAGCTTCTACCTCATTCATTCCAAAATACTGAATAAGAGGATGGATATTAGTAAACAGATCTCCGTGCCGAATAATCTCTGTTTCTATTAGTTCTTTAGCTCGTTTTTTAATTTTCTTATCGTGAATCAGCGAGCTTTCGTTTTCCAGTTCACCTTCTTTAAAACCGAGTAGGGAATATAGGTCATCAAGGTTGAAGATTCCTCTACGCATCTTCTTTACTCCCTGACAAAAAAAAGGCTACGGCTGACTCAGCTTTGCTTTAACCGATGAATACATCGGTCTTCTGGATATAAAATATCATCATTTGCAGGCGTTAAATCGTTAGCTTTGTATTTTATTGACTGGGCTTGGACATATGGCATCTCCAGTAATGTAAAGGATGATGCATTATGTAGGCTGTATACGACAAACCATACCTTAATAAATTTTTTTTACGACTTGGCAATACGGTTCAAAAAGAAATCCATTCAATAATATATTTCCTTACTGTTCGCCTGTTTAATTGAGTAATGGGCACCTCTATTAATTGATGAATGGAAATCTTGAAACCAAAATATCCAATCTCTGCGTCGCCTATATGGATATAGGTGAGGCAAACAATTGCTCCTGCATTATTTCCATTCACCACATTCATGTGGCTTGGGCGTGAGCATTAGGGTAGGAAGCCTGTAAGTAGAATAACGCAGGAGTAGTTATCGAGGAACGGAAGCTTTGAAATCTTTTGGGGTAGCCTGCTATTACGTGTACCTTGATCTTGAATACTTTAGCCCTCAATTTCCTCATCCATAAATAATAGACGAGCCCTAAAGTGAAAAAAGGTCTGTTCTTTATATTTTCTGAATCAATCTTTAAAAAAAAGTTACATCGACCGACGGCGATAATCTCTATATTCGGGATTCCAAAAGTTAGCGGTTATTTTTTTCTCTAAATCTTCTTTGTTAATGACTTGGGCAACACCCTCCTCTATTGCCTGTAAACCAACTGCAAGTGCAATTTTAAGGCTTACCTCTCTAATTTCGTTTAGTGAGGGTAGTAAATCATCACTTGCACCTTTAACTAAAGGTGAACATTTGGCTAAAACTTTACTAGCCACCATAAACATTTTTTCTGTTACACGTGTTGAATTACTAGCGATAACGCCTAGACCAACACCGGGAAAAATATAACTATTGTTACACTGAGCGACAACATGTTGTTTGCCTTTATATTCAACTGAATCAAATGGACTGCCGGTTGCGATAATCGCATTTCCTTCAGTCCAACGAATAATATCTTTTGGTAAGGCTTCCGCACGAGAGTTAGGGTTAGAGAGGGGAAATATGATTGGCTTTTTACAATCGGCGTACATTGTTTTGATTATTTCTTCTGTCATTAAGCCTGGCTGTCCTGAAACGCCAATAAGAATAGTAGGCTTACTATTTCGCACGACATCTAGCAAATTAATGTGTTTTTTACCGCTACTCCAATCACCCACATCACTGATTTTTTTTGAAAATTTGTTTTGAAAATCATGTAATTGTTTCATGTCGGTGGTTAACAACCCATCGCTACTAATAAGAAATATTTGGTTTAATGCTTGCTCCTCAGTCAACCCTTGTTCCAGCATATGGGCAACAATTTGTTCTGCAATTCCACAGCCAGCCGAACCAGCACCAGCAAAAACTATCCGCTGTTCTTTAATTGAACTGTTTAGGGTGTGGCAAGCTGCAAGCAAGGTTCCAACAGTTACAGAAGCAGTGCCTTGAATGTCATCATTAAAACAACAGATTTTATTTTGATATTTTTTTAACAGGGGCGTTGCATTGTCTTGAGAAAAATCCTCAAATTGGATTAGTGCGTTAGGCCAGCGCATCTTAACAGCTTGAATAAATTTATCAATAAAGTTGAAATATTCTTCACCTCTAATTCGTTTATGCCGCCAACCTAAATACATGGGGTCATCCAATACTGCCTGATTATTTGTTCCTACATCTAAAGTGACGGGTAAAGTATAGGCGGGACTAATACCCCCACATCCAGAATATAGCGCTAACTTTCCGATAGGTATTCCCATTCCGCCAATTCCTTGGTCTCCAAGTCCCAGAATACGTTCACTATCTGTGACGACAATGACTTTTACTTTTTGTTTGGTCGCATTTTGTAGTAAATCATCCATCTTTTGCTGATCTGGAAATGATAAGAACAACCCTCTTTTGCGGCGGTAAATTTGTGAAAAAAGCTGGCAAGCCAGGCCGACCGTAGGGGTGTAGATAATCGGCATCATTTCTTCAAGATGGATAGTCAGTAATTTAAAGTAAAGCGTTTCGTTAGTGTCTTGAATATTACGCAGGTAGATGTGCTTATCAAGATCATTATCAAACTTGGAAAATTGGTGATAAGATCGAGCTTCTTGTTCTTCAATTGTCTCAATTGAAATGGGTAATAAACCATCTAGGTTAAAATCGTGCCTTTCTTGTTCTGTAAATGCAGAGCCTTTATTTAATAATGCAGTCTCTAACAAAACTGATCCTGCATAGTGAGTGTATAAGGGGCGCTTTTTTGTTGCTGTCATTATTTATCTCAATTAATTTGATACAGACTAATTGCAGTCTGGTCTAGTCTTTTTTTAACATATACTTTACACGGTCACGGATGCGCCTTGCTATCGACAAAAATCAACTCGCTATAAAATCCGCATTCGTGACCGCGCAAAGTATAAAAAACTACTAGCAATTCAGCTTATAATAACCCTTTAGATCATGCTTTATCTATTTAATCATTGTGTCATGAACCTTAAGTACTCGACCATAAATATTTTAACATTTTACTTGTCTTTTTTATCATCTTCGGCGTTGCATAAACAATTGCATAACTTGCTATGCGACAGTTTATACGCCTCGGTAATTGCTCCTGCATTACTCTACCTACACACATCCATGTGTTAGTTGAATATGACAAAAAATCCTGCGCAAAATTATTAAAATATTTATGGTCGAGTACTTATATTGGATGGATGGAAATTTCTTTCTGCAATGAAAACCGAGGATTAAATTGAATTTTAATAACATTTGTCAACGTTTTACCAATGCATTTCCAGTTTGGGTGGTTGGTGCTGGAATCCTTGCTATGTTTTATCCTCCTGCATTGATTTGGTTCAAAGGGTCGTTTATAACATACGGGCTTGGGGTAATCATGCTTGGTATGGGATTAACCCTTAGCTTACAAGATTTTAAACGAATCCTAATTTATCCAAAATGGATTTTATTAGGAGTGGTTTTACAATATACCGTGATGCCATTTGCTGGTTTAGCTTTGGCTAACCTATTTGAATTACCAAAAATGATGGCAGTTGGGTTGATATTAGTTGCCTCTTGTCCAGGAGGAACGGCATCTAATGTAGTTGCATTTATTGCAAAAGCCAATGTTGCGCTATCAGTTAGCATGACGGCTTTATCTACATTGTTAGCAATAATTATGACGCCATTATTAACAGACTTTCTTGTTGGTAGTCGTCTCGAAGTTGATGCATGGAAACTATTTTTAGGTACGGTAAAAGTTGTGCTTGTACCTATTTTACTTGGTGTTAGTTTAAATACTTTTTTTCATAAAACAACAGAAAAAATTCTGCCGATAGCACCTCCGATCGCAGTGATTATTATTGCTTTAATTGTTGGAAGTATTATTGGACAAGGTAAAGCAGAAATATTAGCATCGGGGCCGAATCTATTTCTCGCTATTGGATTACTACACCTGTTTGGATTTGTATTAGGTTATATCATTAGTAAGGTTGTGTTCAAAGATGAACAAGTCGCCAGAACTATTTCAATTGAAGTTGGTATGCAAAACTCCGGACTAGGTGTTGTGTTAGCAAAACAAAATTTTGGCCAAATGGCCACAATACCAGGAGCCATTTCTGCGTTAACGCATTGTATTTATGGCAGCATTGCTGTATACCTATGGAATAGAAAAAACAAGCCACAATAACTGATATTTGTTATAAATTTTTTGATTGTTGTTTGTTTTTTTAATTTCATTATAATCTGTAGGGAAAATGGAGTTTTTTTTAAAATAAGATTAAAATGTAAGTGATCTAAAAATAATAAGAGGAAGATTGTAAAAATGAAGATAAATATTTTTTTTTTAATGGCTGTATTGGTTACTTTTTCCAGTCAGTCTTTTGCTACTAATGTAGATGAGTGGAATTATGAAAATATTACTGGAACTTTAAAGCCTACGGCAGGCTGTAAAGATAAGGATAAAGCAACAAAACAAGCGTCTAGTGGTTATCGCTTTAAAAAGTATGCAAAATTACTTTGTGGTTCTAAAGGATATGGTTGGGCCATTGATGAGATTGTAGATAACGGAGAAGTTATTTGTGAAGAGTGTGAAGGAGACTATGAAAATACTGAAAAATACCGTTGTCATGTAAAAGATGTAGTGGTGAAGTGTAAACAAGTTGCACGTTAAGAATACACCACTAAGTTGATTCGTTGGGTTGCCATCTTTTTTGCAACTCAACAACATAAAAATCCTTTATATATGACTTAAATATTATATCTGACAAGGTTTATATTCTTTCATTTTTACTCAATTCTTAAATCTGGAAAATATTTTAAAGCTTTTTATTTCATAGCTTTAAAAAGTATCATCAAAATATAAGGCTGTTTTAGAGAAACGATCATGCAAAGTATAGTGGTTTTTATCTATTATCTTCCATAAAAATCCTAAGCCAACAAGTCCCCAAGAAATAATAGCAAGAAAGAAACGTTTTAATGCAAGCAACCAGCTAATTGCTTGATTATCATGCGTTCTAATCCTGATTTTCCATGTTTTCATTCCAAGTGTTTGCCCACCGTGAGTCCAAAACCAACCATAGTAAAAAAAACTGACAAAAAGAATATAGATAGGGAAAAAGTATTGGGATGAAGAAAATGCTTCACCGCTGTTGAAAGGTAAAACAATAGCCGTTGCCAGAAAAAGTAACGCTAATAAAAGCAATCCATCATAGATAATAATGGCGATGTGACGAAAAAAACCAGGTGATTTCATAAGATATAAAGGGTATTTCTACCTGATTTTAGTGTTTAGGGCAAGATGTTACTATTTAAAAAGGGCTAGTTTTTGACCGTAGTACATACTCATTGCAATTAAAGCACCCAGCATTACAAGAGAAAAAATAAATGGTGGTTTATGTAATAGTAAAATAGCTAAGTTGGTTACATAAATACTGGTTAAAAAAGGTCTCTCAATTAAACCAGTAATAATTTTTTTAAACATAAAACTCTCCGAAGCAATATCTTCTGTAATAAGCACGAGTGATTGTAAGCTTATTTTATAAAAAATTCAATTTTCTAAATTACAAAAATGAGCTAAAGTTTTATTTTAACAATCAGGGTCACAAATACTGTTTGTTGGGATGGATTTACGCAAAGTGATATGATGTAACAATTCATTTAATTATACTTTACAAGAATAAAGATAAAAATAAACGGGTATAACAATTATTTTAAAATATTTTAAATCAATATTCAGTTCATCTGATAAAGCTAAGGCAGTCAAAGTATCAGATAGAAAAACCAAGAAGAATAAGCCAGTTAAGATTTATTCTCGTTCCGAGCATACTATTTCACGAACACAAATTAGTGATAATGCTCTAAAGGTTTTATATAGGCTAAAAAATTCAGGTTATGAAGCGTATCTGGTGGGTGGCTGCGTACGCGACTTGTTATTGGGTTTAGAGCCTAAAGACTTTGACGTGGCGACCAATGCTAGTCCTGAACAGGTTAGAAAAGCCTTTCGCAATTGCCGTTTAATAGGTCGACGCTTTCGATTGGCACATGTCCATTTTGGGCGAGAAATTATTGAAGTTGCTACCTTTAGAAGTTCAGAAAAAGGCAATGAAAATGACCAGAAAGTTCACGAAGACGGTCGCTTATTACGAGACAATGTTTTTGGTAATATAGAAGAGGATGCTTGGCGCAGGGATTTTACTGTTAATGCTTTATATTACAATATTCAGGATTTTTCTATTGTTGATTACACTGGTGGCATGGAAGACCACAAAGCGGGCATTCTAAAACTAATTGGTAATCCAGTAATACGCTATAGAGAAGACCCCGTAAGAATGCTTAGAGCAATTAGGTTTGCTGTTAAGCTGGGATTCACTTTAGACCCTAAATGTGAGAAACCAATCTACGAATTAGCCCCTCTTTTAGAAGGCATTCCAGCGGCCAGATTATATGATGAAGCATTAAAAATGTTTTTAGCAGGAAAAGGACTACAAACATTTGAAATGCTTCGGCACTACGGCCTTTTTTCTGTACTTTTCCCTCAATCAGAGCAATGTTTAGCTGTCGAAGAGAATGGTTTTCCTCGATTGTTTATAGCAAGAGCTTTAGAAAATTCAGATAATCGTATTGCTGAAGGTAAGAGCATTACACCTTATTTTTTACTTTCAGCGTTTCTTTGGGAGCCAGTACAAACTTTAGCTAAGGAAAAAATTGATAAAGGTGATGATGCTAATTTTGCTCTTCAAAATGCGGCTAGTGATGTTTTATCAATGCAGGTAAAAGCGTTATCCATACCTAAACGAGTAACCCAGTCGATGCGAGAAGTTTGGTTGTTACAGACAAGGTTTAGTAAACGCATTGGGGTACGACCATTCCGTCTATTGGAACATCCACGATTTAGAGCCGCTTACGATTTTTTATTGTTACGTGCAGAAACAGGAGGGGCTGAAACAGAATTGGCTGAATGGTGGACAAAATTTCAATTTGCTAATGAAACTGAGCAAAAAAAAATGACTCGGCCGCCAAGGAAAAGAAAAAATAGAAAGAAAAAAGTAGTATCGTATACAGAACCCAAGAACAATGATTGATGTATATATCGGGCTGGGTAGTAATCTTGAAAACCCTGCCGAACAAATCAGGCGCGCTAGAACTGTTATAGCTAATCAAGTGAATATTTCAGAAATTAGCTTTTCAAGTTTGTATAGCAGTCCTCCTATGGGGCCTCAAGATCAACCTGATTACGTTAATGCGGTAATGAATGTTCATACTCGTTTATCCGCTATAGAGGTCTTGAGAGTGTTACAAAAAATCGAAATTGATTTTGGTCGTGTTAGGAAAGGTGAGCGATGGGGAGCAAGAATTTTAGATCTTGACTTGTTACTATATGCTGATCAACAGATTAACTTGCCAGATTTAATTGTTCCTCATATAGGACTCTCTGAGAGAGCTTTTGTCATATATCCATTAGCAGAAATAGCCTCTGAAAATTTGTTAGTACCGGGAAAACAAACGATTAAAAAATTACTTACTACCTGCCCTTTGAACGGCCTGGAGAAATTAGCATAGTGGTTTTGTCAGAAAATAAACAGTCATTTTCAGCTCTTTCTGTACTCGACCTATTTGCAATGAAACAGGTTGGTAAAAAAATCAGCTGTTTAACGGTCTATGATGCCAGTTTTAGCTTGCTAGTCGATCAAGCAGGAATTGATGTTATGTTGGTTGGAGATTCACTGGGAATGGTGATTCAAGGTAAGGCAACGACCGTTCCAGTATCTATTGATGAGATGATTTATCATACTCAATGTGTAACTAATGCCAGAAAGAGAGCGTTTGTTATTTCTGATTTACCTTTCTTAAGTTATGCATCAAATGATCTTGCTTTAATAAATGCAGCCAAGCTTATGCAGCAAGGTGGCTCACAAATGGTGAAATTGGAAGGAGCACATACTACTATTATTGAATCCTTGGTCAAATTTGGAACACCTGTTTGTGGACATTTAGGTTTGCTGCCACAATCAATTAATCAGTTGGGAAAATATAAAGTTCAAGGGAAAAATGATCAAGATGCAGAGAAAATAATGGATGATGCAAAACGAATTGAACAAGCAGGTGCTAGTTTGTTAGTTCTTGAATGTGTTCCTGCTGGCTTAGCTGAAAAAATTTCGCAAAAATTAAAAATACCGGTGATTGGTATTGGTGCTGGTTTGGCTTGTGATGGCCAAGTATTAGTGTTATACGATATGCTGGGGATCAGCATAGGAAAACGTCCAAAATTTTCTAAAAACTTTATGGAAAATGCAAACGATATTTCTGACGCGATTAGTCAGTTTCATCAAGCCGTTAAACAATCAGATTTTCCAGCTTCGGAACATAGCTATTCATAGATGCAAAAAGTTACAACAGTAAAGCAATTAAGAGAAAAAATTGAGCAGTGGCGAAAACAAGATCAAATTATTGCTTTTGTGCCAACAATGGGAAACCTTCATGCCGGACATATAAAGCTTGTCTCGGAGGCAAGAAAAAAATCTGATAAAGTTATTGTCAGTATTTTTGTCAATCCAACACAATTTGGTGTTGGCGAGGATTTTGAAAGTTACCCCAGAACAGAAAAGGACGATGAGGAAAAGTTAAAAGAGGTTTCTACCGATTTATTATTTTTACCATCGGTACTTGAAATGTATCCACAAAAAATGGGCACTGTAGTTTCAGTTACAGAATTATCAAAAAGCCATTGTGGTAAAAGTCGCCCCGACCATTTTAACGGGGTCGCCACAATCGTTGCCAAGTTATTCAATATGGTACAACCTGACTTGGCTTTCTTTGGCGAAAAGGATTTTCAACAATTAGCAATAATACAAAAAATGGTTGTTGATCTAAATATTCCAACCAAGATTGTGGGTGTGGAAACAGAAAGAGAGATGGGTGGATTGGCGATGAGTTCTCGTAACAACTATTTGACTGAGAATGAAAGAAAGATTGCACCAAAACTATATGATTCGTTATGTCAGGCACGAAAAGCAATTTTTTTGGAAAAAAAAGACTTAAAAGCTATTGAGAGACAACAACAGGATTATCTGGCTTCTTTAGGGTTTGAAGTTGATTATTTCTCTATCTGTAGGCGCGATAATTTACAACAAGCTAAAGATAGTGATAATGAATTAGTTATACTTGTTGCTGCAAAACTTGGAAAACCCCGATTGATGGATAATATTTATTTTTCCAGATAAATTTAATAAAACAAACATCGACGCAACCGTTAGACCCATATTTAAACTCATGAAAGTATCATCTTTTTTTTTAATATTGCTATTGAGTCTTTTGACATTTTCGGCCTTTTCTGATCAAAACCAAATATTAAAATCTGTTGATCAGCTAAAAAATATTAATGCTAAGTTATCACTTATAAGTAGCGAAAAAAGTATTAACGCGCTATTAGGAAAAAAAATTGACGTTTTAGATAAATTGATTGTTCAATTAAAACAGGCAGAGGAGTATCAGTTACCCTCAAGAAACCTTGGTCGGGATATAGACTTTCTGCAATCCCGGATTAAATTGAATAAAGAAAAAAATAATCTACTTGCCGCACAGCGAGATCAAATTAAGTTAGCAGAACATAGAGTTAATTTGGCAATTAAAAATTATCTGGAATATTTGATTCAAGTATCAAAAAACTATCAAAGTATTGAATCTATAGTGAGTCGGTCACAACACTTACTGGATAAAAGTAGAGGAAAGAAAAATAAATTTAAATTACCTGAAGTAACAAGTGAGAGCAGTGTGTTTTTTGAGCTGAAAAGTAACTATCAGCGGTTTATGCAGACTAATGAAAGTTATCAGGATATTCTGATGTATGTCATTAATTATCCTAGAAAAATAGCTTCAGTCCATTGGTTTCAAGAATTTTCTCTATTGTCAGCTATTTCATACATCAACCATTTTGATTTTATTCGCCCAATTAACTATAAATTGGCTCCTTTTAAAGTGGATGTTGGCGGGGTTGTTCTCTCATTCATTATCTATTTCCTTGTTTATTTTTGTTATCCCTTTATTTTTAAATGTGCTAGTTGGTGTGTTGAAAATTATGTGATTGATGCCAAAGTTGAGCAGCAGGAAATGATTTATCATGAAATAAGAAGGCCTATTAGGGCTCTGCTCATCTTCTTTGGGCTGAATTTAGGGACTTACGCTTTTTTTTATAAAACTGATTACCGATCTTCCCTAGAAGGTTTTTCATTTATTGTCTACAGCATTCTTTTTATTTGGCTGATTTTTAAGGTCATCGACAGTCTTGTTTTGGTGCAGATTCAAAAACTATCAAAGGCAAATATTCAGCTAAGAAAAGAGTTATTTAATCTTGGTGTGCAAACCACAAAAGGGTTAGTGGTCATGTTTTTTTTAGCACTCGGTTTAAACCATTTTGGAATTAGTCTGACTGCAATTATGTCAACACTAGGTGTTGGTGGACTTGCATTTGCTTTGGCAGCAAAAGACACTTTATCAAACTTATTCGGTGGCATGACCATTTTATTTGATAATGTTTTTAAAATGGGTGATTGGGTTGAGGTGGGCAACGTGGAGGGGACTGTAGCAGAAATTGGTTTACGAAGTACAACCATCCGTACGTTTGACAATGCTTTAATAACTATACCAAATTCATTGGTTTCGGTATCCAGTGTAATGAACTGGAATCGGCGAGCGGTGGGGCGACGTATAAAAATGTATATCAGTGTAACCTATGAAAGTGATATGGATAATTTGCGGCATGGGGTTGAGGATATTAGAAATATGCTAAAAGTACACCCTGACATTGCGAATCCAGAGCATAAACATGCGAGTATGATGAAAGGCTTTAAGTTCATGTCAAAGGAAGATACTCAAGGAATAAAGTCAACTCAGCTGGTTTTTGTGGATAGGTATAATGATTTTTCTATTGATATACTAGTTTATTGTTTTACCAGAACGGTTAATTGGGCGGAATGGCTGGCTGTAAAAGAAGATGTGATGTATAAGGTTGCAGAAATTTTAAAGAATAATAATTTAAAATTCGCTTATCCAACGCAAGTTAGAATTCATCGGCAAGAAAATACTCAGGTTATCAGTAGCAGTGCTTTTGAATAAAGCTGAGTTTTTAAAAAGAAGTGATAGAAGATAGTTCTAAAACAGCAGGGTAACTGATGCCAAAATATCGCTATATAATTCATTTGTTGGTGTTAAAAGGCTCAATATAAAAGTACCTGTATTCTTTTGTTTTATCATGGGTTGACTCGGATATAGTTCCATAAATTCTAAATAAACTAGAAGATTTTGTTGGGCTTGCTTGGTTTTTACACCATCCAACCTGAAAAGGTATGACCTTTTGTTGTGAGTTTTCACCTTTTCCCCAGTTTTCAACAATGAAATTGAAACTTAAAAAGTCTTTCATAACTGGAATAGCTTCAACATTATGTTTTAAGCATCTCTATTCTTCCCGTTGTCACCCAATCTGAAGCAAGTGCGCATTTTCTTTTATCAAAATGTGCGCCTGTTGAATCGGTATAACAGGAAGGTAGAGGGCACGGTTTAGTAGCAAATACTTTTGCTGATAAATTAAACAAAATGATAATTAAAATTAATTTTATCTTCTTCTTGATCATAGTTATTGGGTGAGATGTACGTTAGGCTAATTTAGTATGTGTCTTAATAGAGAAATGGCATCAACCCTTAGTATATATTTCCGTAATTGCTTATTTAGTATAGTTTTATGTTAGAATCAGTCTTTTGATTTATTCCCAA